>CAZPQD010000034.1:8581-26447 GCA_964588625.1 uncultured Sangeribacter sp. | reverse complement strand
TGAGGGTCTTCACAACCTCATGGATAGATGCGAAAAGGAAGTCGTTGACACTCATCGTGGTCTGGAGCACCATCCCTGCCGGAAGTTCCTTGCGGGCCTGGTCCATAAGCTTCTCGATGCTCTCGATTACGGCCGTTGCATTCGATCCGGCCGACTGGAAGATGATGGCCGACGAACCGAGGTGTCCGTTGTTGAGGTTCTGGAAGCTGTAGGTGAGGCGTCCCAACTCTACGTCGGCAACGTCGCCAAGGCGGAGGAGCTCGCCGTTGGGCAACGCACGCAGGATGATGTCTTCAAATTCTTTCGAGTCTGTGAGACGTCCCTTGTAGCGGAGCACATACTGGAAGCTCTGGTTGCCCTGCTCGCCGAACTGACCGGGAGCAGCCTCGATGTTCTGCTCTGCCAAGGCTGCCGTCACATCGGAGGGCATCAGCTTGTACTGAGCCATGACATCGGGCTTAAGCCAGATTCGCATCGAATAGTCGGCGCCGAAGGCCATGGCCTCGCCCACACCGGCCACACGCTTGATCTGCGGCAGGATGTTGATGCTCATGTAGTTGTCGATAAACTGTGTCGTGTAACGGTTGTTGGGGTCATACATACCGATTACCATAAGCATCGACGTCTGACGCTTCTGGGTGATCACACCTACCTGGTTTACCTCCGAAGGAAGGAATGAAGCTGCCTTGGCCACACGGTTCTGAACGTCGACGGCCGCCATGTCGGGGTCGGTGCCCTGTTTGAAGTGCACCTCAATTGAGGCCGAACCGTTGTTGGCTGCCGACGATACCATGTAGTCCATATTCTCAGCACCGTTGATCTGCTCCTCGATAGGGGCGATGACGGAGTTGAGCACTGTCTGGGCATTTGCACCCGTATACGTGGTGGAGACGCGCACCGTCGGCGGTGCGATGTCAGGATACTGCTCGATAGGCAGGCTCACCAGACCTAACAGACCGAAGATGACGATGAAAATCGAAATCACGGTCGAGAGTACAGGCCTGTTTATAAATCTGTCAAGTTTCATTTATCTCTTTTTGCCTGAGTTTTTCTTGTTTTGTCTTTTATTTTCCAGCCGGGGCTGCCGGTTGCTGGGCTGCCGCTCCATTCTTCGGACGGATAACCATGCCGTCCTGTACGTTTACGCCTACGCCTTCCACTACGATGACGTCGCCATCCTTCAGACCGTCGGTGACGATGAAGGTCTGACCATCATTCTGCTCAGCTACCTTGATGGGGGTGGCGTGCACCTTGCTGCTGTCACCGAGAACATATACGAAGCGCATGTCCTGGATTTCATATGTGGCGCTCTGCGGAATAAGTTTGGCTGCCGAACGCACTGTCGGGATAAGGATCTGACCCGTATTGCCGCTACGCAGCATACCGTCGGGGTTGGGGAAGATGGCCTTCACCTGGGCTGCGCCGGTGGTGGGATTGATGATGCCGGAGATGGAGACGATCTTTCCTTCGTGGGCATATCGCTCGCCGTTGGCAAGAAGGAGCGTCACGGGTGGCATGGTGGCGATGGCGGAAGCCACACTCTTGCTGCCATTGTCGGTCATGTCAAGAATCTCTTTCTCTGTGAAGGAGAAGAGGGCCTGGATGTTGCCGTTCTTCGAGAGCATCGTGAGTAAGGTCTGCGGCGATACGAGGGTGCCTTCCTTATAGTCTACTGTGCCTACATATCCGCTTTCAGGAGCCGTCACACGCGAATAGCTCAGATTCTTTCGTGCGCTGACGAGATTGGCATTCGCCTGATTCAGCTGGGCCTTGGCTGCATTGAGGGCATCCACCGATGTCTGATATGCCGGAGCACTGATGATGTTCTTGTTAAGAAGAATCTTGTTGTTGTTGGCGTTGGTCTGCGCTGTGTTGACATTTGCCTGGGCCACTGCCACAGCTGCCTGCGCTGCGTCTACGGCTGCCTTGAGCGAAACCTCATCAATCTGGAACATTATCTGTCCCTTATTCACATACTGACCCTCCTCTACATATACTTTGGTGAGGAATCCTGAGATCTGAGGCCGTATCTCAACATCATTCTCTCCCTGAAGCGTGCAGGGGAAACCTGTCTCAAGATCGGCACTCGTCTCGCCGATGGTCATTACCGCAAGCTCGGGGGCCTGCTGCTCCTGCTGTCCCTGGCCTTTCCCTTTGCAGCCGGGAAGCATGAGACCCGCAGCCGCCACTGCCACTGCGAAAATCTGAAGTTCTTTCTTTTTCATTTTATATTGGTTTCGATATGTTTTTCGTGGATCTGTAATTGATGACTTAATGATGGTTATGTCCAATCCATCTCTTATTTTAAACCGAATCCGTGATACCCGCTTTTGCTTACGGTTTCTTCACGGCCGATTGCCCTTATTGTGGAGTAGAATATGCAAAATTAGTAAAATTTTGGTCATCTAATGCCTTCCTTGGGCAGTAAATCCGACTTTTATATCAATATTTGAGTTTATTGGAAAACTAAAATCTGATTTTGGGTTTTCAGTCAAGGAAAAAATTCGCCGCCTAAGTCCTGTCTCAATGACTCGGGCGGCGAATAAATTTTCAGTGCCTCTGGCTTCTCAGTGCCTCTGGCTCAATATCCGGTTTTCGGCGCCCCGGTATCAATCTTCATGAGTGAAGGGGGGAGGGGTGCCGGCATCATCGTCTGACGGTGTGTCTGACGTTTTTGTTTCTACTGGTCTGTCAGCTTCGGTATCAGAGGTTTCTTTCTTGGTTGCCTCTTTCTTGAAGTCCTCTTTCTTGTCGTAGAGTTCGGCATAAGGATCCTTATTCTTGCTCTTTTCCAGTTTTGCCTGCTTTTCGCGTGCCTCGTCCATCTCTTCTGAGCGGCTCTTCCACTTGCGTGGACCGAGAATCTCCTCCACATCTTTGGTGTAGATCACCTCTCGCTCAAGCAGTGTGTCGCGCATGCGGTTATGCTCCTTGGCATAGCGTGTGAGTATCTCCTTGGCACGCTCATACTGTTCATTGACGATGCGCATCACTTCCTCATCGATCACCTTTGCAGTCTCTTCGGAGTAGGGCTTCTGGAATCCATAGTCCTGACCCGTGGAGTCATAATAGTTGAGGTTGGGAAGCTTCTCGCTGAATCCGTAGTTGACAACCATTGCGCGTGCCATCTTCGTGGCACGTTCCATATCGTTGAAGGCTCCTGTGCCGATCTCTCCTGTGAAGAGTTCCTCAGCGGCGCGCCCGGCCATGAGCGAACAGATATGATCGAGAATCCATGCCTTGGGCATAAGTGTCGGTGTGTCCCCCTCATACCAGGCGGCTCCGAGTGCCTGCCCGCGGGGCACTATGGTCACTTTTACAAGTGGTGCTCCGTGGCGTGTCATCCATGAGACAGTGGCGTGACCGGCCTCATGAGCGGCAATCGACGCTTTCTCATCATCGGTAAGGATGCGCGAACGCTTCTCCATACCACCCTGAACCCTGTCGATGGCTCCCATGAAGTCGTCCCACTCCACAGAACTCTTCTTGCCGCGAGCGGCAATCAGGGCTGCCTCATTGCAGATGTTGGCGATCTGCGCGCCTGAGCATCCTGCCGTCTGGCGTGCCAATTGTTCAACATCAAGCTTGCTGTTGACCTTCAGGTTACGCAGGTGCACGTTGAAGATCTCTATGCGGTCGGTAAATTCGGGAAGGTCTACCGTGATCTGGCGGTCAAAACGTCCGGGACGCAGCAACGCCTTGTCAAGCATGTCGGCTCGGTTGGTCGCCGCAAGGATGATGACACCGTTATTGGTTCCGAAACCATCCATCTCTGTAAGCATGGCGTTGAGGGTATTCTCGCGCTCGTCATTGCCTCCCATGCTGGGATTCTTGCCACGGGCACGGCCTACGGCGTCGATCTCATCGATGAAGACGATGCAGGGTGCCTTATCCTTAGCCTGCTTGAAGAGGTCGCGAACGCGGGCGGCTCCTACACCTACGAACATCTCTACGAAGTCCGAACCAGACATGGAGAGGAATGGCACATTTGCCTCGCCGGCCACAGCCTTCGCAAGCAGGGTCTTTCCTGTTCCAGGAGGACCCACAAGCAAGGCTCCTTTCGGTATCTTCGCCCCTAAGTCGGTGTAACGTTCGGCATTCTTGAGAAACTCTACGATTTCCTCTATCTCCACTTTGGCCTCGGCGAGTCCGGCCACATCCTTGAATGTCACGTTTGTGCCATCTCCCTTATTGAAGAGTTTCGCTTTCGATTTGCTGACATTGAAAATGCCGCCGCTGCCTCCATTATTGCCCATCCTTCTGGTCAGCAACATCATGAGGACAACGAAAAGCACTATCGGACCGAAATACCAGAAGATCTTCATAAGGTCGCTTCCACGCTCATAATCCACGGTGATCTCAGGTTTGCCCTGGCTGGCAAGTGCTGCATTCCAGGCATCGATCTTGTCGGTGATCTTATCGCGCGAAGGTATTGTAGTGCGAAGTTTGGCATCCCCGTCGAATGAAGGGTTGAGATCTATCTTCGCACGTTTGCGTCCAGCTTCCGTCAGGAAACCTTCAGCAACTCCATTCTCGGTCTGCACGTCTATCTTCGTGATTTCGCCGCTCATGGCAGCTTTCTCAAACTCTGTCCAGTCCACATCCTTGGTCTGTGATCCGTCCTGGAAATAATATAGTGCAAGCAGCGACAGGATGATCAAGCCGTACATCCAGTACATATTGAACAATGGCCGCTTGTTTTGATTCCTATTCTTCTTAGGTTGAAACATATTCATGTGTTTGGTTCTCTATTTTTGGCCGCGGCATCCCGCAGCCCTCATTTCTAATATCCTTAAATCAAAGCCCTAAAATCTAAAGCCCAAAGCCCAAAATCTAAAGCCCCAAGCCCAAAGCCCTAAAATCTAAAGCCTAAAGCCCTAATCTAAAGCCTAAAGCCCAAATCCCCCTTGCGTCAGCCGGTTTGTCGAAGGTGAAGGAATCCTCCCAAAAATCCTAAAGACAAAAATCAAAATTTTTGGTAAAGCCCCAAGCTTCAGCGCAAGGGAAAACTCCTAATTCCTCATTCCTAATTCCTTATTGTTAATCAATATCCGGAATTTCCCGGAGTGGCGCATCCGACCATAGTTCGTCAAGGCCGTAGAACTCGCGTGTATCAGGCAGGAATACGTGAATCATCACTGACCCATAGTCAAGGATTATCCATTGACTGTTGCGGTAGCCGTCAGTATGCACGGGCTTTATTCCATGACGTTTGCGTATCTCCTCAGCTATATTGTCGGCGATGGCGCTTACCTGCGATGTGGATTTACCCTGACATATGATGAACTCGGGAGCAGGGGCTCCGTCGATTCCGCTCAGGTCGATTATGCTTATCTTCTGTCCTTTCTTATCCTGTATCGCTTCTACGATTGAAGGCGTAAGGTCTGTTCGTATTGTCATCTTAAGTGGAAGATCCTCGTTTTTGTGGTTCTCTTTTTTTTCCGTTTGTTTTTATGGGGAAGCGAAGCGCACCCCAAAGTGCGCTTCATCTCTAACCTATAACAACCGATGGCGAAAATTTCTTTCGCCATCGTGTTTTTTAACATTTTTAATAAAATTTTTCAAACGCTTCACTGTATGCGGCTGAGCGTGTCAATGAGCTTCTCACCCATTCCGATGGTGTAGCCTTGCGAAATGAATACCACCCTGTTGAATGTGTCGGCCACAATGACGATTGGATAGTCATTCTCTGTGAGGTGAAGGTTTTCAGTGAGTTCCTTCAATATTGCTCCGTCTATGTCGGCTCCGGCCACAACATTGGAGGGAAGTTTGCCGAATCTTTCGAGCTGCGCTCTCTGCAACTGTCCCTCGTCGCCGTAGATGAGCATGACCTTACGTCCATCTGCCTCAAAGTCGGAGGCGACTGCCGAGATGTCGTTGAGCACGTGGGAGGTGGGCTCGTGGTTGGGCTTGCCATATATTAAGGTGTAATAGCCGCGTCCGGTTGTGGAGAGCAGGCTCTTTTCGTTGCCTGCGCTGTCGAGGTAGCGGTCTTCGGAATTGAAGTTGCCGATCACCTGTATTCCCGTTTCATCCTGTCGCAACACAAGAGGCACGCTCTTTTCCTCTCCTTCATCAAGTGTGAAGATGGTGGATCGTGCCAGCACACTGCCGTCGGCCATGCGTTGGCCTGTGGTAAGTATGTACTGTCCGGCATCAAGACGGCTGAGACGCGGATTGATCTCGCTGAGTGGTATGGTCTCGTCATAATCAAGCAGGCTCACCTTGCCGTCGTCGATCTTGGAAAGTGTGAACTGTGAGTAATAGACTGGATCTTCGATGCGTCCTGTCTTGGCATATTCAAGCTTCAAGGTTCCTTTTGGAGTTGGCGCCATCGTTGACGTTTCGGTCCTCTCAAACTTTACGTCCACCCAGTCTGTGCCGTCATGCCATTGTGTCTTACCTGTCACCTGGTCGATTCTTGCAGGGATTCCCATGGCACGCGCCGAGCTGACGAAGAAGATGTTGCGCGAATGAGGGTCGGCGATCTTGGCTTTCCATACTGCGTCGGGATGAACACGAAGCTTGGTGGGATTCCAGACGCTGTCGATGGCGATGTTTGTGGCTGTCCATTCCACCCATTTGCGTGGATCCTGTCGGTAGGCCTCAGCTTCCTCGGGGGTGAGGTCGGCAAGGAACTCTTCGGTGAAGGGGGTGAGTCCTTCGAGTTCCACACGCGGGTTTATGACGTACTGACGGTAGAGCTCTCCCGCACCCTCCGGTGTAAGGAGACGGTCGGCCACAACATCCATCCTCATATCGCGGCGGTCTTTCTCGCTTACGGCCAACAGTATGTCAACGGCTCTTTCTCTCTGGTCGGGGTTCATGACTGAAAGCATATCGGCTATTGCCTTGTGGTTGCCGCGTGATTCCGTAAGTATCTTCACAATCTTTTCGGGGTCGGCATCAATCTCGGCGGCAAGCGAACGGGCCTCGTCGGCTGTGGCGAAGGTGGCGGTGTAGGCTGTGCGTACGGAGTCTTCGTAGGCTTTCCGTCTTTCATTTTCTGCAGCCTGCTCTGCCGTGGGCTTTGGAAGGGTGGCGGATACGGGGGGCGGCACGATGTCGAACTCGGTGGTGCCTTCATATCTTGAATCCTTATCCATGACTATTTTCACCGGGGCTCCCTGCTTTGAGTTGGCTTTTGCAAAACCGAACTTGTTGCCGTCAGTAGCCCAGACTATCATGTCGCCTAAGCCTGCGGTGAGGCTCGCGCGTCCATCCCTGTCACTCTTTTTCTCTGCTATCTTGTTGTATTCCGAATAGTTGTAGAGGCAGAAAGCCACATCGGCTCCCTCTGCGGGATTCCCCTCAGCGTCGGTGATGATCACTTCAATGGGTGCCACTGAGGCATAGTTGGAGGTGACGTTGATGGCAGTGTTGATTGCCGTGCGCTCTATCTGCTCTTCAGGACCGTCATAGTCGCCGAATGCCTTGGTCGTCATGAGCATCCCTCGTGAGGCTGGAGCGTTAAACCATGCAAGGTTAAGAATCGGCTCAGGTTCGCAAGCCCCTAAGAAATACCATTCGCCGTCAGCCCAGGCTTCCACCCATGCGTGGTTGTCGTCGGTATGCGCCCAACGTGGAGTGTAAACCTGACGTGCCGGGATACCGACCGAACGGAGTGCGGCCACTGCAAATGTTGACTCCTCTCCGCAGCGACCTATGGCCTGACTCACTGCTGAGAGTGGGCTGGAGGTTCTTGCATCGCTCGGCTGATATGTCACTTTCTCATGACACCAGTGGTTGACTTCAAGAATGGCATCCTTCATGCTCATTCCCTTGACCCTATCTTTAAGTTCCTCGAAGAACACTCCTCGGCTCTCATCGATATCCTCGTTGTTGACTCTTACGGGAAGCACAAAGTGCAGGAATTCTCTCTCCGGGACATTCTTTCCCCATGGCATCTCGTCCTTGGCTCGATAGGCAAGCTCCACTGTCTCGCGGAAAAATTCGGGGGAATAGTTGAGGACATCGGGCAGGGGCATATAGGCATAGAGGAACTCCAGTCCCTCGGTGATGCGCGGATCTGCCTCGTCTCTCTCGGCCCGCGATAGCTGATGACGCAGTTTAGTGTCGTCAAGCTGCTTTATTCTTGCTTCAAACGCAGCGTGGGTCTTCTTCGATGGCCCATCGCCGGAAGCGTGCAGAAACGGTGTGGCCAACAGTGTGGCTGTGGCAAAGATGGAGGAGTAGAGTAAGTATCTGTGTCTCATTTTGATTTCAATCGGTTATCTTATAAGGAGGTGCCGAAGACGACTTTCGCCAGGTCTTCCACCTTTTTGCGTGAAGTTGTCTTCCAACTGTATTCGTCGTCTGAGCCTCCACCCATACTTGCAGCGGTGTTGCGGAATTGCATTTTGCT
This sequence comes from uncultured Sangeribacter sp., assembly GCA_964588625.1. Lineage (GTDB taxonomy): Bacteria > Bacteroidota > Bacteroidia > Bacteroidales > Muribaculaceae > Lepagella. The sequence continues at coordinate 18,082 of CAZPQD010000034.1, read as the reverse complement.
TTTCACTGTCTCGCTGCAGGAGGCATGCAGACTGCGGATGCCGGTCTCTTCCATGATTCTGCGAGCATTCCCGGCATTTATGCCTCCTCCGGCCATGATGATGATTCTGCCGGCAGCCTGCTCATTGAGTCTGCGGAGCAGAGGAATGCCTGCCTCGGCGGAGGATGCGCATCCCGACGTGAGTATGCGGTCGAATCCTAACTCTATGATATCCTCAAGGGCCTGAAAGGGGTCGGATGTCATGTCGAATGCTCTGTGGAATGTAAAGGTCTTGTTGCTTCTCAAGTCTGGAGATACACTTCGCATCAGCAGGGCGGTGCGCTCTTTGTCCACACTGCCGCCGGGCGTCAGCATACCTATCACGAATCCGTCGGCTTCAGCGATAGCTGCCGATTTCATGTCGGCCACCATCGACATAAACTCACTCTCACTGTAAAGAAAATCTCCCGGGCGCGGACGTATGAGCACATTCCTCTTCATGGCGGGAGAAACCTGCCTTGTCAGTGTCATCTGGCTGTCGGCCGGCGTCAGTCCGCCAATGGGCAACGCACTGCACATTTCAACTCGTGTGGCCCCTCCGAAGAATGCCTGCATCACGCTTTCTGTGTCTCCCGCACAGATCTCCAACTCGGGCAGCATGGAATTTACGTTCATTTCTTCTTTTCTATGGGAGTCTTAAGCTCAAGTTCCACGATATAGTCTGTCTCATCTGGCAGACGGTCGAGATGAAGGGTGATCCCTTTGTCAGAGTTGCGGCTGAATTTTACTTTCTTGCCACCCGCAAATTCGCGTGCTTCTTTCACTTTAAGGGATGTGGGCACATGAATGTCGGTGGTGGAAGGGGTCAGTACGTGCACATACATCCTGTCACCCTTTACCGTCGCTGTTCCCCATTCGGGCGATTCAAAGTCGGCAGCCACTGTTCCGTAGATAGTCTCTCCGTTTGCACGCATCCATTCGCCTATCTCCTTGAGGCGGTCGAGGCTCTGTTCGGGAAGCCGACCGTCCGGTCGCGGACCGATGTTGAGCAGAAGGTTGGCACCCATTCCGGCTGTGTTCACGAGATAACGAATGAGTGTGCGTGAATCTTTGTAATTGGTGTCGCGCACCTTGTATCCCCACATTCCGTTCATTGTATTGCAGGTCTCGAGTGGAAGATGGGCGATGGCCTGGCCGGAGAGTCCGGCTGTGTTCTGACCCGGGATGTCGCGTTCGAATATCTGTATGTCCTCTCCCTCGAAGGGAGTCTGATGATGATTGTTGCCTACAAGACATCCGGGCTGGAGGGAGTGTACAAGCGCATACTGCTCGTCAAGCTGCCAGTCGAAGGGCTCGGCATCCTCATCATGATCCCACCATCCGTCAAACCATATGCAGCGTATTGGACCGTAGTTGGTGAGCAACTCCTTTATCTGGGAGTTCATGAAGTCATAGTAATGAGGCCAGTCGGAGTTGATGGTGTCTACCCCGGTAGTGCGCCCGGTGCGTCCCTGTGGATAATCGTCACGTCCCCAGTCGATATGTGAGTAATAGAGATGAAGCTTGATGTCATGGCGTTCGCAGGCTTCGGCCAATTCCTTGAGCACGTCGCGTCCGAAAGGAGTTGCATCAACGATGTTATAGTCGGAAGCTTCGGTGTCATACATTGAGAATCCATCATGATGACGGGTGGTGAAACAGATGTAGCGCGCTCCGGCATCTTTTATGGCCTTCACCCATTCATCTGCATTGAAACCTGCGGGGTAGAATCCCTTGGCTGCCTTGGAGTATTCGGACTGCAGCGGGCCATAGTTGAGATACCATTCTCCTTGAGCAAACATGCTGTAGATGCCCCAGTGCAGGAAGATGCCGAAGCGGTCGTCGGCAAACTCTGCCTGTGAGGCGAGAATTTGAGGAGAGGGAGTATATTTTGGTTGCCTGTCAGTTGTGCCGAAGACACTGAGGCCGGCGGCAGCTATGGCGGCTGCTATTAGGAGTTTTTTCATGAAGTCAGGATGATTGTAAGCTCTCTTGTAAGCTATATGAAAATTGTCGTGTCATTCGGAAAAGGTCATGCCTTGCTTCCGGCTTCCCACCCGAGGGCACTGGCTCCGAGCAGGGCGGCATCGGCTTCGTTGAGTTCCGAGCGCTTGATGTCTACATGGCCGCGGTAGAGGTGGAGCACATTCTCATCGAAGGATTTGAGCAGTGGTTCGGTGAGCAGGGTGCCTGCCTTAGTGACTCCACCGAAAAGGATAATGGCCTCAGGGTCGCTGAAGGCTGCGAAATGTGCGCAGGCTTCACCGAGCACTTCTCCTGTGATGCGGTAGACTTCCTTTGCTGTCTCATCGCCTGCTTCAGCTGCCTCGGCTATGGTTTTTGCCGTGAGTTCCGGAAGTGTGTGAAGTTTGCTCTCAGGGTGTCCTTCCATAAGTTTCCTTGCAGTGGCCACCACGCCTTTGGCCGAACAGTAGGTCTGAAGGCAATCCTCACGTCCGCAGGCACAAGGGCGTCCTTCCAGTCGCCAGGCTTTGACATGGCCGAGCTCGCCTCCGAAACTGCGGTGTCCGTTGAGCATCTGCCCGTTGCAGACTATGCCGCTGCCTACACCTGTGCCTAAGGTAATGACGATGAAGTCGCGGAGTCCGCGGGCTGCCCCGTAGCTCATCTCGCCAATGGCGGCTGCATTCGCATCATTGCTTATTTTTACTGGGAGCCCGGTGGCCTCTTTCATCATCTTTGCCAGGGGGATGGGGGAGGGCCAGGGAAGGTCGGTCGCTGCCTCGATCTCTCCTGTGATATAATTCGCACAGGGAGCTCCGATGCCGATACCGACCACTGCTCCTTCAGCATCACAATCCTTGATCATAGTCATGATCTCTGTGCCAAGGAGCTTGGAATAACTCTCTGCCGTCGGCGCGCTGGCGGTAGGGAAGGATTTGTGTGCCACGATTTCGCCTCTACGGTTTACGAGACCATAGACTGTGTTGGTGCCCCCTATGTCGACACCCACTACATATTTCTTTTCAATATTCTCCATGTTTGATTATGTTGTCTGACGGCATTACTCTTCGCTGAAGAGGATGACACTCCCCGGTTTTTCTGGTGGGTATTATCCTTCAGCCGCCTTATCGGCCCCAAAATTACTCATTATTCCTTACTTATACAACCTTCCGAGTTATTTTGCACCATTCACCCGCTTGGCGATTCAGATATTTTTTGTACTTTTGTCATCAAATTTAAAATCTATTCGTCTGATTTTTTTATGACCCCTGCTTCTTCCATTCTCATAAAGGGAGCATCGGTGTGGACCGATGGCGTGTTTAAAGTGGCCGACCTGCGGGTGGCCAACGGTGTCATTGACGCTGTAGGCGAGAATCTCGCCCCCCGGACGCAAGATATGGTGATCGATGGCCGCGGCCGTCATCTTCTTCCCGGTCTCGTGGATTTGCATGTGCATTTCCGTGAACCGGGTTTTTCTTATAAGGAGACAATTGCTTCGGGTTCGAGAGCTGCCGCTAAAGGTGGATTCACCACTGTCTGCACAATGCCCAACCTGAAGCCGGCTCCGGATTCTCTTGAAAATCTCAGGACGCAGACCGATATTATTGACGCTGACGCTTGCGTGGAGGTGATTCCTTTCGCCACTATCACACGATCCCGACTCGGTACAGAATGTGTCGACTATAAGGCTCTGAAGCCTTATGTCGCCGGTTTTTCCGATGATGGCACCGGTGTGCAGGATGCCGACGTTATGAAGAAGGCTATGGAGGGTATAGCATCTGTTGGCGGACTGTTGGCTGCCCATTGTGAGGTGGAGAGCCTGCTCAACAAGGGGTATATCCATGATGGTGAGTATGCTGCCTCTCACGGCCACAGGGGCATTTGCTCTGAAAGCGAATGGGGAGAGGTGGAACGCGATATCCAGCTTGCGGAACAGACTGGCTGCCGTCTCCATATCTGCCATGTCTCCACAAAGGAGAGTGTGGAACTCGTCAGGGAAGCCCAAAGGAAAGGTCTTCCCGTTACTTGTGAGACGGGACCGCATTATCTCGCATTTACGGATGCTGACCTGCAGGAGGATGGCCGTTTCAAGATGAATCCTCCCATTCGCGGCGAAGCTGACAGGGATGCCCTCATAAGGGGAATTGCCGATGGTACAGTGACTTGCATCGCTACCGATCATGCCCCTCATTCCGACGAAGAGAAGGCTTGTGGACTCGAAAAGAGCGCAATGGGTGTTGTCGGGCTCGAAACATCCCTCGCCGCAGTCAATACCTTTATGGTGGAACCGGGACATATCTCGCGCGAAAAACTCGTGGAAGTGATGTCGGTCAATCCCCGCCGTCTTCTCGGCCGACTCACCCGCATTGCGCCGGGCGAAAAAGCCGACCTTACCCTCGTGGATTTCGAAAAGGAATGGGAAGTAACCCCTGCCGATTTCCTCTCACAAGGAAAAGCTACTCCTTTTGCCGGCCTTCGCCTGAAGGGAGAAATTCTCCTCACCCTCAAATCCGGCCTCCCCGTCTGGACCCATCCCTCCCTCTCATAGTTCTCATAGTACTCCCAGATCTCTCAGATCTCCCGGATCTCATAGACCTCCCAGATCTCCCAGTTCTCCCAGATCTCATAGTTCTCATAGCTCTCCCAGATCTCATAGTACTCCCAGATCTCATAGTTCTCATAGCTCTCTCCCCCCTTGCAAATGAAAAAGAAAGATTACTATAACGTCCTCTCAAACACACGCCTTACGCCTAAGACATGGCGAATGGTACTCGAGGGAGACACCCGCTGGTTTGATGCCTCGGGACAGTTTGTCAATGTCAGCATTGATGGCAAATTCCTTCGTCGTCCTATCTCTGTCTGCGACTATGATGAGAATACGATTACTCTACTTTATGACGTAGTCGGCGATGGCACACGCTGGATGAGCTCTCGCTCTGGGGGCGACCGACTCGATCTCCTCACTGGTCTTGGCAACGGCTTTGATGTCTCTGTGGAATGCAACGCTCCGGTACTGCTCGGAGGTGGTATCGGTGTCGCTCCGCTTCTCCGTTTGGCCAAGGATCTGATTGCCCGAGGCAGGAAACCTGTGGCTGTGCTCGGTTTTAACTCTGCAGCTGACGTAGTGCTCGATACCGAATTGGAGGAAATCGGCGTACCGGTCTTTATCTCTACTGTCGACGGCACACGCGGCACAAAGGGTTTCGTCACTGATGCAATGCGTGAGAATAATGTGGAGGCCGACTATTTCTTCTCTTGCGGTCCACTCCCTATGCTTCGTTCGCTTTGCTCGCTCCCCATTCCCGGACAGCTAAGCCTCGATGAGAGGATGGCTTGCGGATTCGGAGTGTGCATGTGCTGCAGTCTTGAGACTGTTGATGGCCCTAAACGTATATGCAAGGAAGGCCCTGTATTCAGAAAGGAGGAACTCATATGGAAATGATGAAACATGACATGTCTGTGACGCTCTCGGGCGTTCGCCTCGATAATCCTGTTATCCCTGCCAGCGGTTGTTTTGGCTTCGGATATGGTATGGCTGAGTTTTATGACATCAATATCCTCGGGTCAATCTCATTTAAGGGTACGACCCGCGAACCGCGTTTCGGCAATCCTCTGCCGCGAGTGGCTGAATGCCCGGCTGGTATGATAAACTCTGTCGGTCTGCAGAATCCCGGCATCGATAAGGTAATCTCTGAAGAGTTGCCAAAGATGAGAAGTGTTTTCCACAAACCGATAGTGGCCAACATCTCCGGCTTCTCAATCGATGAGTACGTGGAATGCTGCGAGAAGATTAATGACGAGGAGCAGGTTGCCATAATTGAACTGAATGTAAGCTGTCCGAATGTTCATGGAGGTGGCATGAGTTTCGGCACTTCCTGCGAATCTGTTGCAGAGGTAGTGAAGGAGGTTAAAAAGGTAGTGACTAAGCCGCTTTATGTCAAGCTCACTCCTAATGTCACGGATATTGTAGCCATTGCCCGCTCGGCTGTCGAGTCAGGGGCTGATGGCCTCTGCCTTATCAACACCATGCTAGGTATGCGTATAGACACTCGTACCCGCCGTCCGGTGATTGCCAACGTTATGGGTGGATTCTCGGGTCCTGCTGTCTTTCCGGTGGCCGTGCGTATGGTCTATCAGGTGAGCCGGGCTACTGGTGTCCCGGTAATGGGATGCGGAGGTGTGGAATCGGCTGCCGACGTGATTGAGATGATGATGGCCGGTGCCACTGCAGTGCAGGTTGGAGCGGCAAATCTTAAAAATCCCTATGCCTGCAAGGAGATAATTGAGGCTCTACCCGCTGAGATGGATAGGCTCGGCATCAGTTCCCTCGCGGAAATCATAGGTGCATGTAGTTGATGGGATGTGTCTGCCATCTTTAAATAGAAAAAGAATTATTAACGAAAAAAATAACAATAGCTGTGAGCAACGCTAAAGACGTGATAATTGCATGCGATTTTCCCTCGGCAGAGGCGACATTCGCATTCCTTGATAAGTTCAAGGATGAGGAGCGCAAACCTTTCCTCAAGATTGGTATGGAACTCTATTATGGAGCAGGAAATGATGTGGTGCGTGAGATCAAACGCCGTGGACATAAGATTTTCCTCGACCTCAAACTCCACGATATCCCCAATACTGTCCGCAAGGCCATGAAGGTGCTTTCTGCACTGGATGTGGATATGGTGAATGTGCATGCTTCGGGCACTGTAGCCATGATGCGTGCCGCCCTTGAAGGTCTGACCCGTGAGGATGGCTCCCGCCCGCTGCTCATCGCCGTCACTCAGCTTACCTCCACTTCGGAGCAGACAATGCGTGATGAGCTGCTCATCGATGCCTCCATTAATGACACCATCGCCAAATATGCCGCCAACGCAAAGGAGGCCGGGCTCGATGGTGTGGTCTGCTCTCCGCTTGAGGCAGCTCTCGTGAAGGAGGCTTGTGGCAACGGTTTCATGACCGTCACTCCCGGTATCCGTTTTGCTGACGCCGCTGCCGACGACCAGGTGCGCATTACGACTCCTGCACGTGCACGCGAGATTGGTTCCGACTATATTGTGGTTGGACGCCCCATCACAGCTGCCGAGGATCCTGTAGCAGCATATCGCCGCTGCGTCGAGGAATTCCTCGGCTAACCCCCTTGCTTTAGCTTGCCTCTTGTAAGCGTGTTTTTCCTCTATTGCACGCATACTTTTGGATAAGGGGTGAGCTTTAGCGAAGTCGGTGTTTCTCTATTATATCTTTTTTGAAAATATTTCTAAAATCCCTCATAATTTATGGAATCCACTGCCAAAAAAGTTGCCTCTGAGCTCCTTGACATTCAGGCCGTTTTCCTCCGCCCTGACCAACCGTTCACTTGGGCCAGCGGCATCAAAAGCCCTATATATTGCGACAATCGCCTCATCCTCACTTCTCCCGATGCGCGTCGTGTTGTTGAAAATGCCATCGCTGAGACTGTCAAGGAAAAATTCCCTGAGGCACAGGTGCTGATGGGTACCTCCACTGCCGGTATCGCTCACGCTGCAATCGCTGCCTATATCCTCGATATGCCGATGGGATATGTGCGGGGAAGTGCCAAGGATCATGGCCGCAACAATAAGATTGAAGGACGCCTGAATCCCGGTGACAAGGTTGTTGTCATTGAGGACCTTATTTCCACAGCCGGTTCCTGCATCGACGTTGTGGAGGCTCTTCGCGAAGCCGGTGCTGACGTGCTGGGTGTGGTCAGCATCTTCACCTATGGCATGAAGAAGGGTCTCGACCGACTCGCTGAAGCCGGTGTGACCAACTATTCGCTCTCAAATCTTGATACTCTCGTGGATGTGGCTGTCGAAAAGAAATATATCGCTCCCGAAGATAAGGCTCGTCTCCTCAAATTCCGCGACAATCCCTCTGATGAGAGCTGGATGGAGAAGTAATGTGATCTGCATTTCTACCCAACTCTTATTTTCTGCACTCTAATTTTTCTACAAGGTAAAAAATCCCAAAGGTAATGAAAGTTACCTTGGTAAAAAATAAGACTATGAAACATCTTATTGACCCTACCGATCTCTCCCGGAAGGAGACTGAAGAGATCATCGACCTCGCTCTCGATATCATCGAGAATCGTGAGAAATATTCGGAGGTGTGCAAGGGAAAGAAACTTGCCACACTCTTCTATGAACCCAGCACTCGCACGCGCCTGAGCTTCACGGCTGCCATGATGGAACTTGGCGGCAATGTACTCGGATTCTCCGATGCTCAGTCATCATCGGTAAGTAAGGGTGAGACTGTGGCCGACACTACCAAGGTGATCAATTGCTTTGCCGATATCATTGCAATGCGTCACTTTGAGGAGGGTGCCGCCCTTGTGTCTGCCCTGAACTCCAAGATTCCGGTTATCAATGCTGGCGACGGTTCCCACAGCCATCCCACGCAAACTCTCACCGATTTGCTCACAATCAAACGTGAGATCGGCCGCTTTGACAATATCACCATCGGCTTCTGCGGAGACCTCCGTTTCGGCCGCACTGTGCATTCGCTGATCAAGGCTCTTTCCAGATTTGACGGCGTGAAGGTTATTCTCATCGCTCCCGATGAGCTCCGTCTGCCCGACTATATGAAACATGAGGTGTGCGATCTCAATGGTGTGGAATATCGTGAGGTTTCTTCTCTTGAGGAGGTGATGCCTGAACTCGATGTGCTCTATATGACACGTGTGCAGAAAGAGCGTTTCCTCGATCAGGATGAATTCGACCGCGTGAAGGATAGCTTCGTGCTCGATGCAGAGAAGATGAAGCTCGCACGTCCTGAAATGCGTGTGCTGCATCCGCTCCCCAGAGTAAATGAGATCACAGTGGATGTCGATGACGACCCCCGCGCTGCTTATTTCCGCCAGGTGGAAAACGGTAAGTTCGTTCGTATGGCCCTCATCTATTCATTGCTTAAATGGGCGAAGGATCCCGAAAAGCATACCCGCCTGCTCCCGGAGGAAATAATCATCGACGGCCATGTCTGCAGCAACCCCCGCTGCATCTCCAACATGGAGAACGTCACCCCGATGTTCCGTCCCTCCACAGATGGATCCGGAATCCTCCGTTGCGTCTACTGCGAATCAAAAGCCAGATAATCAATGCATTAGGAGTTAGGCTTTGGGCCTCGGGTCAGCCCTGACGCCCAAAGCCTAACTCCTATAACCTGCCGCCTTCCCCCCTGCGCCAGCCGTTCTGTCGAAGGTGAAGCCATCCTCCCCAAATCCTGAATTCTGCCGCCTCCCCCTGCGCAGCCGGTCTGTCGAAGGTGAAGCCATCCTCCCCAAATCCTAAAGCCTGCCGCCTTCCCCCTGCGCCAGCCGGTCTGTCGAAGGTGAAGCCATCCTCCCTAAATCCAAAAGCCTGCCGCCTTCCCCCTGCGCCAGCCGGTTTGTCGAAGGTGAAGTCATCCTCCCCAAAGCCTGAATTCTGCCGCCTCCCTCCCTGCGCCAGCCGGTTTGTCGAAGGTGAAGCCATCCTCCCCAAAGCCTGAATTCTGCCGCCTTCCCCCCTG
>CAZPQD010000034.1:787-8481 GCA_964588625.1 uncultured Sangeribacter sp. | reverse complement strand
TGTCGAAGGTGAAGCCATCCTCCCCAAAGCCTGAATTCTGCCGCCTTCCCCCCTGCGCCAGCCGGTCTGTCGAAGGTGAAGCCATCCTCCCCAAATCCTGAATTCTGCCGCCTTCCCCCCTGCGTCAGCCGGCCTGTCGAAGGTGAAGCCATCCTCCCCAAAGCCTGAATTCTGCCGCCTTCCCCCCTGCGCCAGCCGGTCTGTCGAAGGTGAAGCCATCCTCCCCAAAGCCTGAATTCTGCCGCCTTCCCCCCTGCGCCAGCCGGTCTGTCGAAGGTGAAGCCATCCCCCCCAAATCCTAAAGCCTAAAACCTAAAACCGGATCCTCCTTGTCACATTTCTTAGCTTTTCTGCGTTATATTAATGAATGGCATCTGTAAGCGATTGTTACACGATTAAACTTTTAGCCAGGATTTCAATCAAAATCATAAAACAAGACAAAACTAATTGACAACGCTATGAAAAAGAAGTTACTCCTCCTTTCCTGCGTATTCGCATTAGGTGCTTCGGCTCTTTATGCCGATGATATATACGACGACGATATCTATTATAATCCAAAGAAACAGACTTCGTCGGCTTCTTCATCCAAATCCAAAAAAAAGAAATCCGCCTACATTGCCGATTTCTCCTCGATGGATGTGGATGAATACAACCGTCGTGGTCAATACTATTCTTCTCCTGTTGATACCATCGGGTATGCCGTAGAGAATGGTGAGGATTTCGTCTATACACAGCAAATTCAGAAATTCTATAATCCCACTATCGTGGTGGAGAATGCTGATCTCCTTGCCGATGTTCTCGACAATGCCTATGGCAATGTGGAGATTGTCTACAATGTCGCGGGTCTGCCTTCGTTTGTCTCCGCCTATCCTTACGGATGGCCTTACTATCCTTCATACTACTCCTATTCCTGGGGTCCGGGCTGGGGCGGATGGTATTCCCCCTACTATGCCGGTTGGTATTCGCCTTATTATTGGAATTGGGGTCCCTCCTGGACTTGGGGCCCTTCCTGGAGCTGGTCTTGGGGGCCTTCTTATGCCTGGGGTTGGGGTCCTTCCTGGGGCTGGGGAGGTGGCTGGGGCTGGAATCGTCCTTCTCCCGGCTTCGTAGCTCACCACTACCGTCCTGGTGGCAACCGTCCATCGCATCCTAACCAGGGTTGGGCTTCCTCAACACGCCCGGGTGGGAATTGGTCGGCTCCTCATCGCGGTCAGTCTTCCTCACATGGTTTTGGTGTCTCTTCGGCAAATTCAGGGTATCATTCATCCGGAAATGTGCCTAACAGAAATACCGGCAATTACCATCGCCAGAGCTCAACCACAAGCAGAGGACAAGGCTCCCAGGTTGGCAACCGTGTATCTTCCGGCAACGGTTCTTATCAGATGAACTCCAATGGCCATCGTGTCACGACAAATAACGGCACTACGACTACCCGCAAATCTAATAACTCCTCCGTGACCACCACCAACCGCAATTCTACCACAACACGGCAGAATAACTCCACTTACACCCGAAATTCCAACAGCAATTCTCATCGCTCTTCTGGAAACTCGCGCTCATCTGTGGGCAGCAGCTCTCGCTCTTCTATGGGTGGCGGTGCTTCTCGTTCTTCGGGCGGTTCCCGTTCATCCGGTGGATCGCGTGGTGGTGGCGGACGTCATCGTTGATAAGTTTTTTCACCTTTAACGGCTGCCGAAATATCCATTTTTCGGTGGCCGTTGTTTATAAGAATATCATATTTAAACTCCTGAATTATGAAGAAATCCTTACTCCCTATAGCATTGTTGGCCATTCCTGCCTTCGCACAGGCTCAGACCGCCACCGATGCATTCTCAATCTCTCATTCTGACCTTAAGGGCACGGCGCGCTTCATGTCGATGGGCGGTGCATTCGGTGCCCTCGGCGGCGATCTCTCCACTCTGTCGCAGAATCCCGCGGGCATCGGAGTATACCGCAGTTCGGAACTCGGTTTCACCCTCGATCTCGACTGCCAGAGCGCTACTGCCACTTCCCAAGGATTAGGCCAGACTGTTAACCAGACTAAATTTCTTCTCAACAATATAGGCGGAGTTGCAACTCTGCGTCTCGGTAATTCTGCAATCCGAAACCTTAACTTCGGTTTCACCTATAACAAGGGTGCATCATTCAACCGCCGCTATGCCGGAGTAGTCCCTTCACTTTCCAATTCAATCACAAATTATATGGCCGGAGTGGCCAATGCGCATCAACTGACTGTGGGTGATGTGGAAGCTACTGCCGCCTTCGATCCTTATAACCCGAATGATGGTCTCTACGAAGCTCCATGGCTCTGTATCCTCGGTTACGACTCATATTTTATTTCCCCTACGGGAAGCGGTGATGACACCAGATGGCATGGCTTATGGCGTGAGGGCACCGCTGGCGGCGGATCCTTCAATGTCAATGAGTCCGGAGGCATCGACGAGTATAATATCGCTCTTGGAGGCAACGTAAGTGATGTCTTCTTCTGGGGTATGAACTTTGATATAGTCAATGTCAACTATACCCGAAATATGCTCTGGTCAGAATCTCTCAAGGATGCACTTGTCGACGACGACGGTTCTTACATTACTTCGGATGCTGACCTTACTCTTCATAATTATTATAACCTCAACGGCACAGGCTTCAACTATCAACTCGGTTTCATCATCAAGCCTATTCAGGAATTGCGTCTCGGTTTCGCATTCCATACCCCCACATGGTATAACCTGACTGAGAATTTCTATGCCGAGACTCAGGCTAACTATGCCTCGATGCGTGGCGGAAAAGTCTCCGCCGCCACCAACAATGGTCAGATGGCTTATAATAATTTCTCCCTGCGTACTCCATGGAAACTCACAGCCTCAATAGCCGGAGTGATAGGGGGGAGGTTTATCCTTTCTGCCGATTATGAATGGGTGCCTTACCACTCCATGCATATGTCTGCCCCCTCTGCATATGGCTACAGCGGCGGTTGGGATGATTGGGACGACTGGGACTACGGCTATGACTGGGATCCTTGGTATGCCCCCTCTGCGGATACCAAAAATTCTCCACGCGCTTCACGCTCCTATTATTATGACCCCTACAGTGATGTTAATCAGGATATAAAGGATTATTACACATCCACCAATACACTGCGCCTCGGTGCTGAGTTGCGTGTGACGTCACAATTCAGTGTCCGCGCCGGATATAGCTTCGTATCTTCACCCGTGAAGGAAAGGGTACGCGATGGTCAGGTGATGGTGGCCACTGGACTCAACCCCAGCTATCAACTTGACAACACCACCAATTATGCCACTTGCGGTCTTGGTTATCGTATAAATAAATTTTACGTCGACCTTGCTTACGTCTACAAGCACCAGTCAGCAAGATTCCACGCATACACCTCAGATCCCGAAAATCCCTCGATTCCGAGCCCCACTTCCTCCCTTTCCCTCAATAATTCCCAGATTGTTCTCTCCTGCGGTCTGCGTTTCTAAGACAAAAATAACAAATAAGCTCCCCTTCCTCTCTCCTCCCTTTACTCCCCCTTCCTCCCTCTTATTCCCCTTTATCCTCTTTCTCTCCTTCCCCCTTTATCCTCATTCTCTCCTTTTCTCCTTTTCTCTCTATCATCTCCTTTCCTTCCCTCTCTCTTCTATCTCTTTCAATCATTCCCTGTTTCTCTCTTTCGTTCTATTCCTCTTCTCGATCATTCATTCCCTTCTCTTTTCCCTTCTCTTTCATTCTTCTCTCTTCTCCCTATTATTTGCAATTTTACCTCATTGTGGTCCGATTGAAATGAGGACTACAGCCCTCCCGTCAAATGAATAGCTTATGACAATAAACCTACGCCGCATCTCTCTTTCAGTTTCAGCCCTTGTTCTATCCCTAAGCACTTTCGCTCAGGATGCTCCTGCTGCAAACTCCGATTCCATCTCGTCGGAGATGTATGATCTCCGTTTCCCGGAACAGCGCCAGCAGAAGAAGCTCGTTGATAATACAAAAATCATTTTTATCGATCAACCTGCAGCTACGTCACTCCCGGCTCAGTCTTACAATGATTCAGTCTACCGGCTCATCAATCGGTTTTATCTTGATCAGTTTCGCCAGTTTCAGGATCCTAAGGCTCCTTACTTTATGTTCATGAGCCGCAGTGCCAATATCTCTTTGGGTATTGGTGGACTGGTTCGTATGCGCGGATGGTTTGATTGGAACGGTTCCATGCCTACCAACGGATTCAATATATATTCTATCCCCGTCCCAAAGAACCCTGCCGCCATGAGGAAACTGGGTGCAACCCCCTCAGGTACCTGCCTATTCTTCACCCTCATAGGTTACAACCGTGTGCTCGGCGATTATATGGCTTATATCGAAGGTAACTTCGATGGCTACTCCGGCGTAGGATTCAAGCTGAAGAAGGCATACTTCACTGCTGGCGACTGGACTGCCGGATATGCCACCTCCACTTTCGCCGATCCGGCAGCTCAGCCCGTAACTATCGATGGAGCAGGCCCGAATGGTAAAATCTCAAAGACTAACGTTCTTGTGAGATATCTCCATACATTCAAGAAGGGCTTCACTGTTGCCGGTTCATTTGAGTTCCCGGGTTCTTCCGTGGCCGCCGACAATAGCCAGACTGAAAAATGTCCCGATTATGTGCCCGATCTTGCTGCCCTCGCTCAGTATCAATGGCATGGCGGATTGAGCCACGTCCGTCTATCGGGTCTTCTTCGTGTGATTCCTTACCGCGATCTCCTTTCTGCTACTAACCGTAACGTCGTAGGTTGGGGTGTGCAGTTATCTTCTATGTTCAAGGTCATTTCCCCTCTCTCGCTATACGCTATTGCTGTATGGGGGCAGGGACATTCATCCTATACCGGCGACCTCTCCGTAGGAAACTATGACCTTGTGCCTGCTCATGACAATCCCGGGCATCTTTATGCTCCGAAAGCCCTCAGTCTCACCTTCGGGGCAAAGTACAACTTCCTCGATAATCTCTACTCCTGCCTTACTCTGGCAACAATGAGGTATTATCCCCGCTATAACCCCTCTGACGCTGAATACAAGTACGGCCAGTATGGTGCCATCAACCTCATCTGGGATATCACTCCCCGCTTTGAAGTCGGAGCTGAATATCTCTTCGGCAAGCGCATGAACTTCAACGGTATGCATGCCAACGCCAACCGGTTCGACGCCATGTTCCAGTTCAGCTTCTAAAGCGTCATCTGTCCCGTACTAAAATATTCCGGGGTTACGGCATATTTTTTGCCGACTCGCGAAAGTTTTTGTAACTTTGCAGCATAGTTTTAGAAAGAAAGATGCCGAAGGTAATCGATTATCGTAATGTAAATATCGAAAGAGCTGAAAAGACTGTGCTCAAGAATGTCAGCCTCGCTGTCGAGACTGGCGAGTTCTGCTATCTCGTAGGTCGTGTGGGTAGCGGCAAGTCTTCGCTTATGAAGACTATGTATGCCGATGTGCCGGTCGCTTCGGGCGACAAGGCTGAAGTGCTTGGCACTGAATTGATTGGCATTCGCCGACGCTTCGTTCCGAAGCTGCGCCGCAAGATTGGGATTGTCTTCCAGGATTTTCAGCTGCTCCAGGATAGAAGTGTGTTCTCCAACCTGAAATTTGTGCTCCAGGCCACAGGCTGGCGAAACCGCACTGAGATTGAAGCACGCATCGAGGATGTGCTGAAGGATGTAGGGATGCTTAATAAATCCTATAAGATGCCACATGAACTTTCGGGTGGAGAGCAGCAACGAATTGTCATTGCACGTGCTCTTCTCAATAGCCCGGAGCTTATCCTCGCCGATGAGCCTACTGGCAACCTTGACCCCCAGACCGGCATTCAGATTGTCAGTCTCCTTCACGATCTTGCAAAAGCCGGACACGCCGTGGTAATGGCCACACACAATCTTCAGCTCGTAGACGACTTCCCCGCAAGAGTAGTCACATGTGCTGATAAACAGCTCATATGACCTTTATATATAGGCTCCGTTTCATACAAAGAATATGAAACGGAGCCTTAATTTGCTTTTTTTACCTTTTATTTTTCTCATCTGAGATTTTCTTCCTAATTTTGCATTGGTGTGCGCACACTCCACGCTTCCGCCGTGGATTCCGACGCAATGCCTGCATCATGAAGAACTTATTACAACTACCGTAACATATTTTCAACAGAGCTATTTAATTATGGCAGAGAAAAAAGAAAAACTGTTCGACATGTTCCCCCCCGTCTCCCGTCAGGAGTGGGTGGATAAGATCACTGTCGACCTCAAGGGCGCCGATTTCAACAAGAAGTTGGTTTGGCGTACCAATGAAGGCTTTGACGTGCAGCCTTTCTATCGCCGTGAGGACCTCCAGGGACTTCCCAACATCGAGACCCTTCCCGGTCAGTTCCCCTACCTCAGAGGTACTCGCGACAACAATGACTGGCTCATCCGTCAGATGCTCCAGGGCAATACTGCCGCAGAACTCAACGACCATGCCCGTCATATCCTCGATAAAGGTGTGGAATCCCTCGGAATCCGTCTGCGTGGCGACCTCAAGGCCTCTGACCTCGCCGAGATCCTCAAGGGTGTCGATCTCCACAAGGTGGAAGTAAACGTTGAATGCTGCCCCGGAAAGGCTGCCGAAGTGGCTGCCGAACTCGTTAAGCTCATTAAGGAGCAGGGTGCTGAGGAGGATTTCCGTGGTTCCGTGGAGTTCAATCCCTTCAAGCGTCTGCTTAAGCATGGCCTCGAATTCCCGAAGGATCTCAAGGAGACTGCCCTCGCTGTCTATGAGGCCGTGAAGCCGGTGAAGAATCTCCGCTGCTTCTGCGTTGACTCCGCTATGCTCAATAATGCCGGTGCCTATATCACTCAGGAACTCGGCTACGCCCTCGCTTGGGGCGCTGAGTGGATGACCCTTCTTACTGGATATGGCCTCACAGCTTGCGAAGCTGCCTGCCGCATCAAATTCAATATGGGCATCTCCTCCAACTATTTCATGGAGCTCGCCAAATTCCGTGCAGCCCGCATGCTCTGGGCTGAGATCGTGAAGGCTTACGAGCCCGAATGCGACTGCTGCTGCAAGATGCACGTGCACGCTGTCACTTCCCGCTTCAACCAGACTCTCTATGACGCTCACGTCAATCTGCTCCGCTCCATGACCGAGACCATGAGCGCTGCCCTCGCTGGCGTTGACTCTATCGAGACTCTTCCTTTCGACCTTACTTACGAACAGCCCGACGAGTTCTCGGAGCGTATCGCCCGCAATCAGCAGGTGCTCCTCCGCGAGGAGTCTCACCTCAATAAGGTTGTCGACCCCGCCGGCGGTTCCTATTATATCGAAAACCTCACCGCCTCCATCGCCGAGCAGGCTTGGAAACTCTTCAACGAGGTTGAAGACAATGGCGGTTTCCTCGCTCTTCTCCGCAAGGGCGATGTGCAGGAGAAGGTGAACGCCAGCGGCGTTAAGCGTCACACTGACGTGGCCCGTCGCAAGGAGATCCTCCTCGGCACTAACCAGTATCCCAATATCAACGAGACTGCCCTCGGCAAAATCAAAATCGAGGAGTGCACTTGCGGATGCTGCGGCGAAGAGCCCCAGGATGGCGCTGTCGCTTCCCTCGTCTTCGACCGTGCCGCTTCTCAGTTTGAGGCCCTCCGCCTCGACACAGAGCGCTCCGGACGTCGCCCGAAGGTGTTCATGCTCACCATCGGCAA
>CAZPQD010000034.1:0-777 GCA_964588625.1 uncultured Sangeribacter sp. | reverse complement strand
CGCTATGGAGAAGGGTGCCGACGTCGTTGTGCTCTGCTCTTCCGACGATGAATACGCTGAATATGCTCCCGAGGCCTTCAAACTGCTCGACGGCCGCGCTATGTTTGTCGTTGCCGGCGCTCCCGCCTGCATGGACGCTCTCAAGGAGCAGGGCATCGAACATTTCATCCATGTCCGCGTGAATGTCCTCGACACTTTAACTGAGTTCAACGCTAAACTCCTCAAGTAAACCATGAGACCTAATTTCAAAGAAATAGATATCAAGAAAGTAGTGGCTCCCGCCGCTGCCGCTCCTGAAAAAGGAGAAGAATGGCTCACTGCCGAGCTCATCCCGGTGAAGCCTATCTACACTAAGGAGGATCTCGAGGGTATGGAACACCTCGACTACGTTTCCGGTATTCCTCCCTTCCTCCGTGGCCCTTACAGCGCCATGTATCCTCTCCGCCCCTGGACAATCCGCCAGTATGCCGGATTCTCCACTGCCGCTGAGTCTAACGCTTTCTATCGCCGTAACCTCGCTTCCGGTCAGAAGGGTCTTTCCGTAGCGTTCGACCTCCCGACCCACCGCGGTTATGATGCCGACCACGAGCGCGTAGTTGGCGACGTCGGCAAAGCCGGTGTGTCCATCTGCTCGCTCGAGGATATGAAGGTGCTCTTCGAGGGTATCCCCTTGAACAAGATGTCCGTCTCCATGACTATGAACGGCGCTGTGCTCCCCGTCCTCGCATTCTACATCAACGCAGGTCTCGAGCAGGGTGCCAAACTCGAGGAGATGGC
>CAZPQD010000033.1:0-27536 GCA_964588625.1 uncultured Sangeribacter sp. | reverse complement strand
CCTTCATGAAGCCGGCGATGTTGGCGCCCTTCATGTAGTTGATGTAGCCGTCGGCCTGCTTGCCATACTTAACGCACTCGCTGTGGATCGACTCCATGATCTGGTGGAGCTTAGCGTCAACCTCTTCAGCAGTCCACATGAGGTGCTCGGCATCCTGAGTCATCTCAAGACCGGAAACGGCAACACCACCGGCGTTTACAGCCTTACCGGGAGCGTAGGGCACCTTAGCCTCGATGAATGCGTCGATAGCCTCGGGTGTGCAACCCATGTTGGAAACCTCAGCGCAGAGCATAACGCCGTTGGCGATGAGAGCCTTAGCATCCTCGCCGTTGAGCTCGTTCTGGATAGCGCAGGGAAGAGCGATGTCAACCTTCTGCTCCCAGGGCTTGCGGCCGGGGAAGAACTGTGAGCCGGGGAACTTCTCAGCGTAGGGAGCTACGATGTCGTTGCCGGAAGCGCGGAGCTCGAGCATATATTCGATCTTCTCGTCGTTGAGGCCGGCGGGATCGTAGATGTAGCCGTCAGGACCGGAGATAGTCACAACCTTGCCGCCGAGTTCAGTAGCCTTCTTGGCAGCACCCCAAGCTACGTTGCCGAAGCCGGAGATGGCGATAGTCTTGCCCTCGAGAGTAGTCTTGAGGTCCTTGCGGAGCAGGTTGTCAACATAGTAGAGAGCACCGAAACCGGTAGCCTCGGGACGGATGAGGGAGCCACCGAAGCTGAGGCCCTTGCCAGTGAATGTACCAGTGTTCTCACGGGCGAGCTTCTTGTACATACCGTACATGTAGCCTACCTCACGGCCACCTACGCCGATGTCACCTGCGGGAACGTCGCGGTCAGGACCGAGGTTGCGCCAGAGTTCGAGGATGAAGGCCTGGCAGAAACGCATGATCTCAGCGTCGCTCTTGCCACGGGGGGAGAAGTCGGAACCACCCTTGCCACCGCCCATGGGGAGTGTAGTGAGGGCATTCTTGAAAGTCTGCTCGAAACCGAGGAATTTGAGAGTGGAAAGAGTAACGGAAGCGTGGAAACGGATACCTCCCTTGTAGGGGCCGATGGCGTTGTTGAACTGAACGCGGTAACCGATATTGTTCTGTACCTCGCCCTTGTCGTCTACCCAAGTCACGCGGAATGTGAAGATGCGGTCGGGTTCTACCATGCGCTCGATGAGGCGTGCCTTCTCGAACTCGGGGTGCTGGTTGTAGACTTCTTCAACGGAGAGGAGAACCTCTTTCACAGCCTGAAGGTATTCCTTCTCACCCGGGTGCTTAGCCTCGAGGTTGGCCATGATTTCGTTAATATTCATGTTTGGTCAGTTTAGATTTATGGTTAAACTTCGTTTGTTTCGTCTTTGTGCTGCAAAAATACAATCTTTATTCCATTCACCAAAATAAATCTGACTTTTTTTTCGCCCCAAGCAAAAAAAGTTCCTCTCCACTCCCTTTTGCCGCCAAAAAAATCCGTCCCCACCTGCGATTCCGCAGGTGGGGACGGCTTATTTGAGTCACTTAATAATAAGGAGTAAAGTATTCTTTTTTTGATTTTGCTTCCGGGTTGTCAACCCTTACGTCCTGAGATTACTTCTGGGAGAAGATTACGATACGGTTCCAGTTGTTCTCGCTGTAGGGCTGAACGTTCGAGCCGTCGAAGCTTACTTTGAGACGATCGCGGGAGATGCCGTACTTTTCTACGAGGGCGTTGACCACTGCATTGGCGCGACGCTCGGAAAGACCGAGGTTGTATTCGGAAGTGCCGGTGTCCTTGTCGGCGTAGCCGGCTACTGTCACGCTCTGCGAGGGATTGGCCTTGAGCCACTGAGCCATGTTGTAGACATTGACTTCCTCTTCAGGCGAGATCACGTCGGAATTGATTGTGAATCGAACTGTAGCCATGAGGGGAGCTGCTGCCACAGCGGGTTCGGGCTGAGCGACTTCGGGGCAGGGAAGCTGAGCACGGAGCGAAGCATTCTCCTGGGCTGCCTGAAGAAGGTTGGCGCGAAGCAGGTTGACCTGATTGTTGAGGTCGGTAAGCTGGGAGACGTAGGTGCATTCGTTGTAGACATCCCATCCGCGGCCACCGATGTTGAAGTTGAAACCGCCGACGGCTGCCACGTTGGCCTCGATGGGGTCACCGTAAGCTACTCCGTTCCAGTTGTCGCCGAAGAATGAAGCACGGGCCTCAGCGAAGAAATCCACATATTTGCAGAGACGGAAGCGGAACTGAACGCCGGCGCTGACGGGGAGTGTCCAGGAGGAATTCTTCACCTTGCCGCCGCCATCGCGAAGGATGTTGGCTGCGGCTGCCGGACCCTGATGACCGTCGCGGATATCCCAGGTGTAAGCACCGCCGAGACCTACGAACGGAATCACGCTCACGGCGCGGTTGGGATTAACGCCTCCGAGGCTATTGCACATATCCCACATGAACTCGAGGTTGAGGTTGGCGTATTTTGCCTTTGTCCATCCATTGAGGGGCTGGGCCTGAGTGGGAGTGTTCCAGTGGAGGGCACCGCCGAGGGCGTTTAGACGGAGACCCATATAGGGGGAGAACCAGTGGCCTACACCGAAGTTATAGGTTGTGGTCATGTTCTTGCGGTTGACATTGTGGCCGGGAGAATTAACACCGATGCCGCGTTCTACGAAGGGCTGGTTGATGCCGGCGCCTACCTGAATGAACCAATTGTCGCGCCAACTCTGGAAGTAATGGTTGGAGTTGTCACAGGTATACTCTGTTACTGATACTGTCTCAGACTCATAGACGGGAGCCTGCGCGTCTGCGGAAGGAGCAGCGGCGAATCCGCCGGCTGCCATAGCAGCTAAGAGGTAAAGGTTTGTTTTCATAGTGGTGTGTTTTTTATAGTTTAAATTTCTTAAATTTATCTACTAAACATTACCAAAACTACGATGGTTCAAGGGAATGAAAAAATTTTTTAAAATTTTGCCGTTCGGCGCAAAAGCAGTAATTTCGCAACGAGATGAAAGCGAAAAGAATCTACAGGGTAATCCTTGAGAACGAATCCCGGCTCGAGAACGTCAGGAGCTGGCGGCTGACGCCGCTCCGGCTCATCTTATATATAGCGGGCGCGCTGGCGGTTGCCCTGCTGCTTGCGGGGACGCTCATCTGCGTCACCCCCATCCGCAATATCCTGCCGGGTTATATGAAGGATACGGAGCGTGCTGCCACTGTGGAGAATCTGCTGCGCCTCGATTCCCTCAACGAAGCCTTCGGCAAGAACAAGGCTTTTCTCAACAACCTGCTGACGGTGCTCGACACTGACCGCGAGCCTTCCGATTCGCTCGACGCCACACGTCCTGCCTCGCGCCTTACTTCCGACTCCCTGCTTCCTGCATCGCGCGAGGAGGAGAAATTCGTAAGGATGATGCAGGAGAGGGAGCGTTACAATATCTCGGTAATAGCTCCGCTTGCTTCCGAAGGGATGATCTTCTATCCTGTGAGCAAGGAGAGCATCTTCCTTGCCGAGACACGCAACAGTTTTGAACCAGCCATAGCCCTTGCTGAAGGACAGCCGGTGGGAAGTGTGGCCGACGGGCTCGTAATCTCCGTCATCCCCGGAGGGCTGCGTGAGGAGGGTTATACTGTAATTATACAGCACGGGAAAGGGTTCCTGAGCAGCTACTCGCGACTTTCACTGCCGACAGTCGAACCGGGCGAATGGGTGGAAGGGGGCCAGACGATAGCCATCCAGCAGAACGGCCAGGGGATACGTTCGGCCGTTGTTAAGCTGAAGATGTGGCACAACGGCACTCCCCTGCGGCCCTATGACTATATTGGCTCGACAGACCGGCCTCCACGTGACGCCACACAATATGAGGCTCCGCGAGGACGATGAGATACTCGATGCATGGCCGGAGAGACATTAGGCAGAAACACGACTCGGCCATCGGTTGAATGCCAATGTTTGCTGACGAGCGATTTTTTTACTAATTTTGCGTGTTGATGATAAGACGTATCAACGACCTGACGACGTGATTTCATATTCAGACACTATAAAAGAGCTGGCGGTGCTCGGGAGCACCGGCAGCATCGGCACCCAGACCCTCGACATCATAGAGGAGTATCCCGATCGCTTCCGGGCCGGTGTGCTGACAGCGGGGCGCAACTGGAAGTTGCTCGCCGAGCAGGCCCTGCGTCATCGGCCGAGACTTGCCGTCATTGCCGACGAGTCGTCTCTCCCCCTGCTTCAGGAAGCACTTGCAGGAAGCGGAGTGGAAGTGGCAGCGGGCGATGAGGCCATCGCCATGGCTGCGACCCTCCCGGAGATTGACACCGTGGTGACAGCCCTCGTGGGCTACAGCGGACTCATCCCCACAGTGAGGGCTCTGGAGGCGGGCAAGACGATAGCCCTTGCCAATAAGGAGACTCTCGTGGTGGGAGGTTCCATCATCTATTCGATGGTGGAGCGAGAGGCTGGCCGTATCCTTCCCGTAGACAGCGAGCATTCTGCAATTTTCCAATGTCTGCAGGGAGAGCGTCCGGAAGACGTGAGGAAGATAATTCTGACTGCCAGCGGCGGTCCGTTCCGCACTTTCAGCCGGGAGCAACTCGAGAATGTCACTCCTGCCGCCGCGCTTCGTCATCCCAATTGGGATATGGGTGCGAAAGTCACGATCGACTCCGCCTCGATGATGAATAAGGGATTCGAGATGATGGAGGCAAGCTGGCTCTTCGGAGTCGAACCGGACCGGATTGAAATCGCAGTGCATCCGCAATCGATTGTGCATTCGATGGTGGAGTTTACGGATGGGTCGGTTAAGGCACAGTTGGGAATGCCGGATATGCGTATGCCCATACGCTATGCCCTCGGCTGGCCCGGGCGTTTAGCCACCGACCGCTCTCCCCTATCGATCGAAAGATATGCCAACCTCACTTTCGAGCGCCCCGACACCGAACTTTTCCCCATGCTCCGTCTTGCCTTCGAGGCGGCGGGAGCTGCCGGAAATATGCCCTGCATCCTGAATGCCGCCAATGAGATTGGCGTTGCTGCCTTCCTGCAGGAGAGAATCCGCTTCACCGACCTCCCGAAGATAGCCGAAGCAACGATGCGTCAGGCTCAGTTTGTGGCCGAGCCATCGCTCGACGACCTTATAGCCACAAATCTTGAGGCTCGGGCCATTGCGGAGAATTTACTCTGACAAGAGGTTCACAACTATCATTTTTTCAAAAACTTACTTACCTGAAGCGAGGTCGGCGACCTCATTTACTTCAAAATTTCAATCACAGACTTAGATGCACGTATTCCTCATAAAAGCCACACAGCTTATAATGGCATTGGCCATACTCGTAGTAATCCACGAGTTCGGTCATTTCTTCTTCTCCCGACTTTTCGGAGTTAAGGTGGAGAAATTCTATATCTTCTTCAATCCCTGGACCTCCCTTTTCAAGTGGAAACCCAAGAAGCACATGGGTGGACTCTCGCGCATCGGGTTCTTCAACGAAGAGGCTGAGGCTGAATATCGCGAACTGGAAGCCCTCGCTGAGGCTGAAAGAAAACTATCGGAGGCTCAGAATGAGCTGGCGGAAGCTCGCCCTAAGGGGATGAAACTCCTTTTCAAAAAGGAAGATCAGCAGAAAGCCGCCGAGGCTGAGAAGAAGATAGCCGAGGCAGAGGCCGAGATAGCGCTTCACGTTAAGACACGCACCGAGCGTGACGCCAAGGATTACGAGCAGCAGAAGGGTGAAAGCCGCTGGAAGCGCTTCTGGGGTCACACGGAATATGGAATCGGCTGGCTCCCGCTTGGTGGTTACTGCAAGATTGGAGGCATGATCGATGAATCGATGGATACCGCCCAGATGAAGGCAGATCCGCAGCCTTGGGAGTTCCGCTCAAAACCGGCATGGCAGCGTCTTCTCATCATGATCGCCGGTGTGCTCTTCAATTTCCTGCTTGCCATCATCATCTATGCCGGGCTCGTGTATGCCCAGGGAGAACGCTACGTTGGTCTGTCGGATGCAAAGATGGGTATGGACTTCTCCCCTGCCGCCAAGGAGATTGGCTTCCGCGACGGAGATATCCTTCTATCTGCCGACGGGGTGAAGCTCGACAATCCGGCTGAAGCCCGCATGACCATTGCCCAGGCCAAGAGCGTAGCTGTGCTCCGCGATGGTCGCGACACTGTGAATGTACCCATCCCTTCTGATTTCATCTTCCGTCTGGATGAGGAGATGAAGGAAGGGAAGGCCGATTTCAGTCTGATGACCTATAGATTTCCTGCAAAGGTAACTCAGATAGCTCCTGGCGAAGGAGCACAGAAGGCGGGCTTGAAGGAGAATGACGTGATCATAGCTGTCGACTCCACTGCCACTCCCACACTGCTGAGTTTCCTGAAGACGATGGAGAGTCAAAAGCCATCGGAAGCCACTGTCACCGTAGTCAGGGGCGCGGGTGCCGCACGCGACACTCTGGCTCTTCCCGTGAAGCTCAATGGCGACGCCAAGATGGGGATTGGACTCGAGGTGAACCCTGCTGCATTCTTCAAGGAGAATGTAAAGAAGTATTCGCTCATAGCTTCTGTGCCCCGAGGCATAGAGATGGGCACCGACAAACTTGTCAGCTATGCCCGAAGCATGAAGCTCGTCTTCACGAAAGAGGGGGCGAAAAGCGTCGGAGGGTTCGGAGCCATCGGAAGTATCTTCCCCGAGAATTGGGATTGGATCGCTTTCTGGAATATCGCGGCCTTCCTCTCCGTGGCCTTGGCTTTCATGAATATCCTGCCTATTCCGGCTCTTGACGGCGGCCATGTGCTTTTCCTACTCTATGAGGTGATAACGCGTCGCAAGCCGAGTGAGAAATTTATGGAGTATGCGCAGATGACGGGTATGTTCATACTGCTCGCACTCCTTATATATGCCAACGGTATGGATATAGTTCGTCTGTTTGCCAAATAAATACACACATCCATCATTAGATTCACACATCCATCATTAGATATGAGCGACAACAGCATAAAGACAATCATACTGAAACCGCGTAAGGAAGAATCCATCCTGCGCCATCATCCGTGGGTCTTCTCCGGCGCCATAGCTCGTCTGCCCGAAGGACTTGAGGAGGGTGAGACCGTCTGCGTCAAAGGTGCCGACGGGCGTGTGCTCGGAGCCGGTCATTATCAGATAGGGAGCATAGCCGTAAGGCTGCTTGAGTTTGATTCCGACCGTCTGTCCGACGATATCTATATACGGAGGCTGGAGAGCGCCTATGCGTTGCGACGGCAGCTCAATCTGGTGCGTGCGGACAACAATTGCTTCCGCCTTGTGCATGGCGAAGGGGATTTCCTTCCGGGTCTGGTGGTGGATATATATGGTGACACGGCCGTCATGCAGGCTCATTCGCCGGGTATGCATTATGCCCGGCGCACTATTGCCGATGCACTCACCTTACTCCCGGGAGCCGGCATCCGCAACGTTTATTACAAGAGCGAGACGACGCTTCCATATAAGGCGCGCCTCGATCCGGAAAATGAATATCTGGCGGGAGGATACGACGGGAATGTGGCCTTGGAAAATGGACTTCAATTCAATATCGACTGGCTTAAGGGTCAGAAGACCGGATTCTTTGTGGACCAACGAGAGAACCGCAGTCTGCTGGAGACGTTCGCCAAGGGGAAGCATGTGCTGAATATGTTCTGCTACACTGGCGGTTTTTCGGTCTATGCCATGCGTGGCGGGGCTTTGAGTGTAGACTCTGTGGATTCTTCAGCTAAGGCCGCCGCGCTTACGGACGCGAATATCGAACTGAATTTTCCTGGAGATCCCCGTCATAAGACCCATGCCGAGGATGCCTTCAAATTCCTCAATGAGATGGAGAAGGATAAGTATGACCTGATAATCCTCGACCCTCCGGCATTTGCGAAACACCGGTCGGCCCTTAAGAATGGGCTCATCGGTTACCGCAAGCTCAACACGAAGGCATTTGAGAAGATAAAGAGCGGAGGAATACTTTTTACGTTTTCATGCTCGCAGGTGGTGAGCCGGGAGCAATTCCGACTCGCTGTCTTCAGTGCTGCGGCCAAGAGTGGCCGCAAGGTGCGCATCCTGCATCAGCTGACCCAGCCCGCCGACCATCCCATCG
Source organism: uncultured Sangeribacter sp. (assembly GCA_964588625.1). Taxonomy (GTDB): domain Bacteria; phylum Bacteroidota; class Bacteroidia; order Bacteroidales; family Muribaculaceae; genus Lepagella. Next base: position 19,450 of record CAZPQD010000033.1, on the reverse strand, counting down.
ATATCTCGCACCCTGAAGGGGAATATCTGAAGGGGCTTGTGCTTGAAGTGGAGTAGGATTCGGAGGGGATTTCCGGCTGAAGCCAGAGCCGGTAAAAGAGGATTGGGATTGTGGATTCGCTTTCGGATTTTGGCTGGGATTTCCGGCTGAAGCCGGAGCCGGTAAAAGAGGATTGGGATTGCGGATTCGCTTTCGGATTCGGGGGATCGGGCAGGGGATTTTCCCTGTGATGAGGATTGGGCTGAATTAAAATTGGAATTTAATAAATCTGATATAAACATGAAAAGGATTATCCCTACTCTTGTGGTAGGAACAATGGTGTCGATTCAGGCACATGCGGTGGTCGATAAGAATTTCGACTATCATGTTGATCGGTTTGCCGATATTGAGGTGCTTCGCTATGAGGTGCCGGAGTTCGATCGTCTGAGCCTTCAGCAGAAGAAGATGCTCTATTACCTCACGCAGGCTGCCCAGGCGGGACGCGACATCATCTGGGATCAGAACGGACGCTATAACCTTCAGCTGCGCAAGTTGCTCGAGAATATCTACACTTCCTACAATGGCGACCGCGACAGCAAGGATTTCAAGGCGTTTGAGAAGTATCTGAAGCAGGTGTGGTTTGGCAATGGCATTCATCATCACTACAGCAACGATAAGTTTACTCCGGAGTTCTCGCAGGCTTTCTTCGAGGCTCAGGTGGATGCGCTTCCTGCCTCCGCCCTGCCCCTTGCCGACGGACAGACGAAGGAGGAGATGATGGCTGTGCTCGTGCCCGTTATCTTCGATCCCACCGTAATGGCCAAGAAGGTGAATCAGGATGGCACACAGGATGTTGTGGCGACTTCGGCTGTCAACCTCTATGAGGGTGTGACTCAGGCTGAGGTTGAAGCCTACTATGATGCTATGAAGGATCTCTCCGATCCCACTCCGATCTCTTACGGTCTGAACTCGAAGGTGGTGAAGGAGAATGGGAAGGTGACTGAGCAGCACTATCACCTCAACGGGCTCTATGGAGATGCAATCGCTGAAATCATCTATTGGCTCGACATGGCCAAGAACGTGGCTGAGAATGATGCTCAGAAGGCTTACATCACCAAACTCATAGATTATTATATCACCGGCGACCTGAAACTCTTCGACGAGTATTCGATTCTCTGGGCTGAGGATACGAAGAGTGACGTGGATTTCGTAAACGGTTTCATCGAGAGCTACAACGACCCTCTTGGAATGACCGGCAGCTGGGAATCTTACGTCAACTTCAAGAATGCCAAATCGTCGGCCCGTACGGAGACCATCTCTTCCAACGCCCAGTGGTTTGAAGACCACTCTCCGGTTGATCCCCGTTTCCGCAAGCCCAATGTGAAGGGTGTCTCTGCAAAGGTGATCAATGCAGCTATGCTGGCCGGCGATGCCTTCCCTTCTACGGCGATCGGCATCAACCTTCCCAACGCAAACTGGATCCGTGCTGCCCACGGTTCGAAATCGGTGACTCTCGAGAATATCACTGAGGCTTACGATATGGCATCCCATGGCAATGGTTTCAACGAGGAGTTCGTGATCGATGCTCCTACTTCGAAGCTGATGGATGACTATCTCTATATCACAGATATGCTTCACACCGACCTTCACGAGTGTCTCGGTCATGGTTCGGGTCAATTGCTCCCCGGAGTGGATCCCGATGCACTCAAGGAGAATGGCTCCGCGCTGGAGGAGGCTCGCGCCGACCTTTTCGCACTCTATTATCTTGCTGACCCGAAACTCATTGAGCTCGGAATCCTCGACAATCCCGAGGCCTACAAGGCGGAGTATTACAAGTATATGCTCAATGGACTCATGACGCAGCTCAACCGTGTGGAACTCGGCAAGGATATCGAGGAGGCCCACATGCGCAACCGTCAGCTCATCGCCGCCTACGTGCTCGATAAAGGCAAGAAGGATAAAGTGGTGGAGCTCGTCAAGAAGAATGGCAAGACATTCGTGAAGATCAACGATTATAAGAAGATGCGTGGCATCCTCGCCGAACTTCTCGCTGAAATACAGCGTATCAAGAGTGAAGGCGACTATGAGGCCGGCAACCGTCTCATACAGAAGTATGCCGTGAAGGTTGATCCGAAACTCCACAAGGAGGTTCTGGAACGCTATTCCCATCTTGACATCCCGCCCTATCGTGGCTTCATCAACCCGCAATATACTCCCGTCTATGACGAGAGCGGAGAGATCATCGACGTCAAGCTCGGATATGGTGAGAATTATGTGGAGCAGATGCTTCGTCTGAGCCGCGACTACAGCACGCTTGCCAAATGATGACTGAAAGCTACGTAGCTGACGGACTTCCATCGGAGGTGAGTGAAATCCGTCGCCGCTTCTTCGCTATGCGCAATGGTATTGTGGCCGACGCGCTCCGTAAGGCTGGAGATCCGCATAAGATGATTTTCGGATTGCAGCTCCCGCAGCTCCGCGAGATCGCAGAAGCCGTAGGACGTGACAACCACGATCTGGGTCTCTATCTCTGGAAGGAGGATGCAGAATCGCGCGAAGCACGGTTACTCGCCTGCCACATCATTCCTCCTGCAAGCCTGACTGAGGAGGAATGGGAAAATATGGCAGACTCTGTGGCAACACGTGAGGAAGCTGACATTCTGGCATTCCGTCTGCTCCGCTATCGAAAAGATACTGACAAGATACTCGAGCATTGTGATTCATCGGCGCGAGGTGAGACACAATATCTCGCCAAAGCCCTGAGAAGAAATCTTGAGTGATTCCAACGACTTTATAGATACAAATTTGCTTTAAGATACAAATTTGAGAAGGAGGATTTCCCCGCTTGGGGAAGATCCTCCTTCTTTTTCCATTATTACAACATTTGATTACTGCTACATCACGAAGAGGACGATGAGGCTTGAGAAGACGAGGATGAAGTTGGCTGTGGCGTAAGTGACGGCGTAGCCGATCATGGGGACGGTGCTCTCCAGAGTGTCCTGGATGGCACCGATGGAAGCTACTCCGCAACGGGCTCCGGCCACACAGCCCAACGTCTCAGGAGACGTAAACTTAAATAATTTCTTTCCTATCAGTATGCATAGGGTCAGGGGAATGAATGTGGCGATCGCTCCAACCAAAAAGAGCATCGGGCCCACACTCTTCAAACCGGCAAGGAAGCCGGGGGCGGAGGTAATACCCACGACTGCCACAAACATGTTGAGGCCGATGTTGTCGAGAAACCAGACAACGGCAGGGGGTATCTTGCCGAAAGTAGGATGACGGTTGCGCCACCATCCGAGAATCAGTCCGGCGAACAATGCTCCTCCCGATGTGCTCAATGAAATGGGTACACCTCCTATCTTGAACGACATTACGCCTACGAGGCATCCTATTGCAATGCCGAGTCCAAGGGTCACCATGTCGGTGGTGTTGGTGTTGCGGTCGGCAAATCCTATCTCGGAGGCAGCATTATTTACTTCACTCGAAAGACCCACAAGCGTAAGGACATCGCCAGCCTCCAGCACTGTTGAATCCAGACCCGGGATATCTATGTTGTTCCTGTGGATGGATCTCACTATCACTCCGTGCATGTATGGCTGACGACGTAAGTCACCGAAAGTCATCCCGGAGACACCCTTAGGAGAGACCGTCACGGGAAGATTTTCCGACTTGAAATCAAGCAGTTCATGATCCACCACCTCCTGGCCCAACAGACTTCCCTCTTTGAGAAGCACATCAGTGCGACCGGAGAGAACAATGACATCTCCACGCTTTATCTTCATTTCAGTGTCTTTCTCGTAGATGACACCATTGATGCGCACTCTTGCAATGAAGAGACGAAGATTTTTCAGTTTATAGTTCTTCTCCACTTCCTTCACAGAACGTGGCCGGCGGAAATAGTCGCATTCCGCCTTATAAGCCCTATACAGCACTTTGCTTCCGGCTTCGATCGAACCGGGGTCGGCATTGTTATTGCCAAGTTCCATCTCCGACTCGATCTGACGCGTCTCCTCCTTCACCTTCTTAAGGCCACCGAGCAGCCGCGGTCCCATATTTGAGAGGAACCATGCCGAACCTATAGTACCGAAGATATACGTCACGGCATAGCATACGGGCATCATAGTGGTGATGGAAGTCTTTTCCGCCTCGGGCATATCAAGCCCCCTGACTGTCTCGCCGATGACACCCAATGAAGCAGAGGCTGTCTGCGAACCGGCAAACATGCCGAGAGCCTCACCAGTATCGTAACCCATAATTTTGGCGGCGAAGATTACGGTAAAGGCGCACAATACGGCTTCCATCACGGCGAACAGCACCTGTTTCAATCCTTGCCCCCGGAGTGCCTTGAAGAACTGCGGACCGACACTATATCCGATACTGAAGAGGAAGAGAATGAAAAATATCGACTTCACGAGTCCGGGTATCTCGATGCCGAGCTGACCTACCAGAACACCGGTGAGCAGCGTGGCGGCTACCACACCAAGAGAAAAAGATTTATATTTGAGTCTGCCTACGAAGAAACCTATACCGATGGTAAGGAAGATCGGGATTACAGGATTATCGCGTAATGCTTGTATGATCCAGTGCATATGGAAGATGACGTTTATCAGTGGTGGTTTTATTGATTATAGTGGTTTGAGTCCTGACAAAGGCGGTCTTGTCTTAATTTACAACAACTGAAATTGAAAAAGTTTTCAGAAGTAAGCTTCGCAGGCAAGAGGGAGTCACTGCACCGCACTCCCATATTTCTGATTCCCCTTTATGTTTGCAACCGGCTTGCACTATGCCTTTGCTATCTTTGCATATGTAAAAACGAGGATTGACACCTCGGAATAGCAAAATAGAAAAAAGAACTTATGGGAAACATGACAAAGAAACAACAGAAGCAGCTAACGCGCATCATAGTCTGCGTGGTGCTGACAATAATACTGCTGGCAACAGGCGTCAGCGGATGGCTGAAGCTTGCCCTTTACCTTGTAAATTACCTGATAATTGGTGGGAATATCCTGAAGAAAGCCTGGAAGGGGATAATCCACGGAGAGATTTTCGATGAGAACTTCTTGATGACGGTGGCCACCGTCGGTGCGTTTCTTCTCGCCATCTACGAGAGGAGCGGTGATTATCTCGAGGCTATCGCCGTAATGCTCTTCTTCCAGATCGGTGAGTTTTTTGAAAGTTATGCCGTTGGCCGCAGCCGACGCAATATTGCAGCCCTGATGGACATACGGCCAGACTATGCCAATGTGGAGCGTGACGGCGCCTACATAAAGGTCGCTCCCGGTGAAGTTGCAGTGGGAGACATCATCATTGTTAAACCCGGAGAAAAGATACCGATCGATGGCATTGTGGCCGAAGGGGAATCTTCACTCAATACCTCTGCACTCACGGGAGAGTCGCTGCCCCGGGAAGTGAGCGCAGGCGACGAGGTGATAAGCGGGAGCGTGAATCTTTCCGGACTGCTGAAAATCAAGACCACAAAGGAGTTTGGAGACTCCACTGTCTCCAAGATACTTGAACTTGTGGAGGATGCATCCTCCAGGAAATCAAAGTCGGAGAATTTCATCTCTCGGGTAGCGCGTGTCTACACACCAGCCGTATGCTTCGGTGCATTGGCGGTGGCGCTGCTTTCACCTCTTTTCATGATAATCTTCAAAGGTGCGCCCTTTGCATTTGCAACGTTCGAGACATGGGTGTATCGTGCCCTTGTGTTCCTGGTCATCAGTTGTCCGTGTGCTCTTGTGATAAGCATTCCGCTATCTTTCTTTGCAGGTATAGGGGGTGCGAGCCGTGAGGGTATTCTGGTGAAGGGTGCCAACATCCTGGAGAAACTGTCAAAGGTGAAGACTGTGGTGTTCGACAAGACCGGAACCCTCACCCGCGGAGTGTTTGAGGTGAAAGCAGTACACTCTGCCGATGAAGAGGAGGCAACCTCTGACCGCGACCTCCTTCTTCAGCTTGCAGCAATGGCGGAGAACTCCTCCACCCACCCCATTGCCAAATCAATCACTGAGGCTTACGGACGAGAGATCGATATTTCACGTATTTCAGAAATCAAGGAGATCAGCGGCAAGGGTATAGTTGCCACTGTCGATGACAAACAAGTGGCAGTAGGCAATGCCAAGCTTATGCGCCAGTTAGGTGTAACACACTCCGATTGTCGTATAGCCGGCACCATCGTCCATATAGCCGTAGAAGGCAAATATGAAGGACATATAGTGCTGGGCGACGTTGCAAAACCATCCGCGAAGGAGGCCATCGCTGACCTGCGTCGTTCTAACGTGGAGAAGACAGTTATGCTGACCGGAGACGCGAAGGATGTAGCCGAACAGACAGCCACCCAATTGGGTATCTCCCGGGTAAGCAGCGAATTGCTTCCTGCCGACAAGGTGAGGGAACTTGAAAAAATCCTTTCAGAAAAAAGAAGGGAAGCGGATCAGGTGGCCTTCGTAGGCGACGGCATCAACGATGCGCCCGTTCTGTCGCGTGCAGATCTGGGGATAGCTATGGGAGCAATGGGAAGCGATGCGGCGATCGAGGCTGCCGACGTGGTTCTGATGGACGACGATCCCATCCGTATAGGAAAGGCTATCCGTATTTCACGCAAATGCCTGCGCATAGTGTGGGAGAACATCATAATGGCTTTGGGAATAAAAGGCATATGCCTCATCCTGAGCCTCTTCGGTATCGTCAACATGTGGCTTGCCATCTTCGCCGATGTGGGGGTTATGGTGCTCGCCGTCTTGAACGCCATCAGAGCATTGCGCGTCAAAAATACGTAAATCTCATATATCCAATCATATTGCAGGTATCCAATCATATTGCAGGCTCCGTTTCCCCCTAATCAATTAGTGAGGAACGGAGCCTGATTACTTTTAGGAGGAACGCCTTCTCAATACCGCGTACATTCTCAATATAAGGATCAATACAAGGCTGCGAATGCGGCGTTAAGGCGAGGGATGGCGTCGGAATAATGGTTGCCGGGAACGCTAAGGAATTTTACGGAAACTCCTGCATCCTTCAGCAGATTCAAGATTGCGGCAGTCCTCTCCCCCACTGTGGCAAAAACCTTAACTTTCGATTTCGGTTCATCTTCACCAAGCAGGAAGAAGCCCATGCCAGACTTTGTCGGAATCTTAAGGTTTTCCATCCACTTCAGGAATCCCTCGTACCAAAATGATCCTGAGAGAGAGGCGATATTTGTGAATGTGTCACAAACCATCCATTGCCAGAGGGCAAACAATCCCGACATAGAGACACCGACAAGACTTCTGACCACATTATTCTTCAGTCCCATCTTTCCCTCAATCTGCGGGAGCACCCTCTCCTGAAGCAATTTCAGAAACTCAGGAGACTCCCCTTTGAAATCCTCCGTACCTTTCGGCACACCGGGAGCCGGCCACGGACTGAATACATTCTGCCAATCCATCCCGGTAATGACTACAATATTGGTGTCAAACTTCTTAGAGGCATCCTCAATCCATCCCGTCAACATATCCATCGGATACAGCACGTAAGCCACCCTATCCTTTCTCTCCACCTGACTGCATAGACATTGCAGCCCATCAATTTCATATTTCTCTGTCATGATCTTATTTTGTTGTATCTCTCAGGTATAACAAACAATCGACCTTCTCAAGTTCAAAAATAATGAAAGATAGGAATTGGACTTTTAAGCCCATATCGCCGATTTTTTCAAATTAATTGACTAATTTTGCACTTAAGGCAGAACCTGAACCCATAGGATCTAATGTACTTCGGATAAATACCGAGCAACTAGATAATGGTTTTTATCAGATAGACTTCCAACAAGGAATAAATGTTGTGGGTTCAATCCGGTTTCGTATTGTCAAATAAACCTTTGTTATATTATGAATATGAAAATATTAATCGTTTCATTGGCATTTGCCTTTTTATCATGTATTGGAATGACGCTACATGCGGCGTCCCGCCTTGATGTGGTTGCGGAAAATAATATATTATCGGCTACTTTGGAAGAAATGGCTGATGCTGACACATTAGTTGTGACAGGTAAAATCAACGAAGCAGGATTGCGTCTCATTGCTGAGGCATGCTCTTTAGAGGGGAAAAAGATAAGGGTGCTCGATATGAGGATTCTAAACGTTGAAGATTATCGTTTCCCAGAAGATTTGTTCTACCACGAGATTCCAGTTGAAGGATTAGGCATTTCTGAAACTACAAGAGCTACGGTTGAACTTGACCGTATTATTCTGCCTGAGGTGCTCTTTACCGTGGGAGATCGCGCATTCATGAATGTCAGCTGTAAGAAGATTGATTTTCCTAATAGACTTGAAAAGATTGGACGGCAGTCCTTTGCAAACTGTCTCTCAACTGAATTTGGTGAGTTAATCATTTGCGAAAATGTTGGTGAGGAAGCCTTCATCAATTGTCCGGGAATAACTTCAGTAGTCTTAACGTCTGATGCTCACGGTTATGACCATAATATTGGAAAGAGGGCCTTTAAGAACTGTTCAAATCTCAAATCAATTGATTTAGGTACTGGAACTGTGACTATGGGAGAAGATATGCTTGCAGGAACTTCCATAGAGGAGATCACTATTCCCGTAGGTGCGTTAAGGGTATCATTATCTGGAATGTCCAAGCTAAAGAAAATCTTCTGCAACTTTAGAATACCTATCACTTTGATTGGAGATAATGATGAAGTGTTAAGCCGCTCTATCGTTTATGTCCCTGAAGGAAGCAGGGAGATATATTATGAAAATAATGATTGGAGTTTCGCAAAGGAAATTATTGAAGATAAAGATTTAGACCATATTGGGATATATGATAGATATTCAAAAGAGCTCAATCCATTGAGCACCCATATGCTTTATGACTTCTCTATTTCATGTGAATTCTTTCCCATTCTGAATAAAACAATTTATCTATATGAGGAAGGTATGGAAGAACCCTTCGCTTACGCAAACTTTAAAAGAAATTATCAAGTTAATTGCCTATACTTTGAGGCATTCTTCAACAGGGTCTGTTTAGACCGTTCAAAAAAATACACTCTCATAATCCCGTACGGAACATTCTTGGATACTGATAGAGGGCAGACTAATGACACTTGGTCTTACAGCATTACGTGGGACTTCAATGGTGTTAAGGAATTAGTGGGAGTAGACGATATTGTGGATGATGATTCAATAGTTGATGATTCGGATATTATCTTCAATTTACAAGGCCTTCAGATAGATGAGCCGAGGAAAGGACTCCCCTTCATTAAGGATGGCAAATTATGGATTAAAAGGTAACATTATGTGAAAACCAAACACAGGGAGATTGCTAAGCAGAGCAATCTCCCTGTGTTTTCTGAAACAGTGGAGTTATTGGATGCTGATTTTCCGGGATGAGGAGGAGGTGCGGAAAAGGTAGATGCCTGGGGTGAGGTTTGACCAGTCGCCATATTTGATATCGGTCATCACGTGGATGCCCTGGAGAGTATAGAGGTCGCCGAAGGTTGTGCTGTCGATCTGCTTAGGCAGCTCGACACTGGCGCCAGTTTCAGTCTGAGGGAAGATGGGGAGTGACGGAAACCAGTAATTCATTATCATCTCGTAGTCGCGTATTTTCTCACCGGAGGGAGAATAACGGCGCGTGATGTAGGTGGGTGTGCCAAACTCGTGATAGAGTGCCATGTAGAGTTCATCGGTTACGGGGTGTACACCCATCGCGCATCCGTAAAGCTTCCAATTCGCTCCTTCCTCCTCCAGATCGATGAATAGAGACTGTTGGCGGGTATCGCAATCAAATTTGTAGATCTTGGTGCCGGTAAACCACTGGTTGGGGCCGCCCTTCCAATACAGACAGTTGTTGACGGCAGAAGCTACAAAGGCATCGGGTGTCCACGCATACCAGGAGTTGGGAGGGGGAAACATTCCTTCCGAAATGTCCAGAATCTCGTAATCAAGTGTGGAAGGATTCACCCTCACGATGTTATTGAGAGCTGAACCGTTCCCCTGACAGTTCTTTGCCACCGACAACCACAGGAAACCATCTTTTGACTTCACTATCGAACCGATACCGGCGCCTTCCCTTACTATATCCATGGATATTACTTCGACTACACTATCCGTCAGAGGATCCACCACCAACAAACCATACTGCTGGTGCGCCACAAAGATTCTGCCCGCTGCCTCCACCATCATACCTGACTGTCCGCTATAGAGAGATCCGGAAGAATCTGTAGCGGGTTTGTCGCTGTCGCCTCCGGCATAAGGATTGGCCGAGCCCTCCACCTGACCGGTGATCTCATAATTGTCAAGGTCGAAGATCCAGACTCCATTGCTTGTGGAGACATATCCCTTATGCTCATCCACTCCCACGAAGCCTCGTCCGTCACATTGAGCTCCTGAGGGGTCGATAAGACTTTGCTGATGGAGAATCTTCATTGTCTTGGCATCGGCCACAGTGATCCGTCCTCCAGTCACCGACGCTCCCGGATCCTTGTCCTGCTTCGCTATAAGATAGAGGCGTCCATGCCAAAGGGCACCGTATTGATTTGTGCAACCTAATTCCATTCCCGGATTTTCGGTCTGTATGACGCGGTATTTCCAATAGTCACCATCCGGATCATCGGGAAGAAGATAATTCAGGGTGGAGTTCTGATGACCATACCAATCCTCGTTGACCCAGAGTATGCCTTCTGTATAGTCAGTCGCCGCCAGCATGTGACAGGGTGCGAGAAGAAGTGTAAGTAAAAAATTTTTCATGTTTGAATAATCTATATGAAGTCATGTTTGAATAATCTATATGAAGTAGGAATTAGGAGGTGGAATTAGAAATTCCAATAGATCAGAGCCTTGGCAATCTCTATTTCCGCCTGCCTAATTCCTTATCTTGATAGGCAACGGCCTATCATGGGGTTATTTCACAATGCACTTGAGAGTGCGTCGGGAATCGGAATCCACAATTATGTAAGCGCCGTCAGGTATTGGGAGTGTGACAGTAAAGTCATCGGTGACTACCTCAAACTCCGCCACAAGAATACCGTCGACTGAATATATGCGCATTTTATGACCCTCAAAGCCCTCGGCATGGAATCGCTTGCCGGCAAGGCTCATCTTTCCTCCGTACACCTCTGAAGAAGTGATGCTCGTCTCGAGGTCAGTGACAGTCACGGGTATCGAAAGGAAGGTGGAGACACCGTTAGACTCTGCCCTCAAGACTATCTCAGACTCACCACGGGAAAGCGGTCTTATGGTGAGTTTCCGACCCTCAAGGGAGGCCTCCACTATACTCTTATCTTCCTGCGTTTCCTCCACATCAGAGCCCTTGTCATCGAGGAGGTCGGAGAGAGGATCAACTTCCGGAAGTTCAAACAAAGAAAGACTAATCTCATTGTCTCTGTTATCGCGGTCGGAAACGTTGATTTCCACAACCTGTCCTTCCTTATCCTTCACCATATCGAGCTCTAAGGCTTCTATTTCCTCAAACTCAGGTGCGTATTTATCGGGGAATACCGCCATAGCAGGGAACCAATAATAATCCTTGAGTCGTATTGTCCTGACAATCTCACCCTTGGCACAATCCACAAAATGGAGCCAAGTGTTGCGGTAATTTGATGATGAACCGTGGGTTGCGGCTATCAGGAGCTGATTGCTGCGGTCGTCATATCTCGCGGAGGCATACGGTGCCTGCATTGTATTCTCATCTTTTCCAGCCATATCCTTGGGGAAAACGTAGACAGGCTGGAGAGAGGAGAGTTCGCTCTTAGTGTCCCAACGGTAATAGCCGGAGTTGCCGGAGACAATACTTGACTCCACACCTGAGCCAAACCAGATGGCCACTTCATCCCGCTCTGCAAAGAAGTTGGTGGGGCGCCATGAACCCCATCCACAAACGATGCTGAGATGTGAGGGCATCTCTACGGAGCGCACAAGCGAAAGGTCGGCCGGGTCATAGCAATAGAGAGTAGTGGCCTTGCCATTTGCTGAGGAAGTGGCAGCCACCCATACCAATCCGTCGGCAGTAACAGTCACACCCTGCGGGAAGGCCGTCACAGTGCCATCCTCCTCCCGTCCGAGGGTTGCCACTACCTGGTCAGTCGCTGTGTCAATAACGTAGGTGCCGTAGGCCTGCTTGATTGCGAATACATATTTGCCGGCATACACCATGTCTCCAAGCTGATTGGCATACTTGCTGCCAGACTCAATACCTTCAACCTTGCCAGTAATTGCGAGGGTCTCGGGATTGAAAATGGCGATACCGGCTGTAGTGCCGATATAAACCTTTTCAGAGTTGACGCCGACGCATGCGCGTCCGTCGCCATCATCAAGTATATTGTCGATACCTACAAGTTTTTTGAGAGTCTTGGCATCAGCCACTACAAGCCGGCCTCCTCCCTGGCGTGTGTCACCTCCATCGGTGGCTTGTTTTGACATCACGTAGAGTTTACCGCCGAAAATCATTGCATACTGGGAGGTGCATCCGAATGACTCGTAGGCATTCTGCGACTCGTAGGCACGATAACGCACATTGCCATCTTTATCAATATAGTTGATTGAGCCGTTGGTATGTCCGAACCAATCCTCGTTGAGCCAGAATGTGCCATCCTGCCACGAGTCCTTAGGAGCCTCGCGATTGGAGTCCTCTATAGTGAAATGATAAGTGGTGCTTACTTCCGATCCATCCTGCGACTTGAATGTGACATCCACCTTTCCGGGCTTGTGGGTGACAAGTTCAAAGTATTTACGTGTGGGATTGAAAGCAGTCACACTATATGTAGTGGCGATTGTCGGGTCTGAGATCTCTATGTCATAGCTCTGGATATCAGCATCTGAAGGAATAACCTCAGGGCACAGCGCATAGATATCCATGTAGGAGATGGTAATATTCTCAGAACCATCGCCAAGTATGAATTTCTCCACCGGCTGTGCAAGAGCGGCATGGAGAATCATCTCTGCGTAAACCTCAGGATCATCGGTTAGATATGCACGTATTACGGCATCGCCCTCCGTTCGCTTCACTGTTATGTCGCCCGTACGTTTATTGACGGATGCAACCTCTGTGTTGGAAGAACTGAAATTCAGGTCGGAGAGGGAGTAAGTCTCATCATTGAAAATTATTTCGGGAGTGACCTTCTCATCGAAATGGGCATTGTATTCGCTCATGCCAAAAGCAAAGAATTCCTTGGCAATTACCTCAACATCAGCAGCCTCCGAGACAATGGAGTTCTCCTCATTGGAAGCGGTGAGAGTGGCAGTAACGTCATGTTTGGCCTTGAATCCATCAACCTCCACTTCAAAAGTGCCGTCGGCGGCAGGTGTAACCTCCACATTTACGGGTTCTGTTCCATTTGCATCAAGGGTAATTATAGTGGTGTAACCCTTCAGGGCTATTGTGTCATTTACCTGAGCGAAACGTTCGGGAAGTTTCATGTCGTAGTTGATACGGAAAGAACCTGTAAGTATACCTTCAATAAGCTTCATTTCGCAGAGACTGATATCACTCACCTTCGGCTCGGTGAGTGTGTAGGTGCTCCACCCTGTACCTTGTGAATACGCCTCTGCACATCCGATCGGCACCACAATATCAAAGTTTGTGGAATAGTTCTTCTGGAAAGTCCACTTATTCACAGTAACCGGAGTGAGGGCACAGAGATAGAATGTCACAGAATCATTGTTTTCACAAATATAGTTCTGAGCCATATTCTTCACAGAAGCCGGAATTACAAGCTGAGTGATTCCTGTATTTGCAAAGATGTCGCGACCTCCAAGAGTAACGAGGCCTTCTGGCAGGATGATCTCCTTGATGGCCTCACAATACTGGAAGGCATACTGGCCAATGCTTGAGATATTATCCCCGAGACGTATGATTCCGGGTTCAGTGGCAATGGTGTCCGCTCCCCACACTATGGTGTGTAGCTTATAACACTTGGTGAACGCATTATTGGGTATGGACGTGATTTTATCGCTGAGCACCACCTTCTCAAGAGATGCGCAACCGTTGAAGAGAGACATCTGAAGCGTCGTCACCTTCTCCGGCAATTTCACCTGAGTGAGTGACGAACAATTCTGGAGAAGTCCGGAACCGATTGTCTCAAGGGAATCAGGGAGCTTGATCTGCTCAAGGGAGGAACATCCGCTGAATACGCTGCTTTCCATTTCCCTAACACTCTGAGGAATAGTGACGGACGTCAGCGCCGAACAATTGGAAAACATACTTGAGGGTAGTTTTTCAATGGTTGAAGGCAGCTTAACGGAAGTCAGCTGCTTGCAATTCTGGAAGATATTGTTTCCCAATGCAGTGACCTGGTCGCCGAGCTCAATGGAGGTTAGCGGACAGCTATAGAAACAATAGCTGGGAATTGCAGTCAGTGAAGCGGGGAGTTTAACGGAGGTAAGTCCGGAGCTCTGGAAGCAGCGGTCGCCGAGTGAAACCAGACCCTCAGGAAGAACAATTGACTCAAGAGCTGAGCAATAGGTGAAGGCATAGGTCTCAATCTCCTTTACAGTAGAAGGGAGGGTGACGCTCGCAAGAGAAGAGCAGTCATAGAAAGCATATTGGGGAATAACTTCGATTCCCTCGGGAAGGATTATTCCCTCAAGTTCGGAGGCTCCATAAAAAGCTTTATCCTCTACCGCGTTCACTGAGAATGTCTTTCCTTGATACATCACCTTGGAGGGAACTTTAACTTCTCCGACATATCCCTCCTTGTTTGCAGTCTTTATGGATGTGTTGTCAGTCTTATTGTCAACTGTTCGGAAGTAGCTGACCATTACGGTTAATTCATCACCTTCCGCAGAAGTCACCATGTAGGAAACTCCGTCCACTGCAAACCTATCCCCTTCCTTCACGTCGAGGGCAAATTCGGAAGTTTTGGCAAAGACATTCCAACCAGCAGCAGAAGCGTAGGTGGAAGTGTAGCCCATAGGCACTTCCAGCACTGCCTCTCCGGCGGTAAGCAGGCCAAAGGCATCTTCGCTGCATTCGCAGGGGAATGTGGAGTTCACCTTCACAGTATTCAGGCCCGTGCAGCCACTGAAGCTTTTCTCACCTATTGATTTGATCCAGCCGGGAATATAGAGATCTGTGAGTAGTTTGCAATCCTCAAATGCTGAGGCTCCGATAGTCTCTATTCCTTCGGGAAGTTTTATTTCCGTTATTGATGTACCCTTGAACAGTTCTGCCGGGATGGCCTTCAAACCCTCAGGCAGAAGGAACTGGGAAAAAGATGAGCAGCCGGAAAACACACCTTTGCCCAACGAGGGAACAGGCGAATCTTCCGGGAGTACAAGGCTTTTGAGAGAGCAGTTGAGGAAGGCATAGTCACCAAGTTTCGCCACGGAAGCGGGAAGCGTCACGACCCCGATCTCAGCATTCTCAAAGGCATTGTCTCTAATTTCGGTCACACTGTAGGTCTCGTCGCCGACAGTGATTTTGGCTGGCACATTGATATCGCCGGCATATTCACTGAGAGTCTCTTCTTCCATCTCGAATGGAGCTGTCAGGGCAACTTTACGGGCTCCATAGTTGGTGAGGTTGTAGTAAAGGCCATCAACCTTGAACTCCGTAGCGACGCCTGCAGGAATAGGATTGGGAGCAGACTTGAAGTTTTTCCATGCGTACGAACCGAAATTGAGGGAGAAGTTCCAGCCATCCCAGTCTCCATCCTCAAGCAAGCGTCCGGAAGCGCCCCAACTGGAATATCCGAATCTGGAGTCATCACTTCCCTTCACCCAATAAGACCAGTAGGAAGCATACCAGCCGGCAGCCCAGAAGTCATCTGCATCTATTGCCTTCCAGTCATCATAGTCATAATCCGAAGAGCCACCTTTGTCGGGATCATATCCTCGGGGATGGATGAAGAGTCCATTTTCGGAGTAGTATATTTTGTTGTCTTTTGTATCTTTGAGCCCTATGTCACCGTCGGAGTCACAATCCCAACCGAATCCATTGATGGTGTAACCTCCCAGAGGGTCGGTAGGACTGGATACGTTGGTATATTGAATAAGGCCATAAAGTTGAGGATGATCGGCAACTACGGCGCGTACCATGTCGGCTCCCGTGGCAAGGCCGTCCCAGCGATAGCCGAAGACGAGAGCATTTGTCTCCTGCGGAGCGTTCCACTGGATTACGAGTGCGGCGCGATTTGAGCCTTCTCCACTCCAGCTCTCAATCATGTCGAAGGTGAACTCTCCTTCCGGCACCGACAGATCATCGGGATCGTCGGGAAAGTCGGAGGCTGCCATCATCTGACGGCTACTCTCCTTCGGGGTGTAAGGCACACCCTGCACCGTCTTTGGAATCAGAGCGTACGCCCCGATCATCACCGTCAATGCGGCGACTAAAACAAAGATTTTTTTCATTGGTGTTTAGGTTAAATTATTGGTTGTTGTCTTATTATCGGGAAATTATCAGATGTACCGAAACAGTTGGAAGTTTCATTTTATCAGGATTTTTGTAACCCGTTTCCCATCCTTTAGGATATAAAGTCCGGGGGCGAGTGATTCCCCTGCACTTACCCGTGTGCCATCAAGACGATAGAGACAATGCTCCTCCTCAGTGTATTCACTCCCAAGTTGTTCTATGGCCGTGGAATTGAAATGTGTGTAGTCAAGTTCATTCCATTGGGGTGTGGCTCCGGTGTAGCCGTCAACATCTCCGCCACCTGCCGGACCGCTCAGATAGGTGTATTTCCAACCATCCACTGCCCCGTCAGCGAGTTTGCGTGAACTGTATCCTAAGCCTGAATAGCTCAGGCTCTCTGAGTCCACTCCCCCAACCCAGTAACTCCAATAGCCCATATACCATCCGGAGTGCCAGCGGAGGGTGAGATCGTCGGTCGTCTTCTTCCAGTGGTCATAGTCATAGCAAGCGTAGCCATAAGCCTGGGCATTGATAGGATGCTCAAGGATATGCGTCGCCTTGGATTCCTCTATGGCCTGCTCACAAAGTTCGGGTGTATCCCAGCCGGGAGTGGAGGTCTGGCCGAGATATGAATTGGCTGAAAACCAGTTGAAGCTGATGTTGGGATCATCCATGGCCGAATCGAAGTCAAACTCGATATAGTCGGCTATGGCGTTGCTACGTGAATATCCAATTCCGCAGACAGTGTTGCCCATCCAGCCAGTATATTGGGTGAATAGGTAGAGATCATCACATTCCATGGCTATGGCCCGAAACATGTCTTCCCCCGTCGGTTCGATCTCCTCGCCATTCCAACGATAGCCCCAGACGTAAGCTTTCTGCTCGTCTCCGTCGTCAAATTGCACTACAAGGGCGGCTTTGTCAGTGCCCTCTCCTGCCCAGTGCTTGATTTTCGACCAGTCTATCACGAAAGCATTGGCCGTCAGCGAGATAGCAAGGAAAGCACCGATGATAATTGAGTAATTTTTTTTCATTTTAGTTTTAGAATTAGAAGTCCTCATTTCAATCGGACCACAATCATTTATATTTTTTAGTTTTTTTTAAATTTATATTCGCTTTTCTTTTCATGCTTTTTTCTTTTCATCCTTTTTCTTTTCATGCTTTTTCTTTTTCAGGATCCTTTTTCCTGTATTTTCTTTTTATAAATTCTTTTTTTGCTCTTTCTTTCCGGATTCTCTTTTCCTGCTTTTCCGGATTCTTTTTTACTGCATATTTTCTTTTTCCAGATTCTTTTTTACTGCATCTTTTCTTTTTCCGTATTCTCTTTTCCTTCTTTTTCTGGATTCTCTGTTTCTTTATCTGGGAGAATCTTAATTTGTCAGGTTAAGGAATTACCGGGAGAGGCACTTCAGGCTCTTTGATATGAAGATCCTGAGCCCGGCTCATTTCCGTAGAAGTCTCTCCGAGCCAACCGCAGGATTGATTGATGCCGGTGTATACTCTCACGAAATCCACTCCGGGGAGTCTGACTCTATTTCCATCCGAATCCACAGCCCAATCAATGTCGAATGAATTGAGGTCAGGATAATCGTTGGGGTGATTGTCGACATATCCCCAGGGATAGCTATACAGGATATAGTAGGAGCCGTTGCCGCTTATATCCTCGGCATTGGGCGCGAGTCTGCCTCCTCTAAAAGTTAGTCTTTCTCCATCAATCCATTTTGGAAAATATTCCTGAGTATGAAATAGATTCTTAGGTATGAAGCCGCAACCTCCCGCGTTGTCTTCCCATGCGATGTAGCGAGTGTCGGTCAGACTGTTATCTTCGTCAGAGATTACCGGTCGGCCGGGGTCTGGCCGGTGATATGTCATTTCATAATTGTGCAGTGTCTGACCCGAGAAGTATTCACTTCCGACCAACTCATACCATTCGTCGTCAGGCAAGCCATTGCAATTCGTATCATAACTCACCATCACTATACCAGGTTCTGCCGAACCTCCCTTCTTCTCTGGCTGCAGCAGTTCGTAGAAACAGTTGCCCCATATTCGGAAATCATATTCCCCCGCCACATTGATTACTGTATGGTCAAAACCGAACGTGACGTATCCTCCCCACCCCCCGAGGGTTATCATGATGTCGTTTGTTCCGGATATACTTTCCTCTGCCTTCCGAAGGATGTCGGAGTAAGTGTCACCCTCCTCATATTTCGGCATCTCGTTTACAAACTGGCCGGGCGCGGGACAATATTCGTACACCTTAGCAATGTAGGGAGAATACTCCACTTCTTCGTGCATCACTGTAATGGTAAAATCAAAATGATAAGGAGTGACGGTATCTATGATGTCGAAGGAGACCTCATATTCACCTTCTTCCTGTGCGATAAAGATGTAGTTCCGCTCGGTGGAGACAGTATTCCCATTGATTCTCCATTGATAGGCTTCTCCAGTCAAAGCGGGGTTGAGAGGTAGTTTTTTCATGCGGGGGAGGTAATAGGAATCGTCGATACCAAGGTTTACCATCGGCATTTCTGACGAGCAACCTACGACAAGCATAGCCAGCATTGCATAGGAAGCGGTGAAACAATATTTAGCTTTCATTTCTTGAGGAATGTTATATGGGCCGGGATGTCGCCGGTGCGGACACTCCATTTCTTCTTTCCGTCGGGCGTGAAGCAGTAGAGAGTGCCGGAGGAAACATAATTCTTTGCGTCGGTCACGAAGATTTCCCCCGTTTCGGGATGCACGGCTATGCCGTAAGGAATCGTTATCTCTTTCTCAGTGCCATCAGTGATGAAAGAGTCAGAGATTATCTCCTTCGTGCGAATGTCAATCACTCCGTAAGTGATGGTGTTGGAGGCTGTGAAGTTGTTCCATTCCGTGGCGTAGAAATACATATTGTCGCCAAAGAATGCCATGTCGGAACAGGCGATGGGAATAGTGTCGCTGACCTCCATCTGATTGAAACCGGATTTCTTCTGGAGCACGTACAGGCGAGAGGGACGTGACTGATAGTCTCCTCGCGATGTAACCCATAGTTTGCCATATCGGTCCTTTTTAAGCCGATGCAGGTTGATGCCGACCGGAATCTGCTGCACCTGCTTGAAATCCACCATCTGTATCACAGAGACTGTATTGTCGT
>CAZPQD010000032.1:0-27538 GCA_964588625.1 uncultured Sangeribacter sp. | reverse complement strand
TGTCGGCATAATAGAGGTCGTTGAACGTGGGCATGCGGAACGAACGCTTGTAAAAAGCACGGAGAGAGAAGTCTCTGTTGCGGAGCGGGCGACCATTAACGAAGATAGCGGGAGAGAAGACATGCTTATCTGCAGGAGACTGCTGTCCCTTAAGTCTGTCGTGGATAAAGGTGCCCAAAGCGCTTGCCTGAAAACTTATCCTATCGAGATTGAGTGCTGTAGCCGCTGAAAGGAACTGGGAGATTCGGTCGGGCTTTACGAATCCATAGACGTCGGCAGAGAGCGTATTCCACATGAAGTCGTAACTTGCCGATACGCTCCAACGATCTGTCAGCGCATATTCATTGGCGGAGGAAAGATATATTTCTCGTTGACGGTAAAGATTGTCGATCTTTATCTGCTTGTCGTCATTGTTTACGTAATGTGTCCTGTAGAAGGCGTATTTAACGTTATTGAGAGTCGTGAAGCGACCGAAGTAACCCGTGTAGCGTCCTTGTATAAAGGAGTTTGTATCCCATATCCGCTCGCCGCGACGCCAGACGTTATTGACGATTGCCCCCGGCACTCCCCTTTCGGAATTATAGTTGTAAGCCTTGAAAGTCCATGCTCCGGAGGATAAAGATCCGTATGTATTGAGTTCGATTCTTGTGGCGTTGATGTCGCCATTCTGGCGCACTGCTGTAGTGTCATAGGCCAATTCTCCGGCGGGATTTACGCGTCGATAGCGGAATTTGTATTTGCCGCTTGAGTTGACCCATTCGGCGCTGAGCGAGGCAGCGACTCTTTCGCTGAGTCGGAGTTCCACCAAAGCCGAGGGATTGATGAGGTCAAATGATCCGGCACGCAGGGTGAGTCTGGCATGATAATTTTCGCCATCCTTAAACTCGGGACGGCGTGTCCGCATGTAGATTGTGCCAGCCGACCCGAAATCTTTTGCAGGCTGGAGAATCTCGCTTTTCTGTCCATTGTAAAGCGAAAGGGCTTCAATATTGTCGAGGGAGAATTGGCCGAGGTCTATCTGGCCGTTCTGGGCGTTTCCAAGTTCCACACCGTCATACACCACCCCGGTATGGTTGGTGCCCATGGAGCGGATGTTGACGGTCTTGATACCTCCCACACCGCCATAATCTTTCACCTGCACACCGGAGAAGTAGCGGAGTGCATCCGCCACACTGTTGCTGTTGAGCCTGTTCAGCTCCTCTCCGCTGAGTGTCTGAACCGGGATGATGTCGCGGTTTGGCTGCTGCGCCGTCACCAACACCTCCTCCAGTTGATAAGTAGAGTCCTTCTGTTGCTCCGCCTTGACCAAACCCGGATCAAGCAGGATACTGACAACAGACAGGAGTAGGCAATATTTCATGCTGTCAATGGAATTACGATAAAAAATACCCGCTGAAACCCCCTTTCGGGTGTCTCAACGGGATATGGGCAAAATCTTATCGTAAATCAGACATCATGAAATGTTACAGGATGTATTGACCTGCCTGAGTCAAAGTCATTACTCCCGCCACCTCAGCAAGCGCTGTGGAGTATGGAAGTGCCGACAAGTCCTACCCATAGTCCCGTGGGTGCTCTCTTTGTCTGAAATGGCAGGTCTTCTGACTTATCCCCGTTTCTTCGCGCCTTCCCAGTCAGCAGGCTGACCAGTGGCAGTGCGAAAAACGTTTGCCCGGCAACGTCACGCTACGGCGTTGCACATGAGCGGGAAATACAGCAGCGGGTACTGTTGAGGAATCTAACCTCATTCCCTTTTGATGCTCCTTGATGCCCTCAACTCTATGAAAGCAGAGCAACCATTTCGGCCGCAAAGTTACAACTATTTTTTCATCTACAAAATCTCTCCCCCGAAAAATCCCGACAAATGATCATCTATTACGATCTATCTTTCCGAATCCACCCTTCTTATTTCTGTGAGTGCCTTTACGGTATCCAGTAATAGGGGGACTTCTTGCGATGATCGATCACCCATTTCTCAAACTCAGACATAGTCTCAACACCATCGGCAATTACGGCTTCGTAGTATTCCACACCGTGGAAGTCTTTGTCAGATGCAGTTTCATATTTGAGTCGCAGGATAGTATCGCACTGCTCAGGCGTCATCACCTCCACGATTCTGTCGGCCATCCTCTCGAAAAAGCCGTCATACTCCGTTGCGGTCTCGATATGGATAACGTCAAACTGCCAGACTTCCCCTTCATATTGATAGAAGATATGCCAGGCGATGCAATGTTCATCGGTGTGGAGTCCGTTGATGCATTTAATTTCGGTTATACCGGGTAGCTTGGCAATCTGAGCTGCGATTGCAAAACTGCTCTCTTCTGTGATGCCCCCTGAATAGACGTGGAGGTCGATGTCTCTATGTTTGACGAACAGCCCCATTCGCAACGAACCTACCAGACTGACCCGGCAGCCATTGCTTCGCCACACCTCCTCTATTCCCGATTCCTCCAGCACTTCGGCTGCTTTCTTCTGGGCTGCCTGCGCAAACTCAAAAATTTCTTCGCGATTCATAAACCATTCAGTTTTGATAAATCCGCAAAGATAATACTTCCTCCCGAAATGACAAAAACTCCCCATTCATCTAAAGGCAGAGCTAAGGTTCCACCCTAAAGATTGGTTCCGAAGATCCTGGCAATCATCTCCTCTGAGAGACCAGCCTTGCGGGCAGCCTCAATATTTTTCTCACGTTCAAAGCTTCTGCCTTCCGCTCGGCCTTCCTCACGATTACGTGAAGCTGCAAAGCGGACGGCACTCTGGTTTTCCAATTCCTTGAAGTAGGACTGAGAGTAAGCCACAGCTTCAGCTTCTTCAAGTCGATTGACTTCCGAAGCTTCGAAGAAGTCGTCGTATTCCCCGGTTTTGTAGGGTTTGGATTCTCGTGTCATGTTTTCCATATTTTTCAGTAAGTAAAGAATTTTGACTAATTCAGTATCACAATCATCCCATTCCTTGGGAACTTCCGGAAGGGAGATGAAGAAGAATCGGAGTTTGTCGGAATAGACTTCATAGGTGAATTTGTCTATTAACATAACGTCTTTTAGTAGGGTCTTGCTCATTCCAGAAAGATTGAAATCGGTGAAGACTATGCAATAGACAGGATCAAGCTCATATTCTACTCCTCTCACGCCCTGTTGAACCACCGCACTCAACCCATAAAACATGATGCGCATTGAGAAGTTCTCTGATTCCTCTTGCTACATCTCTAAGATGAAATGATGTCCAGTGGAGGTTGTGCAGTAAACGTCATAGAGTATTTTCTTACTAAAGTATGATGAGGAAGGATCTCCTTATTCTTAAACTCTACATCTGTTATCCTCATCTCGCCCTCAAAGAGCGCATTCAAGAAGCGTATCAGAAGTCCCTTATGCTCTTCAGATCCAAATATTCGTTTGAAACCGAAGTCTGTAAGTAATCTTATAAAATCTCGTTCAAGAGGCTTAAGTCTCAAATCTTTCTTCACCATCGTTCAAGGCCTTTGATTGAATTCACAAAGATAGTGAATTCTATTTTACTAAGCAAATTATGAGGAGAATGATAGGAAAACTGAAGCCGCCACCCTCAACAATAAGCCATCTTGCGTATTTTTTACGCAGAAAATTTGGCAGACTGGATTTTCCTTTGTAATTTTGCGGCGTAAAAGTTACACAAGTTGTGTGACTCTATATTCCTAAGCTTTATGAAACCTACTAAGAAAGAGAGGGTTGAACGTGCTAAGCTTGTGCTTCCGGGCACTATCTGTGGCGATATCATCGGCTCGGCTTATGAGTTCAACCCCACAAAAGACTATTGGTTTGAGATAAAAAGAGGTCATAGCCATCTTACGGATGACACTATCTGCACCATAGCGGTTGCCGACGCCATCATGAGCGGTAAGCCGTTTGACGAGAAACTTCAGGAGTGGTGTGGCAAATATCCTTATGATGGTTACGGAGGTATGTTCAGCAGATGGATACGAACAGAGAATCCGCGTCCCTACAATAGCTACGGCAATGGCTCCGCCATGCGCGTGAGCGCCGCAGGAGCAATAGCCCGAAATGAAAAGGAGTGTCTTGAATTGGCCGAAAAGTCAGCTGTCGTCACCCACAATCATCCTGAGGGTGTGAAGGGTGCCCAAGCCGTTGCCCTCGCTATCTACCTTGCTCTTGAGGGCAGATCGAAGGATTACATTCAGGGGGCACTTGAACAGAAGTTCGGCTATGATCTCTCACGTAATTATGAGGTCATCAAGAGGGATTATGGGTTTGAGGAAATCTGCCAGACAAGTGTGCCGGAAGCAATTATAGCTTTCCTTGGAAGTGACGACTATGAATCTACAATCCGTCGGGCTGTAGCTTTGGGTGGAGACGCCGATACTCAGGCTGCCATCGCGGGGGGTATTGCCGCTGCATATTACGGTGAGATTCCAGAGGAGATATTCTCTTTTTGCATGAAGAAGGTGCCGGAGGAGATGATGGAAGTCATAAACAGATTTGACTCTGTTTTGGAAAGAGAAGATGGAAGATAGACAGTATTGCTACAAGTATCCGCATCCGGCTGTCACCACCGATTGCGTCATCTTTGGTTTTGATGGGTCGGACCTGAAGATTCTGCTCATCAAACGCGGGTTGGAACCCTTCAAGGGTAAGTGGGCGTTGCCGGGTGGTTTTCTGAAACAGGATGAATCAGCGGAGACGGGAGCGTTGCGTGAATTGAAGGAGGAGACGGGACTTGACGGCGCTTACATTGAGCAATTCCGTACTTATTCAGCGCCCGACCGAGATCCGCGTGAGCGTGTAATTACCATTGCCTACTTAGCTTTGGTGAGGCTTCAGGAGGTTGAGGGCGGTGATGATGCCGCGGAAGCGAGATGGTTTTCTGTCAATGAGGTACCTCAATTGGCCTTCGACCATGACGTTATCCTACGTGATGCACTTGCCCGACTTCGCGAACGGATCCACTTCCACCCTATCGGCTACGACCTACTGCCGGAGAAGTTTACCCTCAAGGAACTTCAGACTCTGTATGAATCGGTGTTGGGAGTACACTTCGACCGACGCAACTTCGCCAAAAAGATGCTTCACCTCAATCTTCTGACACAACTGGAGGAAAAAGTCTGGCCCACTCCCAAACGAGAAGCCTTCCTCTACCGCTTCAATCTCGACAAATACAGGGAACTCAAACAACGGGGCTTCCGCCTCGAATTCTAAGAAGTTCGCGATCAACGCACTATTTCTATCCGCAACGCTAAATGATAAATTTAAGAAAACCAACGCTAAACAATCATCAACGCCAAATTAAAATTATGAAACCATTCGATCCATTCGGAAAAAAGAATGCTCCCGAGCATGGAGCCGAACACTTCCCGGGTGTTGGCCACAATCCCCTCAACGCGCAGTTCACACCGGAGAAGATTGACAAACTCGGACCTCACGACATTTTCGTCTTCGGCAGCAACCTTCAGGGAATGCACGCCGGCGGAGCTGCCCGCATTGCAGCCAGAAAATTCGGTGCTGTCTACGGCTTAGGTGTAGGTCTGCAAGGAAATTCCTATGCCATCCCCACAATGCAGGGTGGCCCGGAGACTATCAAGCCTTACGTCGACCAGTTCATCGAGTTTGCGAAAACTAAACCCTTCCTCACGTTCTACGTCACCAAGATCGGTTGCGGAATAGCAGGGTTCAAGGTGACAGAGATCGCCCCTCTCTTCAAGGAGGTCTTCGGAGTGCCCAACATCCGTCTGCCCAAGGAGTTTGTGGCCATCATCTCCCTCATGATACTGAACTAAATTTTTTCCAAACGATGCTTGAGTAGGGAAGCCCTGGCAACCGCTGACAGCCAACCAACCGCTGACGCAAATTGTTTTGAAGATGGTTCGGGATCGTTTCCCGGACCATCTTTAATCTTAAGGAAACTATGGAAATGGATGGAAGAT
Organism: uncultured Sangeribacter sp.; assembly: GCA_964588625.1. Lineage (GTDB taxonomy): Bacteria > Bacteroidota > Bacteroidia > Bacteroidales > Muribaculaceae > Lepagella. The sequence goes on along the minus strand of CAZPQD010000032.1, from coordinate 21,627 downwards.
TTACTGAAAAGGGAGTAGAGAGTTTTTTGGCCAGCGGTTGGGTGGATGGAATCGGTCCGGCCTACGCACGGCGTCTCGTAGATAAGCTGGGAATAGATGCACCGACCATACTCCGCGACCAACCGGAGAAGGCTTTGGACGTGCCTGGCATGGGTCAGGCAAGGGTAACGGCTGCTTCCGAAAGCCTCAAGAAAATAAAGTATCCTCTTCCTACTCTGCTCCTGCTTTTCACAGCTGGTGTCAGTGACATGTATATCAGCAGGATTTTCGGCAAATACCGCAGTAAGGCGGATAAGATTATTGCCGAAAATCCGTATGCTATGGTGGAGGATGTGTGGCAACTCTCTTTCTTCACGGCCGACAAGATCGGTAAGTTTGCCGGTATACCCACCGACGATCCCCGTAGGATACAAGGCGCATTGGTCACTGCCGTGAAGCATTTTGCAGAGGATGGTCATCTCTTTGCCACTCCTACTCAAGCCGTAGTATATGCCTCCCAGATCACAGGGGTTGACAGGGAAAAGGTGCAGTCGGAGATCGAAAACACGGTGCAGACGGGAAGGATAATCAGGAGTCGCGGAGGGCTTTATCTGCCCGTATTCTACAAGGCTGAGAAGGAAGGGGCTGAGAAGCTGATGAGACTGGCTGCTGCCCTACCCCCTCAGGTTGCCTTTGAGGATATTCCGCATTACTCCCTTCATGGCCATCTCTATTCCCAACGACAAAGAGAAGCGATTCAGACAGCGCTCAACTCATCTGTGATGGTGCTGACCGGCGGACCCGGCTCTGGAAAGACCACTGTGCTTCGAGGTGTGATCGATATCCTTGAGAAGGAGGGAAAGAAGGTGATTCTTGCTGCTCCGACAGGTAGGGCTGCCAAGCGAATGACTTCTGTGACAGGTGTGGAGGCCTCCACAATCCACCGGTTGCTTGGCTACCGACAAGGGGAAGGGTATTTTGCTGACTCTATAGATGCGGATGTGCTGATCATCGATGAAGGTTCGATGATGGAACAGGTGCTTTTCAACCATTTGCTTCAGGCTCTTCGTCCTGAGACACGGGTGATCCTCGTGGGCGACGTTGACCAGTTGCCGGCTATCGGGGCGGGCGACGTAATGCGAGATATGATAAATTCCGGCGTGATACCCGTGGCGCGTCTTGATGAGAATTTCCGTCAGGAAGCCGGAAGCCTGATAACTTCTGGGGCAAATGCCATCAACCGTGGTGAGTTTCCGGATTCTGATTGTGAGAAGGATTTCATGATTATCCCTGAAGCGGGCACTAAACGGATCCATGAACGCATCATCTCGCTCATGACAAAGGAATTGCCTGAACAGAAGGGTATCTCTCCGAAAGATATTCGCATTGTGACCCCTCAACAGATCGGCCCATTGGGTGCGCGGCAGCTCAACATCGACCTGCAGCAGAGTCTGAATCCCGAAGGACCGTCACTGCGACGTGGCGGCACTATCATGCGGCTGGGCGACCCAGTGATGCAGACGGCCAACTCCCGCGAACGGGGAGTCTACAATGGAGAGGTAGGTGAGATAACATTGGTAGATGAAGCTACCCAGACTTTGGAGGTCACCTTCTCAGACGGACGCAAATCCACCTATGCACGCAGCGAACTGAGCGAGCTGGTGTTGGCCTATGCCATGACCGTGCATAAGCTGCAAGGTTCTGAAGTGAAAAACATGATCTGCCCCATCACCATGGCTCACAAACCGATGCTCTACCGCAACCTGCTCTACACCGGTGTAAGCCGTGCCACCGACCTCTGCGTCCTCGTAGGCGAAGAGGAGGCCCTCACCTACGCCATCGACAACAATCCTTCCTCCACCCGCAACTCCAACTTCGCCAACCGCCTGCTGACCTACAAACCCAACCCTTCTCAAAAATCTCAAGGATAACCGGTATATCCCGCTTCTCGGCCTCGCGACATACTATTTCTGTTGCCATATCTCCTAATGTTGTTTCCCTTTTTATACCCTTTAGGATGCAAAATAATAGTTTTTTGTAAATTATACCACCTTGGGTATAAAAGAAGAAACTTTTCGGGTCAATCGCCATTGGAGGAAGCCTCCGAGGAGGACTATCGATAGGGGCAGGATGTAGACTATCATGTTGGCCATGATGTAACCGTAGGAGATTGACTCGCCTGTGAAGAGACGGATTCTTCCTGCTGGATATGACTGAGCCATCTTGGAGAGTTTCTGGACAACGTAATCAAAAATCTGGGTGTCGGTCATTCCTCTGTATTCAGCTATACGATGTATAAACTCATGGAAGCAAACTCCTGCGGTTACAATATAGATCAAACATATGAGGGAAAGGACAACCAAGGCTCCATTTGTTTTTTTCTTTTGCACCGCCGGGAGTTTTCTGAGGGCGAGGATGAGAAAAACGATTGCTACGGCAGCTGTGAATAATGGTTGGACGTATTCGCAGATATACACTGAGGACTCCACGTAACTCCAGCCGCAGATCTCTCCTAATACAAGTAGGAAGACTACGCTTACAGCATAGATTGGGAGGCCTAAAAGGCAGATGAGGAGGATGAAGATGGATTGTATCATAATGTTTAGTGTGGGCTAAAAAAGTTTTAGTGATATACAACAATCGGTAGGTTGAAGTGGTCGGGACAACACTCCATCCGGTAGATGCACTCTTCGGGTAAGGGTTTTGAAGCGCTCGGGAGAGCGCTCCTCCCAGTCCGGAACGCTCCTCCCGGGCGGGGTCGGTACGGGGTCAGATGCGGGGGAAGGAGAGTTTTTCGCAGATGTAGCCGATGCGGTTGTAGCCGATGGCGGAGCAGATCTTTTCGGTCAGGCGTCCGTATTTGCGGTAGACGAAGTTGAAGAGGAGGTAGCCGGTGCGTTGATGTCGGGGGAGTCGCCGCAGGATGTTGCGGAAAGAGTAGATGCGGCGGTAAATGTCGAGATAGCCTTCGCGGAGCTGCTCGGAGGTCATCTTCATGGGGGTGAAGACTACGTTGGAGGTGGTGTAGAGGTTTTGGTCGGTGGTGGTGATTCGGTGTTCGGCCGTCATGCGGGCGTGCTGGGCTGTTCCCGGGTAGGGTGTCAGGATGTGGGAGGTGACGGTCTCGATCTTATTCTTCACTATCCATTGGAGCGTGCGACTGAATGTGGCGGGGTCATCATCGTCGAGGCCGAACACAAAACTGGCGTTGATCATGATACCCCGTTTGTGTATCTCGGAGACGAGGTGCTCGTAGCGTGCGATATTGTTCTGTCCTTTATTGGCTATCTTTATGGAGGCTTCGTTGAGACTCTCAAAACCGATGAAGAGACCTTGGCAGCCGCATTCCTTCATCTTGTCGAGCATACCGGGGATGTCGACAACATTGGCAGAGACCGCAGCATTCCATTTGATGCCCATCGGCTTGATACGCTCCAGAAACTCGAATGTCCATTTAGGATTGCCGATGAAGTTGTCGTCGATAAACATGATATGCTTGCGGTCCACGGCCTTTATATCAGCTATGACAGCATCTATAGGCCGATTGACGAAAGAGTTGCGGATGTTGGCGGTGCTGTTGTAGCAGAACTCGCACTTGAACGGACATCCACGGCTCGCGCTTATGACATTGACGAAGAGATACTTACTCTTGTCGATCAAATCATAAGCAGGAGATAAAGTCTCTTCCGGTTTGAGATGAGTGCAGGAATACATCTTTTTCAGACATCCCTTGCGAAGATCTTCGATAATGGCAGGCCAAGTGCCTTCGGCAAACCCGATGCAGAGCACATCGAATTTACCTTCGGCAGAGGAGGGACACGACGTGATCTGAATACCACCTGCCACTACCGGCACACCCTTGCGGCGATACTGTTCCGCTATCTCGATAGCCCTCGGCAAAGTGTCGACGGTGACGGTGATTCCGACTATATCGGTGGGTCGGGAATAGTCGATCACGTCATCGACATTCTCATTGAGAAGCTCTATCTCATTACCTTCCCTGACTGCCTGCGCCACTGTCAGCAGACCTAAGGAAGGCGACATCCTCGTCTTGAGCTTTGTATCCATGGGCCGCATCTGCATGAGCGGCTGAATAAGCGTTATCCTCATCTATTGATTATCTCTTTTACTACTTCTTTTTCTACACCAGATCCTGCTGATTCCTGCCACCCCAAAATGTCATGCATGGCGATCAACCCTCTGCTTCAACCTATCTTCTTGACGAGATTCTGAAGGATGAAATCGAAGTTGCTCCCTTGAAATGCAGAGAGATCCACAGTATTCTTGACATAGTCGGGATATAGGTCAACGATTGTGCGGGTGATGCGCGGATATATTTCCTTGATCTCCTCTTCCGAAAAACCATCCGCTTCAAGCAGAAGGCAGAAGCAATCCATGTAGATGAGCAGATCTCCGAAGATGAGTCGTCCGCAACGGCTAATATGATCCATCACCACGGCCATGAGTCCGGCAATGTGACGGTCGAGCAAGGTCTCTTCCTTTCCAGCCACTCCCATCGCCATCATCTGCTTCTGGCAGTCGGCAAGAAACTCCTCCTCGGTCTCGCCATTGATGGCCTTGACGAGGCTCATACCGCCGGTGAGGAGTTCCTGGGGACAATATTTGCTCGTCACTACCCCACCCTTCTCCACAGGCACCGTCACATTGAGCGTACGGTCATGTTCGGTAAATGTATAGGTCTTTTCCATAATTTTGTGGTTTAGGCATTTTTGATTTTAACCGCCATTTCATAGAGTCCGACGGGAGTGAGAAACTGCGTGCCCCAGTCGTATTCCTTGATGATGGTGGCCACAGCCATTGCGGCGCAGTAGAGCGATTCGAGATCAGCTTCCTGCCATCGGCTCTTGGCCAGTGAACTGAGTTTCTGGATCATCGACTGATTGAGTCGGCAATCGCGCACATCCTCCAGTTCTTTGCGTGATGCTATATCCACCACGTTTCGCTGCACATAATTCTTGTAATCAATCATTTTCGGGAGATAGACACCGATGTTTACCCTGACTCCCTCGGCAGCTTTAGAAAATTCTTCTTTTGTCATAGTCATTGTTAGCTTTTTTCCGCTTGGCGGAGGTTACAATGCTATATACCGGAAGGAAGAATTTTGTAAATAGAGATTACTCATATTCCTCGATGGAGGGGTGTTGGGATGGTTGGAATATGCGCAGGGAGGAGTAGTTCTTTCCGTGAAAACACTGACGCCAACGGCCAAAGTCGGCATCCTTCTTGAGCAACGTATAGATGTAGTAGGACAAAGAACCATACATCCTATTGCTACCGGCCGACTTATACTCGTAGTTGCGTTCGTCAGATCCACATGCGGTCACGACAGTAAGTTTCGCTCCCGCCTTAAACCGTTTCGGTTTCGGCACTCGCGCGAGATAGGAGGAATGGCCCGAAGGAGTAAAGGGCCGGTCGGTGCCACGGACGTAACGCAGCAAATCGGGGTCGAGGTCAGTAACTTCATCTTTCTCAATACCCTTGCTGAAACAGGCATCAATGGCCACGAACAGTTCGCCATCTTTCCCCAGCTTTCTCTTAATGGCATCAAGCAGCGGACATAACTCATCGTCGATAAGATGATACTGCCCCACGTATTTTCCACCCATCTTGCGGCTGTCTCGACAGGCATCATAGGGGATGATAGATTCATCGTATTGCTTACCCCGCGCTTCATCTCGGTTGTCGTCGCGGATCGGTTGACCATGACCGGAGAAATGGAAATACACCTTGTCGCCGGGTTTCACACGCGCAGCCAAAGACTTCAGTTCGCTTACAATCGCCTGCTTCGTGGCCTGACGGTTTACGAGCGTACGGATATCCGTAAAGCCACGTTTCTGCAGCAATGGCTTCAGCAACTCCACATCCCTGTCGCCATGGAGCGGTGTCCAACCCGTGGTTCGTTGGTCGTAAGCTCCGATACCGACGAGCAAAGCCCTGTTTTCAGCACTGGCAATCGAGGGCACCGCCAACAACAGCAAGAGTAGGAGCCGGAACCCCAAGCTCCCGACCGCTCCCCTCTTGCTAATGGCGGAATTCTTCTTATTAAACTTAAAACTCAAGAACATATAAGGTTACGTTCCCTAAAATATCATTTCAACTGGTTCAGGATGTTGCGGCAGCGGGCAGTGAACTCGGTATCGTCCGCAAAGCGCTGGCACATTTCTTCCAGCACGGCGCGCGCCTGCTTGCGGTCGTGGATCTTGAGATAGGCCATTGCCAGCGTCATTCCCGCCTGCTCGGCTTCTTCCAAATCATCTTCCGGAGCATTTTCATAGGCAAGTTTCAGCGAAGGAATTGCAGCCTTGACTTCGGAGGTAGGCATAGCGGCAAGATCCATTGCCTGATGCTCTCCATCCCGGCTCGGGGTGCTGACGTAATTGTAGGCAAACAGAGTGTTATCAAGACGATTACGCGACGAGCGATCCACCTGGAACACCACCGCCACCCCAATGATAAGCAGAATCGCCACTGAGGCAGCCCACGCCATGCGTTCGCGGAGATAGCGCAGACGGAACACTTTCGGAGCCTTGCGCCTTCCGATTATCTTCAGAAGTTGGTCGCGGCTCAGCTTCTTGAGGGCAACCGCCAACTCGATGCAATCCTGCTCCTCTTCCTGACGAATACCCCTCACTGTGAAGAGGTAGATACGGAAATCCTGAAGGAAAGCTGCATCGGAGGAAAGGCGCTCCTTGAAGGCTGCCTCCTCTTTGGAGGTCATCTCCCCGAGAATATATCTGTCGTAGAGTTCTATATTATTTTCCATTTCGAGTCTTCTTTTCAGGTTTTTGATCAATGATACCGGCATGATACAGGGCGAGTTTCACACGGTAGACCAGATCCTGCATACATTGCCAACGCTTGGCCTTCACCGACTTCGCACTCTTGTAGCGGTCGAACTCTTCCGTGATCTCTGCATCCGACAGACCACTGTAATAAGTCAGACGGATGATCGAAGCACACGGTTCGGGAGTGTGGGTCAGTTCGTCGCCCAAGATGGATTGCGCCTCCGGATCATTGTATAGTGGTGTTTCCTCCTGAGGCAATTCCTTCAGGATATCCTCCACACGCCGGGCCAGACGGCTCTGGCGCTCTTCCTCCTCCAGGTATTCCTGCTCCTCATCGGTGGAGTCGGTCTTACCGAGCTTGCGATAGTGCTTGCTTGCCATGTTGAGCCCGATGGTCATGATGTAGCTGTTCCAGGAAGTGTTCTCCTTGAGGCGTCCCATCATTAGATTCTCCTGAATGGCGATGAAGACATCCTGATAGATGTTCTCGGCATCCTCATGACGGATGTTTGACGTCTTGTACTTATCCATCACCACTGCGATGAACTTTCCACGCATCCTCTCGTAATGCTTCTTTACTATTTCCTCGTAAGTTTCCGACATGTCGTAGGTTTCTTGTGTTTACCGGTTTTTAGTTTTCAAGTCATATGATGTTCATTCAATGAGTATGAATGAAGTCCAGATCTCGCGGTTATCGGGATATTCCTCGCGCAGGGCATTCTGGGCGAAGCGGAAGGAATCGTAGATAGTCGCTCCCTCGGCAGCCTTCTCATAAAACGCGTCCATGAAGAACGACGTCTCATAATCCGGCACTTTCCGCAGTGCGCAGACCACCGACTTGCTGCCGGCCATGCGGAAGGCACGCTGCAGACCCCACACACCGTCGGCGTCGATGTCGCCGAGGGCAGTCTCGCAGGCGGAGAGCACCGTCAGACGCAGTTGGGGGAATGACATTGCTTCTATCTCTTCTGCTGTCAGTAGGTCGTCTTCATCATCCAATATTTCCTTCACCTTCCAGGAGAGGTTGCCGCGGCGCAGCATCAATCCCGAGAGGGAGTTTCTGCCCGCGGCGAGCATGCGCCGGGCAATATTGAAATCAAAATTATCAGGTTCTCCTGATGCCTCGCGCAAGGCGTTCTTGCCCCGGTAGAAACCATGGGTGGAGAAATGAAGCACTGTGTTCGCTGCCTGATCCAACGCCTTCACATTCTCTTCGATAGCGTCATCGTTGAAGAGCAACTTGGGTTGCAGCGTGGAGAGTCTGTCGGCTATCAGATCGAGTTCATATCTCACGTTGGGAAGGTCAGTGAAGTTACCTCTGTAGAGTGCCTCTCCCTCTCCAAACGGAGAATTATGGTCGGAGACCCCGACGGCAACCACTTCGTTGCCTATCCCTTCCGAGGGTTGGATCTCTGCCAAATGGAAAACTCTGTGGAGTCTGGCTTGCGAATACCCCGGCTCATCGAAAGAGGGGGCAAACTCCAGCGGAAGATTGCTCAGGGCACCATCCGGACAGAAATATATGTCGGAAGCATAGCGAAGGTAAACATCAAAGGGCGCCCAGATTTTTGATTCATCCGCAACCAGTTCGTTTTCCGCTCCAAGGTGGATAAACAACGGTATGCCGACAGAGCGTATAAGAAATGCTCCGAATTGTGGTTTCTCTACCGCAAAATATCTTACGAAATCGATGGCTATATCCTCCGGCCTAAGCTTCTGCTGCACCTGCAGAAGGGATCGGTCGAGCGAGCGACTCAATTCCTGATCTGCGGCCAAGGCTTGGTTTAGCTTACGTTCAAGACGTGTGATCTGGGTCTGTAGACGAGGAATTTTCATAGTGTCGGAATATGCGATCGCGCTGTTGAGGTCTTTTCGCAACTGAAGCAAGGAGGCGTAATCCGACTTGGTGGTACGTCCTTGCGCCAAACGCTTCTCCATTGTCTGGCGGCTCGTGAAGAGCAATCCCTTCCTGAAAAGCGACAACGACAGGGCAGCCTCTGTGTTGCCTCCAGCTATAAATCCATCGATGAGCGTCTGCAATGGTCGCTGGAGAGCCTTGCGGTCGTCGTCGGTAAGCAGAAGGAGCGACTCGGTGATATCCTGCTTGAGAGGCGTTAGCAACCAGTCGCAAACTTTCGCATATTGCGAGCTGCTATTATGGCTTCGGACAAGTTTCTCGAGACGGCAAGCGAGATCTATACGTTGGAGAGACGAGAGATTGTCTACTTCGGCGTTCGACAGCACATCGCTCAGCAAAGCCAGAGCCTCCGGATGTCGACCGACGGCGTTATAGAAGTCTACCTTTGTAGTTATGTCGTCATAGGGAGGGATGATGGCAGGCCATTTTTCAAACAAGGCACTGTAGCGGGTGAAGAGGGTTTGGAGTGCTTCTCGTGTAGTACCCTCCTCGCCTTCCTCTCCTGCAAGGGCTGAGATTAGCACCTGGAGGGTTCTGAGAATTTCGGAATTGTCGGGTCCCAATACAGAGTCTTGAAGAGCCAACTGACGAGTAAGGATCTTCGCAGCCTCGGCATGGCGATTCATCAGGCAGAGGTTGCGCGCATTACTGAGGTTGAGACGGCAGAGGCGATAGTCTTGAGGGAGCAGATCAGCGTAAGCGGCATATGCCTCCCGGAAATTGCGGTCTGCCTCCTCGTAATTGAACGATTGACTGTTGAAGTTGCCTAATTCTGTGTAGGCCATCCCCTTTCCAATCTTGCTGGGGAAAGCACTTTTGGTGTATTGCAACGCACGGTCGAGTGCTTGCCAACGCAGATAGCTCTTGGAACCAAGCGCCTGAGCCTTCCGGCAGAAATGCCTAATCTTCCTCTCGTCATAACTGTCGCTGGCATCCATAAACTGTTCCGCCTGGTCAAAGTAGCGGAGTGCCTGGTCGGGGTCAACGTAACTGTAGATATGACCCAAATTATCATACCACGTAAACTTCTCAAAGGGAGTTGTCGGAGAATCCTTTTCCTCCATGAAAATCTTGGCCGCCTCCTCAATGCGCCCTAACTCTCCCAGCGTGCAGGCTTTGTTCATGCGGATTGTAGAACGCGTATGGGGATCGGTGGCAAAATAGATTGCCCTGTCGAAGTTAGCGAGCGCCTGCTCATGATCCCCAAGGTAAGAGCAGCCGAGCCCCCAGTAATTATAGAGGGTCATGATTTTGTTGGGATTGACCTGCCCAACATACCGGCGGCAATAATCCGTAATCAAGTCAAAGCGACTGGCATTGAAACACTTCGCCAGCAACTGAATAATGTTATAAGAGGGATCATTCCCCTCCATAATCAGGGAATCCACCCAATGCTCGTGAGCCTTGGGATCAGGATTAATTGAAAGGGAAAACTCTCTCCATTTTTCATTTGAAAAAAGTGTGGAATCCCTAACCAATGGAGCGACCTTAAACTTCAGTGCACCCGTTTTCTGATCCACTTCAAAATCCTTGTCCCCTACTTCCCATATGTCGTAAACCTCAGCAAGCACATCCTCTCTACCACTTTTGATGTATTTATTGAAGAAGTTAAACGATCCATACCCATTCAGTCTGGCAAGCTTCCCTCCTCCATCATGATAAAAAGTAAGTAGTTTTCGTAAGGTTTGGATATTGAGATCAGTGGGAATTTCCGAAAGCAGAGATTGAACGAAATCGACCGATGTTCTCTTATACTTTGTGATGGAATCCGGCAATGTTATGTTTATCGAAGTATTCCAACTCTGTTTGTCCTTCTTTACCTTGAATTTACCCTTCCTGCTGAGTGCCATTGAGGCACTGCTCTGAACAGACGGATATGAAAAAAAATAAGCCCAATAGTGTTTCGGATTGAGATTACTCTTAAATTCATCATGCACTCCGAGGGCTTTCTTGTAATCCTTCTTGTAGAACTCATAATAGACCATGGCATAGGCTGTCTCTATGAAGTACATGGCTGTGTCACGGCGCACTATGCGGTGAGGGAAACCCTTTATGCGAGCCTCTATCGCTCTCTTCTGCGCCTTGCTGAGAGGGGAACCGGGCGCGAGGAAATCAACCATCTCCAGCAGCAAACTGTCTTTCACGGTCAAAGCCGGAATAGGATCGGCAGCTTCGCGAGAGTTCTGTGTCTCATTCGGTGTTACATATGTAGGTTTTGGAAGCACCTCTTCACCCCCTTCAAACTCTTCCCTATCGTCTCCCCCTTTAGGCATAGCAAAGGCAAAGCCGCAGCATCCCCAGAGGGACACCGCAGCCACCAATACAGCCACAAGCCGCCACGCCTTTACCCTTCCCGGTTTCATCTCATCCTTTCAGACATTTAGCACATTTTGTTCAATGGTAGTCTCATCAGAAGTATGCCATCCGTGCGCGAAAGGTAAACAATGGGAGTCAACGACCGATGTATGGTTTGATGACATCTATGCTCCAGGCATAGTTAAGATTGGCTTGTGAACCGTCGACAAATGAACCGGAAGTAATGCCTACAACCTCACCATATTCGTTGATGAGTGCACCCCCACTGCTGCCATGGTCGATAAGCGCGGAAATCTGCATCAGATTTCTGTCTCTCCATTGAGATACCTCTCCCGATGAAAATGTATTCTCCAATCCTCTCGGACTTCCAATAGCAAAGACCTTCTCTCCTACCTGCGGTTTTGAGCCAGCTATAGGAATGAAGTTGGTCTGTGAGATGTCCACCTTGAAGAGAATGAAATCCTCATCTTCGTCGCGGGCTATCACCTGGGTAACCTTATACACCCTGTCGCTATTGGCGAGCTTAATTTGTTCAGCTCCTATGTGAGTACCTTGAAACACATGGTAATTGCTTACAGCAAGTCCATTGGAATTGATGAAGAATCCCGATCCCTGATAGGCATTGCTACCATCCGAAGTGAACACCATGAACACAGCGGTATTGTATCTGGAGAAGATCGCAGAGCCATCCATCTTGGTACGTGATGTTACATTGCTGACCTGCGGCACTTCCACTGGAGCGACTTCATGCTGAGAAACATCCTCTTTCTCCATCTTCTCAACTTCCCTATTGGAATGCTGAGCCAGAGATTCACGCCTGTGTCCAGATTTATGGGCACAAGCTACTACGCTCAACAAGGCAAAACAGAATGCTGCTGTCTTAATCCTTCTTCTTACTGTCATCAAAAATATTCTTAGGCAAGATATGAATGAGGAATCGCTGGTTGGCAGTCTCGTTGCCGGTTTCGCGCATAGAATGCGTGTCAAGTTTTCCGTCACCACTTCCGGAGATCAGAATCTCGCAATTCTTTCCAAACGAAATGTGTGAATCCTGAATCCAATAGCGAATAAGTCCTAAGGCACGTTCATAGCTCAACTGATAATTGAAAGGATAGTTGTCTTTGGAAGCTTGACCCTCAATGATGAGAAGATATTGAGTGTCCTTATGCCGTTCAAGAAACTCCTCAATTACCCTTCCTGCATCTGCAAGCTGAGCAAGTTTCTTTTCCTTATCAGATGAAATCATTTCCTGAATGTCAGAAATACCGGCAGGATAACGAACCTGTATAGTCAGCTGATATTTCTTATACTCCGGCTTGAATTCGAAATAGTCGCTTCCGCTCAACTCTTTAGTAGAGGCTGCCACCTTCTTTACTTCATCCAATTGCGCCTGAGTGGCCTCCATACGTTTGTGCAATACCACAATTACAAGAATAAAGAGAACCAACATAACGAAGAAAAGACTCGTCATGAGATCCGAATAACTTGTCCAAAAGAATGATTCCTTCTTCTGTGCCATATTCCACAAAATTTTTATACCGCACCACGAGGGATAAAATATACTATGATATTGAAGAGACAGGCCAAAGCAATTACAACAAGGGAACCGAAACCAGTCCATTTCACCCACTCAGGCATACCGTTCGCCATGGTGAAAGCGCCTTCACTCTCAGTCGTGATCATCAACTGGGACCCTTTATTTGCATGCTGCTGATTATCATGGAAAGCTCTTGCAATCTGTATAACCATCTGCTGATTTGACTTATCAATTCTTTCTATAAGACGGTCTAGACGAGCGGGAATTGCAGAAATCTCTTCGAGTTGCCTACCCATAGCGGGCATCCTTGAGATCTGCTCACCAAATGCAGTGTTCATTCTCGAGAGATAGCTCTCAAAGGCTTCCTTCTCTTCGCTAAGTATGCGTTTGAAATGCTCACTCTGCTCAACAAAACGACGCTGCATCTCATTGACATTGGTAGAAGTATGATCTTTGAGTGTGCTCATTGCTTCCTGCAATGCCTGATCGGCATCAGCTGTCGACCTTGAAATCGCACTTTTGTGACTATTGAAGAAATCACGGATCTCTTCAAGAATATGCACACGGTCTGCCTGCTCAGCAAACTGAGCCTCAAACCGATGGATTGCCTCCGTGTAACCTTCAATGTCTGAAAGATATTCATTGAAAGCTTCGAGCTTGTCGGTGCATTCCTTCAATTCCTGAAGCACTCGCACGTTAGCTTTAGCCATCTTCATGACATCCATGTCATGCACCTGCCGTATTATGTCGGCTTGGATTGCATAGGACTCGTTGACAGACTGCAAGGCAGTCCCCAAGTTTGTGGTGTTGTCAGCAAATGTCCTGTTAAATCGATTGAGGTTTTTAACAAGCTTATTGAGGGCGTCAGACGTATCAGAGGGCAATTCAGGGAGCAGTCTTGACTGCATCCAAGCGAGGAAAGAATTCTTTCCAGCCTCCTCTTCCGACTTATATTTCTTGAATAAGATCGAATTGATGGTAGTGAGCACGATACCACAGATGGAGGCAAGCATAGCTAAACCTACACCCCACAGCAGACCCTCAATACCTCCTACCGCCTCTTCGGTTTCAACAGAATTATCCATGAGTATCCCCATAGCGCCTGAAAGCAATAGGTCCAGCAGACCTACGATCACACCGGCCATTGTTCCAGCAAGACCGCAATAGAGAGGAATCGGAGTCTGAGCCGCAATGTCATTCTCAACAGAGTCGCAATGACGGTCGACGGCATCCTTCAGCAGACCAAAATCAATAACAGAACCAGTGTTATTACCCAGGTACTTGTTGATGGAAGTTACGATCGACTCAAAGATGTCATTGCCGTGACCTTTTACTCCCTCAACAAAACCCGTCTCATCATTATAAACCAGTCCCCAGGATTTAGAATCATGAAAAATGTTACTGAACTCCTTCATGCGCTTCAGGTTATTTGAGAAGAAATAAATCTGAATCGCTATAATGACCGCAATAATTACGGCCACTACAATGATGGCAACTGCAAGTCCCATGGTTTTATTTGCTCAATCTGATCTTTACTTTCTTTGTTATTACCCAACGACCTCCTATAAAGGATGCCTCTCCCTTTTCCTCAATCTGCATATGTTTGGCATCCCTTGGAGAACAACCATGGAAATCAAATGCCAATCTCATGGAATCGCTTGTTACTATATAGCTCAACTCGTCTCCTTTTCCCTCGGGCTCAAAGATAGCCTTATCGTCTCTGACAAATACAGCAAAACGAGAATCCGTATCTCTTTCCTTGGTATATTTTTTGAAATAAGACTCCGTGGGTGACATTTTAACTGGCAAGCCAAAGTATCCTTTTTCTTCTTTAATATGAGATTCATGTGAATGACCTACAGGTGAAGTTTGCTCTTTCACACTCCTATTGGCAGACGCAAAACTATTATCTCGCTGCGTTGTAGACCTTGGAGGGAGAGCTTTAGAGGTAAGTCTCATCATCTCATCCAATCTATCTTCCATGGTATTAAATTTGCGAAGGAGGTTTGCATAACTGGTAGAACTGACTGATGAGTTTCCTTGTTCGCAACTTGAATACTTAGAATCATCTCTTTCTTTAAACCGTAGAGATATTTCATCCTTAATGTATTTTTTTAATTTTCCCCGCATTCTGCTTACTATAAATAAGGCCAGAATTGCAACGATAAGAGAAAATGTTGCAATGACTAAGGAAAGAATAACAGGAAATGGAATTGATTCCTTCATTTCTTTAATAGTCGTATTTAGGTTTTCTATTTCCTCTCTTCCTGTTTTTTGTTGGGCTGATAAGCTGTCAATCCGAACGACAAGCTTATTTAGCTCAACAATTGAGAGTTGGCCTTTTTCATCAACCCAATTATTCAGACTCAAGGTATCAGCTTTTGACTCCGTAGCACCAGGAGCCTCCTTGCCGAATGTATTTCCATCCTTCCCACAGGAAGGGAGGCTCACTCCTCCCACTATCAGGAGGAGTGAAACAAAGATTGCATAGAGAGATTTTTTCATTTTGGATCTCTTAATGAATTGTAGATTTCGTTAGACATTGCGTGTAACACGCCCTTGATGGGATAGTAGAAGAAAGTTTCCTCTATCATATCATCGTCGGCATCTGTTTCCTCCTTACGCTGGGCGATACCCTTTTCAAGGAAGGTAGCCAAGTCTCTGGTTGCCACTTCTTTCGCAATCTTCATGGAGGACTTCTTAACTCCGAAGTTTCTATCGAAGTTGAAAGCATTGTTCATGTCCTCAAATACGAAAGTGAAGAAACTCTTAGTGGCATTCACGATATTGGCCTTGTACACCTCTGAGATATTTGCATAGGTATCCTCGGGAGTCACAACACCAGACGCATCGCTTTTGAAGACAATCACTTTATCTTCATTATCTTCGTCTTCGCTTCCAAGAAGGCCACCCTTACAGGTTGAAACCTTGGGATTGGCATCCTTGTCGAGGCCAAGCAGCTCAAGTTCCTTTCCATAAGGTTTGCCAAGTACCTTCTCAAAAATAAGTTTTGTATATTTGGCAAGGAGCTTCGTATCTGTGGTGATCACCCGGATAATCTTACTGCCATTTCCGCTGAAAGAGATATGGCGTGGCACATCTAAGCCGAGAGTCTTCGTGATCTGGGCAATGTGATAGATTATCGAAGTGTAGAACACTATGAACACTATCTTAAAATCCTCATCCTGCTGGAGGATATAGTTAAAGTCAAGTGCTTTTTCATTTATGCCCTCTGCTCTAGGTAGGGAGTTATCCTTCAAGCTGAACAAGAATGAAGCCATATTAGAAGGACGTATATTGTTCACACTTCTAAATACCCTAATTAACTCTGAAAGGTTCTTTTCTTCCAAAAGGCTAAGAATCTCACTTTTGTGAAAATCTATGAGGCCATTGTTGATATCCAATTCAGAGAATGCATTCTCAAAGAGAACGTTAGAAGCAAAGCGGAACGATGTCACATACTGTATCTTCCGATTCTTTGCAAAGGCAATATCTGTTGTTCCTCCACCAATATCCACATTAACGAGACTGGTAGCAGTAGCATAACGCTGGAAGAAGAACTGAATAGGAGCTGCGGATTCCGTCATGCAATTTGTCACTCCTTCTCCAAAGTATTCTCTATAGGCCTCATCCCATGTCTCCTTCAGTCGGTTTCTACGATTGGGAGCCATACTGATTGGATAGAACCAGGTGATCTTGGTTTTCGACAGATCGCCATTATTGAGGAGAACCTTGTTACGAATAATCAGCATCAAGTTCCTCACGTAAGCTTCCATAACTCTCAACTCATCACCCTTTCCCCACTTAATATTGTATTTGAGGTTATTGTTGGAAGACAAGTCAGAGCGTTTGTCATATGTAAAAGGAATATTGACAAGTGTAAAAGGATCGACCGCATCCGCCCAATCAATAGTCTTGGCACATGAAAGGACTGTTCGAGTAGGAAATTTGAAATCTTCATTCCCAATCTCAGCAGGAATAAAATCCCTTTCTATTAAACCAGCCTCATCATCAAGATCCTCTATATAGCCAAACTCATTACGCTGAGGGATGAACATTTCGCAAAGCTGCCTATCCTCTTCACTGAAAGAAAAAGGCCTCGGAACTTCATTTTCTTTTCTATATTCTATATGAGTATTAGAAGTGCCCAAATCAATTGCGAAATTAAAGGCCTCAATATTCTGATGTGCTTTAAAGAGAGGAACGATAATGCCTTTACTATGTCTTTTATCCGATACCTGAATATAATCAACGACTTTACCCTTAATCAGATAGTTCTCAGATTTTAAAGGGTAGTCTGGCACCTCATTCCTACATGTATTGGAGATAGACGAAAGTTTTTCTCCGTCTGCATAAAACCCAAATTCTATCTTGGACTCTGAAGGCTGAACGCATGAGACGTTATAAAGAGCATCTTCAGGATTCGCAAAGCGCACCTGTGGCATAATAAAGCCAGTAAACTTCATTTCTGAAATTCCTCCAGCGTTGTTAGCGATATCTGCCGAACTGTTGTTGTAGTAGGTTCGGATGTATTCTATGTAATTGGTGTTACCATTTCCTTTGATGGGGATTCGCATAGTTACTGCCACTGAGTCTCCTGCAAGAAGATTCATCTCAAACATAGGCTTTCCGTCGGGCATTGTTCCTCGAAGCTCTTCAACTGAGAAGTACTTGAAGAACAAGGGCTTCAAGGGAAGCAGAAAGGCTAACTCGGGCTTGTCTATCTTGATGCGGCCATCAAAATAGTTGTCAGTGTTCAAGGTGTGTGGCACTCTCACGATCATGTCCTCTAAGAAGTCGCTGATCGTAAGATAAGGATGCACGGCGCCGTCAAAAGGAAGTCTACGTTTAGATAGATCTGATTCCTCATCCTTATAATCGGCACGGTTGGTGTTACCCCACTTCCCTGTTGTGTATTGCAGGTTGCTGTAGCGATTGCCGGCATTGACGGGGAGAACCAACGGAAGACCATCCTTCAATTTGGAGGAATTGATCATGAATTCACTCGTCGTTGAAACGGGAGCGGAACCTTTCTTATAGAGTGTATGTCCTAATACCTCGACGCGGTCGCTCTGATTAAAAGCCTTGACCTCAATCTCCTCCAAGTCTTTAAGGAAATTACCGGTTATGTTGGTAAGTTCGTTCTTCTTAGCTTGGTCGGGGATTGCTTTATATGTCGCATTCAGATAGCTTTCCAGTTCCGGGAAAAGAACCGAAAAGTTAGGAATACTCTTACGGAGTGCAAAAAGATACTTCACAAACTCGAAATCACGTTTGTAAAGCGGTTGAAAGTCTTTATCGAACGGACGATCTTCTCCGAAGAAGATGTCGTTCACATAGTTCAAGTCGTTGGCGTTGCTGAAGAACAGAGTGGCGGGGGAAGTGCTGCCGATGATGTTGAGTTCGTCTGGTCCCTCCACGTAGTTAAGAAGATAAAGGTTCTGCAACTGACCAAAGTTATAGGTCCTAGAGTCAGATACCATATATTTCTTCAGGGCATCTGCAAGATAGCGATGTCCAGCATTGTCTGACTGTTCCAGTTCAGGGAGCATCAGCGAGGGATCCCATTTGATCACCTCCAACTTATCGCCATACTTGTCGATGTTGAAGAAAATCTCCGCCACATCGAGCGTATCTGACACCATCTTGTGATAAATCGTATTACCATCCAGATTCACGCGACGGAGCTGAGGATCAACCTTGCAAACTTCTTTGAAGGCTGTCTTTACTAAATCCACCCGTGCAAACGGCGAGGGAATCGAGGTGATCTCATGGCGCACTGACGCACCATCGGGATCCTCAATCGAATCTCTTCCTGTGCTGTTGTATGGGAAGGCCGGACTGTTGTTCCAATCCTCGTAGGTGGATGAGCCTTCCTTATGTAGTCGAAATATCTTAGACATGATTTTTTAGTATGTTAGCTTCTCCATTACAAGTCGTTGTGTACCGAGATAGAACATCTCAAGGAATTTGTTCTCCTTGCCGACACTTCGGCAGTTGCGTTCTGCCGAATTCAATCTTCCTGTAATGAGATTATAATCAGAGTATTTACTGAGGATTCGTTTAGGCTTAACTCCTGTCACCAATTCAAACGGCTTGTCTCCACAATCACGATTGAATAACTTCAACGGACGTTTGTTTTCCTCCATTTCCTTAAGCCAGTTGAGGTACAGATGAAAGAAGTCGGAAAGATTTCTAAAGAAAAGGCTTTCATACAGTCCCTCGAAATTTCCATGGTTGGCACCGAAGCTTCTTGACCGATATGTGTCGATCTTATGCGTCAAGGCATTAGCCATCATAGTGAATTGCACAAGGGGTTCGTAAAGCATATGATGGAGATTATGATAGAAGGAATCGAATGAGACTGTCTCTGTTCCTTCTTTCAGACCTAATTCCATATTGGAGGAGCCCATAAACTGGGAATTTGAAAAATCAACAATTGCGGTGGCTCCCAGGAACTCTATCAGATGGGCGTCATTTTGCTGCAATGAGCCCCCCTCATGGTTTTCGTAGGTCTTTGCAACATCATCGGCCAAGTAATAAAGGGCGTCGATCGCTCCATTCTTTATTATGTTGCTCTCGTAATAAGCCAATGCCGACTTGGTCTTTGAGATGAATGTCGAAGAATCGATCTCACTATTTTCATCCTGTGTCAGTTTGAAGTATGGCAGGATGGTAATGGCACCGATCGTGGCACGATTGATTATTTCGTGGTTGGAGAAATTGTCTCCTGTGCGCAGAGTCTTTAGCAGAAGTGGAAAACCGCTTGCGCCAGTTCCTCCGAAGATTGAACTGATGATGAAGATTCGATCTCCCTCGCTGAAGTCATTGGCAAAAGTTTCAAAGTCTACAGAACCTGCTATCTGGTTAAGGACTACACTCCCTATATTGGGATTTCCCTTGAAGCCCACATTCATCGATGACTCCAAATTCTTATCAGAAAAGAGCATCTTCGTCAGGGCCTGATTAGCCTTCGACATGGAAGAAAAGCTGATGAAATCCCTGAATGACTTATCCTCAGTGTCGTTGATGAGAAGTGTGTAATTGGGGAGTATCTGCTTTATTTCAGTGCGGAAGAACTGGCTTTCATTCTCCGAACTGAATTGAAGCGCACTCCGGATAGCTCCATATTTGTTTAGCAGATTGACCGTACGGGTCAGGTCGGCGTTTGAGGTGTCGGGGTCAATGATGACAGGAATGATCTCTTCAGCTCCTATCTTCACTCCGGCAGCGAGCATCATGGTCAACGACCTAAGCACGCGGGAGCCTGTGCCTCCAATACCGAATATAAATATTTTTGACATAATTCTATTTTAGAATGGGGCGTGTGAACAATTGTTGCTCCACCATTTGCATATGTAAGAGAAGATGATGAAGGCGAAAATGGAGAGAATCATATTGGAAACTCCGAAGGCCATTATTTGGGATTCCCCAATGTTCAGAGGAACTTCAAGATTGGTGGATTGATCTATTGTAACCATCTTGCCCTCGTAATAATCCTTCAAAACAAGCTGCCAACCAACCAAGAAGTTAATCACGGCATTCGCGGCTAAAAATATCAACCAACCCCACCAGTTGTTCAATCTGGGATGATTCACCACGTAATAGTAAAGTATCACCATGGCCAGACTGATTCCCAGCATCCAGAGTCCGATTCCTATAAAGGAGTTGGTTGGGGAAAGTGGGGAGGAAAGTCCCCAAAGGTAATCTGCAAGTTCAATTCCGAAAAAAGACTCAAACCAGCAATAAATGCTCCCAAAAAATTGTCCCATTTTTTATTTGCGTTTCACGTTAATATTGAATTCTGCACACGTCTTGTCTCCCTTGTAAGCGTCGGCCACTCCTTCTATCAGATACTTGATGCCGGTGGTCTTGATGAGATTTCCTCGCACGTTAGTTCCAGACTCATCATTAGATTCGGCAACCCATCCCGGCAATTCGGGCGTCTTGAAAGACAACCTCTCCTGCGCGACCTTCACGCTATTGGGAATTTTAGCTGTAATCACATGGGTATAGTTACTACCCTCCGCAGTAATCTTCACTACTTTTTCAACCTTGATATTCTGGTTATTGAAAGCGTAGTTGACCACATTCTGGATTGCTTCGGAGGGCTGAAGGGTAGTTGTCATATCCGCAAGGATGTTGAAATGATAGGCTCCATTACCTGAAAGCACTGTTGAGCCGGTGCCTGAGGTATTCTTCACTTCATATGGCACCTCGGAAATGTTGGTGAAAGCCACTACCCCACTTAGACCATATTTCTCAAGCTGAGAAAGAGGTACATTTGAATTTAGCTTGGCAAGATTGTTTTTATCGCCGAAGATCCACATATAATACGGACGCTTCACTCCGGAGAGAGCCTCCACAGCCCCATTCGGATAATAGTACTTTCCTTCGAAATCAGACGAGAGCATTAAGATCTCCACTCCAAGGTTGGGAATGCGCTTTCGTGCGTTGATAATCTCATCTTTGATCTCAATCTCACAACTGGTAAGGAATTTTTGGGCGTCCTTAGCGGGGAGGTCCAATATACAGTCTGAAATGAAGATTGACACTGTGGAATCATTCACCGTCTTCAATACAGCCGAAATCAGACTTCCCATATCTGAGCTTGATCTGTTGCCTCCGGCTGCCTGGAATGAAGCGGGAGTCAGGTCCTTAATGTAAGATTTGAGATTACCCTTATAAGGAATGATCTGGCTATTGATGTAATAGAAGTCAGTAGAACGTGTGAAACGGTTCAGGTCGCTGACATAATCATATACAGCATCCTTCAACTGAGACCCATCACACATATAGCCATCCATACTACCCGAATTCTCAATGAATACCTTAAGGTATGGGGTATCATTTTGAGGAGCCGCTGCATCTTTCGACTTACCGGTGATCTCCAGCTGGCTTGAACTTCCCGCACCACAAGAGTACATAAACGATGTAAGGATCACTGCAATTGAAGCACCGATAGCTACGACTGATTTCCTATTCATTCTTTCGTTTTTCTGATGTATTTTTAGTTATCTCTTGCTTAGAGATTTGGATGAATCCCTATGTAGTGGTAGATACCGGGTTAT
>CAZPQD010000031.1:0-27790 GCA_964588625.1 uncultured Sangeribacter sp. | reverse complement strand
CAAAGACGCTATGGAAGGTATGCTTGCCCCCGAAATACGCGAAGAAATCACCGGTACTGCCGAAGTACTCCAGACCTACAAAATATCAAAAGTGGGCACCATTGCCGGAGCCATTGTGCGCGACGGCAAAATCAAGCGCTCGTCGAAAGTACGTCTTATACGCGACGGCATAGTGCGCTATACCGGCGAACTCGGCTCTCTCAAGCGATTCAAGGACGATGCTAAAGAAGTGGTGGCAGGATATGACTGCGGACTCTCAATCCAAGGCTACAACGATATCCACGAAGGCGACCTCATTGAAGCATACGAGGAAGTGGCAGTCAAGAAATCCCTCTGATCGCAATAATTCACTATGGCTTACGTCATTGTAGGGATAGGCTCGAATCTCGGCAACAAGCAGCTCAATATAGCTCGCGCCGTCAGCAGACTCATGCGTGAGTTCGGCCCCCTGCAGGTAGCCCACAGTGTGAAATCAGATCCCTGGGGATTCGACTCCGATAATTCCTTTCTGAATACAGCTGCAATCTTCTCCGACTCACGCGAGCCGGAGGAGATTCTTTCTATAATCAAAAAAATAGAAAAGAATATATCACCGGACTCTCACCGCAAAGCCGACGGCTCTTACGCCGACCGCGAAATTGACATTGACATCATAGCCATCGACTCTCTGGTATACGCCTCTCCAACACTTCAGCTCCCGCATCCAAGGATGCATCTGAGGCGCTTTGTACTGGAGCCTATGGCCGAGATTGCTCCTCAATGGCGTCATCCCCTGAGCGGGAAAAGCGTAATTGAAATGCTCTGCGAAACCACGATTGAGGAGGAGCCTGAGAACGCCGAAACAGGAGTCCGGGAAGAGAGAAAATAAGAAATTTCAAAAAAATTGCAGAAAAATTTCTCCAATACTGAATTATTGACTAACTTAGTTGCTCAATAGAAAAAAACAGAAACACTAAATTTCAAAATTCGCAAATAAACATGAAACTCAAAATTAGAGACCTTACTCTTAGAGACGGACAGCAGTCACTCTTTGCTACCCGTATGAAGCAGGAGAATATTGACAAGCTTCTCCCCCTCTATCGTGATGCCAAATTCTACATTATGGAAGTGTGGGGCGGAGCCGTGCCCGACTCAGTAATGCGCTATCTCGGTGAAAGCCCCTGGGACAGACTCCGCGCTTGCAGCAAGGAGATGAAGGGAATTTCTCTACTTTCAGCCCTCTCACGCGGTCGCAACCTCTTTGGCTACGTACCCTATCCTGACAGTGTGCTCGAAGGCTTCTACCGCGAGGCTATCAAGAATGGTCTTAACGTGATGCGTATCTTCGATGCCCTCAACGACATCAACAACATCAAGGGTTCGATCAAGATGATCAACGACCTTGACGGCTACAACGGCAATGTTGCTATCGCCGACACTGCCGTCTGCTACACTGTCGACCCGAAGGGTACTCCCGAAGAGGAGAAGATCTTTACCGACGAATACTTCGTGGAGAAGGCCAAGGAGATGGAGAAGCTCGGTGCCAAGATGGTCACTCTCAAGGATATGGCCGGCCTCGTAAGCCCCTCGCGCATCTACTCCCTGATGCCTAAGCTGAAGGCTGCCCTGAGTGTTCCCGTTGATTTCCACACTCACTGCACTCCCGGCTATGGTCTTGCCGCAGTGCTGACAGCCATTATCCAGGGCGTCGACATCGTCGACACCAACATCTGGTGGTTCGGAGGCGGTTCGGCTGCTCCTTCCATCGAGCTTATCGACATCTTCTGCCGCAAGATGGGAGTTGAGGTTGACGTGGATATGGAAGCTGTGGCACGCATCCGTGAGGCTCTCAAGGACGCCCGTAAGTCGCTCGCTGAGTTCGACCTCAATAAAGATAAATGGCCCCGCGATTTCGATGAGGCTCTCAAGGAGATGCCCGCAGAGATCGACGCTGAGTTCGACCGCGCCATTGAGGCTGCCAAGGCCAACCGTGAGGAGGAGCTCCTCGACGCATGCCACAAGATCGAGGCTTACTTCGGTCTGCCCAAGCCCAATGAGCTTGTCAAGAACGCTGAGGTGCCGGGCGGTATGTATTCCAACATGGTAGCCAACCTCCGTGCCCTCGGTGCTGAAGATGTGCTCGAGGACGCTATGGCCCTCATCCCGAAGGTGCGCCGCGACGCTGGTCTGGTACCCCTCGTGACTCCCACAAGCCAGATCGTAGGTTCGCAGGCTGTGGCTCTCGCCGTCGACCGCCGCAAAGGCAATCCCGATTATACCAATAAGAACAATCAGTTCATCTCCCTCGTAAAGGGTGAATATGGCCAGACTCCCGTGCCCGTGGATCCCAAGTTCCGCGAGCAGATCACGGGCAGCCCCGAGGAAAAACCTTACGACGTAAACTCCTATAAGACACCCGCCAACCCCGAACTCGAAAAGTTCGGCGGCATGAAGCTCGCTTCCAATGAGGAAGAGTTCCTCCTTCTCGAACTCCTCCCCACTGTAGCCAAGACCTTCCTCACCAACCTCCGCAAGGCTGAATATGAGGCCAATCCTTCCGCAGCTCCCAAGGCTGCCGAGGCGCCCAAGGCCGCTGCTGAAGCTGCCGGAGAGGTTACTGGCGAAGTGTTCTGCGCTCCCATGGGCGGCACTATCCTTGAGATCAACGTCAAGGCTGGCGACACTGTCGCTCCCGGTCAGGTAGTCCTCAAGTATGAGGCCATGAAGATGGAGAACGACCTTGCCTGCGACAAGGGTGGCGTAGTGAAACGCGTGCTCGTAGCTGAAGGCGACGTGATGGCTACAGATCAGCCCCTCATCGAGTTCGTAGGCGAAGGCGCAGCTGCTGCTCCTGCAGCCGGTGAAGTTGTGGCCGACGGTCCGCAGATGCTCGCTCCCATGGGTGGCACTGTGCTCGAAGTGAAGGTTAAGGCCGGCGACAGCGTAAACGTTGGCGACGTGCTCCTCACTTATGAGGCAATGAAGATGGAGAACAATCTCATCGCCGACCGTGCTGGAGTCATCGCCAAAGTCCTCGTAGAGGATGGCGACGTGATGGCCACCGACCAGCCCATCGTTCAGTTTGGAACAGCCGCTGCCGGTGCTCCCGCCAAGCCGGCCGCTCCCAAGCCCGCTCCGAAGCCCGCAGTTAAGAAAGCAGAGGCTCCCAAGATTGAGGTTGCTCCCGTTCAGCCCATCGACAGCAGCCGTGCTGTGGCAGGTGTGGATGGCGGTTCCGCCGCTGTAAACCCCGTGCCCCGTCGTCAGGATAAGAAGGGCGGTGCTCCCGAGATCCGTCTCGCGGCCGGCACAACCCTCGAGATCAACGTCAACCCTGACGGAGGCGTATCAATCCGCATCACCACCGGCAACTAATATTCGAAATTCTAATTAAATATGAGACAGATCCGACAATGATGTCGGGTCTGTCTTTTTTGTGCCCCGACAATTTTTCATCCGTCTATTACACACTATATGCATCCTGTGCTATGCTGAAAAAACACGGATAGTTCAATCTGAATCAAAATGACCTTAATTGATACGATTTGACTCAAAAAGACTTTTGACAAGTATAGCTTACAACAGTAACTTTGCAACAAAAAAACAATAACAATCCATTCAGTAACAACTTTTCGGTATGAAAAAACACTTACTAATGCTGCTTGGAGTACTCATGGCAGTACTCCCGGCGCTCGCCCAAGAGTTCTCATATGAGTACGAGGGCCAGACAATAAAGTATGGTATACGCAGCTGGGAGGAACGAACCGTTGGGATATGCGAAGGCAATTCCGTGAACGGCGATGTGATTATCCCTCCGACTGTAACGTACGAAGGAGAGGAATTCACTGTCTCCTTTATCAATGGAGGAGCTTTCTGGCATTGTACAGGAATGACCTCTATACAGCTTCCTAACACTATTGAAGGTATAGAACCGTATGCATTCTCGGAATGCAGCAGTCTAACATCATTTTTTGTTCCAGCCTCTGTAAAGTCAATTGCTTACAATGTATTCGGAGGCTGCGGTGGTTTGACAAAGGTAGAGTATGAGAGTATTGAGTCACTTTGCTCTATACATTTTGATACTGGAGATGCTAATCCGCTCTCATCAGCTCATTCTCTATACATCAACGGAGAGGAAGTGCGAGATCTGGTGATTCCAGAAACTGTCACCTCCATTGGAGACAATGCCTTCAATGGGGCACAGTGCCTTACGTCGGTTAAGATTCCCGAAACGGTGACGTTCATCGGAGCAAGTGCATTTGCAGAATGCCATAACATAGCAACTCTTGAGCTTCCGAGTAATATCACCTCAATCAATGCTTATACATTTTATGGGTGTCGGTCGCTGAGAAATATGACTCTCCCTTCTTCGCTTACCTCAATCGGGGAGAGGGCTTTTGAAAATTGTAATAATCTTGAGACAATCAACATCCCTAATTCTGTAACCCAGATAGGGCAGCATGCATTCGCTTATTGCGGTTCATTGAAATCAATTAACATACCTGAGGGTGTCAATTCTATCCTCACATATACTTTCCATGGATGCAGAAGTCTTAAAGAGCTTTCCATTCCTAACTCAGTTGTTTCTATAGGGGATGATGCCTTCAGTGAATGTAATGGTTTGGTCTCATTATTCCTGCCAAAATCTGTTTCACGGGTATCCAGAATTGCATTTGCATATTGTGACCAGCTAAGGAATGTTGTCGTGAGCAATCCTGACATTATTTTTGCCCCGAATGTATTTGATAGATATGAATGGAGCGCAGCTGAGGCTATGTTCTTCTGCCCGGAGGGTGTGGATCTGTCCTCACAGAATCTTGAGCAGTTCAAGTATAATGTAGTGTATTTTGATCCCGCTTCGACTGAGATTCTTGCCGACGGAACAATCCTTACTGACAAAGGTAAGACGCTTCTTTATGCGGCCGTCACTGATGGCTCATATGCAATACCTGATGGAGTTGCCACCATCACATCAAATGCATTCAAGACGGCAGGCAACATCGAGAGGCTGACTATCCCCGCTTCTGTGGAAGTAGTAGAGGCCGATGCCTTTAAGTTCTATGACTCTGGGACGAATGGCCTTAAGGGAATAAACAAAGTTAATTTCCTTGACTGGACTGCATGGTATGAGAACGTGAGTCTCGGCAATATTAACTCAAATCCCTATCGGGAGTGTGGCGCATACGCCGGCGGTCTGCAGGTAAACGCTCCTGAATTGAAGGAAGGAATGACTGAAATTAAGGATTACATAAATTGTGGTCT
Organism: uncultured Sangeribacter sp.; assembly: GCA_964588625.1. Lineage (GTDB taxonomy): Bacteria > Bacteroidota > Bacteroidia > Bacteroidales > Muribaculaceae > Lepagella. Next base: position 22,549 of record CAZPQD010000031.1, on the reverse strand, counting down.
CAGCTATAATGGAGATGTCGTCCTGCCGTCTACCCTCAAACGAATCGGAGCATATGCTTTCCATAATGACGGAAAACTTCTCTCAGTTGTAATCCCTGAAGGTCTTGAGGAGATTGCAGAATATGCATTCTCTGGATGTTGGGGTCTACAGTCGCTTGTCGTGCCAGAGTCTGTTGTGTCAATTGGTACTGAGGCTTTCGCGTATTGTTCGAGCTTGAAGTTCGTTGTTATCTATAATCCCGAAACACAGATTGCTTACGACGCGTTTAAGCACAGCTATGAACCTTGGGAAGAATGTGAAAATGTGCAATTTTTCTGTCCTGAAGGGTTGGATCTATCTTCTGCTAACCTTAGATTCAATTACATCGTTACAAGGTTTGATCCGGAGAATACCACCATCCTTGCCGATGGCACCCAGCTTGATGGCGAAGGAAAGAAGCTCATCTATGCTGCCGTGAAGGATCGTTCTTACACAATCCCGGCAGGAGTGGAGGTCATCACAACGAATGCCTTCCGCGATGTGAACATATTGAATCAACTCACTATACCCGGCTCTGTCCGAGAAGTTGAAGCGGATGCTTTCAAGGATGTATCCATTGAAAAAGTGAACTTCGAGGATTGGTCGGCCTGGTATGCTAACGTGAAACTCGATAACCTTTACGCCAATCCCTATCGTAATGGCCAGGCCTACATAGGCAACAACAAGATCAAGTCAATTGAACTTGAGGAGGGTCTGACGCAAATAGGTGACTATGTGAATTATGGACTTGACTTCAAGTTTAGGGATGAAGTTGAGCTCCCCTCTACTCTGACACATATCGGTGCTTATGCATTCTATAATAATAGCGAGCTCTACTCCGTGATCCTGCCTGCCGGGGTGGAGACGATCGGTGATTACGCTTTCATGGGTTGCAAGCTACTGGAGAATGTAGAGCTTCCTGCTTCTCTCAAGACGATTGGCGAATCTGCCTTCAACGGATGTACTTCCATGACAGAAGTGGAACTCCCCGAAGGTCTGACTTCGCTCGGACGGGAGGCATTCCGTAATTGCAAGGCAATCGAGAAGGCTGTCCTTGTGAGCGGAATTGAGTCAATTGATGATTTCACGTTCTGTGACTGTGTCGCTCTTAATAAGGTTTTCTTACCCTTGAACTTGAAACGAATAGGTGAGTCTGCATTTAATAACTGTCGTGCCTTGGATGATGTGACTTTTCCCTCCTCTCTTGAATCAATCGGGCGGAGTGCATTCTCCAATGGCAGTCTCACAAAGCTAGTCCTCCCAAACAGCGTGACTGAACTCGGAATCAGTGCTTTTGAGAATCAGGCAATTGAAAGTCTCTCAATCGGCTGTGGTCTTCATTCTATTCCCGAGGGTGCCTTCAGGGCTAATAAGCTCAGGGAAATATACTTCTCCGAGGGACTTGCTTCAATTGGCAACGAGGCTTTTGCATTGTATGATTGGGATTACGAAAATAATGTACTCAGTGCTGTGAAGCTTCCTTCCACTCTCAACGAAATTGCAGAACGAGCTTTCAGTTCAAAGAATATAACTGAGCTTGAGATTCCTGACGGTGTCACAGCACTGCCTGAAGGAAGCTGCGGTCGCCCCCATAAGCTAACCATAGGTAAGGGAATTAAGGACATAAACTCAAATGCCTTTAGCTTCGACAATCTGAAAGTGATGCGAGTTCAGGCCAATACGCCTCCTGCTCTCAGTGAGACTTTCCCCATTAACAAGGATCAGAACGATGCACTCACACTTATCGTAAATGTCGGTCGTAAGAACACTTATTCCACGAATGCCCGCTGGAAGCAGATTGACCATATCATTGAGGAAGGAACATCTGAAGTTATCATCTACATGACTGGAGATTATGCTCTCAGTGAGGAGATCCGTACAACTACCGGCCTCATGCCGTCGCAGGTTACTAAGATGAAGGTTGTCGGTCCTCTTACAGAGAATGACCTCCGTATCATCAAGGAGAACATGGTGGCACTCCAGAGCCTTGACTTGAGTGAGGTAACGAAAGTGACCACTATACCTGCTGGGCAGTTTGAGAACTCTCTGCTCTCTGAGATTATACTCCCTGCGAATACTGAGATAATCAGCGACTACGCCTTTGCCAACTGCCAGCTGCTTAAACTCTCTGAACTGCCTGAGACTGTCAAGTTCATCGGAAGTCGCGCGTTCTTCAACTGCCCGGGGCTTACCATTACACGTCTGCCTGAAGCCCTTGAGATGATTGGAGAATCAGCATTCGATAGCTGTAACGGTCTGCGTGAAATTACTGCTGGTTCCAATCTTGGTGCAAAGGATGGCAGGGAGTACGGAATGTCAGGGGGCTTAGGAGCAAATACATTCATGCATTGCTTCCTCCTCGAGAAGGTAGATTTCAGTGCAACTCAGCTTACTGAAATTGCATCTGGAATGTTCAACTGGTGCCGAGAGCTCGATGAGGTGATTCTTCCTGAATCTGTACTTAAGATCGGAGATTATGCTTTCATGGGCACTGCAATCCGAGATATATCGTTCGCTTCCGGCGTGAAAGAAATCGGTGTACAGGCTTTTGGACATTGCCGTCGTCTCGTGGCTGCCAATGTTCCAGAAAGAGTGGAATCGATAGCAGAATATATTTTCATAGAGTGTCCTCGTCTGATCTCTGTTTCGATGCCCTCTGGAACAACACACGTTTCCCCCAACATCGTCAGCGGCGATAAGAAGCTCTCCAACATCAGCTGTGCTGCCCTTGATGCGCCTGCTGCCGACAATGGTGCGTTCGACAACATCCGTCTGCGGTATGTTTCGCTGACTGTTCCTACCCTCAGCTTCCGTTCCTATCTCAACGCACCGCAGTGGGGCAAGTTTGAGTGCATTCAGAACCGTATCCCCGTATCTATTGATCCGGGTGTGGAGGTTACCAACGTTGCCGAGACAGAATATCAGGATATGCTGAAGGAGGACGCCCTCGAAGAAGCTCAGGAACTTGCTTCCCAGGAAAAAGAAGAACCCGCACAGGTTGTGCGCCGTGTGGCACGCCGTGCCCAGGCCCGCACCGCCACCAACCGCAGTTTTGCTGCCCTCTTCGACGGTGCCCAGATCCAGACCGGCACCGACGGCGCCGGCACCCGTATCTTCATCAATCCGAAGGAAGGCGTCAACATTACATCCGTTATGTATGCCGGCAAGGAGATGATCGATAAGCTTCAGGGCAACACCCTGCTGCTTCCCGCCGGTTCCAACGGCACTCTCGAGATCCGCACCGACGCACCGCAGGATCCCAACATCGGAGTAGGTATCGGCGAGATCAACTACGACGAACCGTACGAAGTTTACGACCTCAATGGTCTGCCCGTTGGCGACTCACTCGACACGCTGCTCCCCGGCCTCTACGTAGTCCGTCAGGGACAAACCGTGAAGAAGGTAGCCATCAAATGAAATGACTAATCCTCTTGTAAACACTCAGCAACGCAAACGGAGGCTGGCATTGCGCCAGCCTCCGTTTTTTCGTTTTTGAGCCATCAAGCTTGCTACAACATTACCGATTAACCGGACTGAGAAAAGCGGTCTCCCGACCGCTTCAATGGACGATTCTTTCATTGCATTGCTGATTAAAATTTGTTGATGGGAACAATACTTATTTTCTTGCCCTTCCATTCAGTCAATTCTTCTGTGTCATTGGTGAGTATGAGAAGATTGTCGCAATGGAACTCTTCTGCTGCTTCCACTATCGCATCAAGTTCGCGTTTTCGGGTTTTCTCTGATGCCATATTATAGCATACTTGAATTAGTGCTTCAACTTTTGCCCCTTTTCGGGTAACGAAGTCAATCTCCTTGTCGTTGCGAGTGCGGTAGTAAAATAGGGTTTGACCAGGAATGTAGCCTCTGCGTATCAATTCAATGAACACTTGATTCTCCAGCAATCTACCAAGATTCTCGCTAAGATTAAAAGCTGCACTCTGCACAAATCCATTATCCACCACATATACTTTGGTGGGGGCCTTCTTCATCAGTTTCATCTTGTTGTTGAAACGGGGAAGGTAAAAGAACAGATAGGGTTCGGCTAAGTATTCACAGAACTTTTTTGTTGTCGTTACGCTGGAGAGACCTAATTCTGTGGCGAGATCATTAGAGGAAATAGGATTGCAGAAGTTGGAGAGCAGGTAGTTGGCAAGATTATAAAGGTCGGTGGTGTTCCTTACTTTATGTCGCTTGGCAACGTCTTTCAATAGAATGGAATCAAATAAAGTGGAAAGATAGCTTTTGGTTATGCTTCTGGCCTCTATTGTCTCGGGATAACCTCCGTTGCGTAAATAATCATCCGCCAATACCTTAGCCTCTGTTGTTTGCTCAGTCATTTCAAAATCTATCTTCTTCCAACGCATTGTTTCGCCAAGACTGAATGGCAACATCTCAATCTGTAGATAACGGCCAGTCAACACCGTGGCCATTTCGCTGCTAAGCATTTTTGCATTACTTCCTGTGATGATCAGGTTTTTCCCTCGCCGATATAATTTGTTTACCCATAAATCCCAGTCTGGAAGATTTTGGATTTCATCAAGTAAGAGGTAATCGTATCCTGGATAAACTTCTTCAAGCATCTGCATCACCAGTGGCTCATCCCAGTTTTCAAGTAACAGGTTATCATCAAAATTGAGGTATGCAAAATTCTTACCCTGCAGCAGGAGCAACGCGAATACAGATTTGCCTACACGTCGAGGCCCCGTAATCAGTTTGATCAATGGATTCGACAGCAATTGCTCAAATTTGTATTTGCTGTCACGTTGCTGATAGGGGCGCCCCAGCAGTTCATCGCGTTCAGCCCTTTGATTAAGGATAATATTTTTCATTGCGTTCCTATTTTGTGAGGCAAAGATAGCTAATTTTATCCAATAAATCCACTGTACTGGATAAAAAACGTACTTTTTTATCCAGTACAGTGGATAAAACTGGATATTTTGGAGATTGTAGGAGGATTTTAGAAGTGGTCTCCTGAGAGCTTCAGGTGACTTGGTGGTACGGTTGGGACATTAGGATTCTTAAGGTTATTAAGGACTTCAGGGACATTGCGGGGGGGGGCGAAGCGCTCGGGAGAGCGCTCCTCTCGGTCCGCCCTAACGTCGCGCAGCGATGTTGACTCGTCACTACTTACCCATCACTACTCACTCGTCACTTGTCACTCATTATTTGTCACTTTTTTTGAGCTGTATCACGAAGTGAGACAAGAGAGTTTTATTTTTGCTGCGCAGTTTGGTTGCGGAGGGGGTTTATACCTTTGCGGGCGAATACTGAAAATATCTAATCAAGAAATGGTATGAAAACTATTGATGGATACGATGTGAAGATCTTCACTGACAATATCGAGGGGAATGCTCTGGAGCAGATAAAGGAGTTGCTCTCCATCGATGTGTTCTCCGACAAGAAGATACGCATCATGCCCGACGTGCATGCCGGGGCGGGCTGTGTGATCGGTTTTACGGGCGACCTTGGCGACAAGGTGATTCCCAACATCGTGGGGGTGGACATAGGGTGCGGAATGAGGGTGCTCAACCTCGGAAAGATTTCCGACATCGATTTCCATGCCTTCCACGAACATATCCGCTCCAATGTGCCTTCGGGTAAGCTTGCACGTGAAGAAAGGTTTGGGTTCAAGCCTTTGGTGAATGAGGAGATGGAGATCTATCGCGAAGTCAAGCAGCTCGTGACGGAGCTCCGTTGCTACCGTCAGTTGAAGGACTCCGGACGTATCAATAAGTCGATCGGTACGCTGGGTGGTGGCAATCATTTCATAGAACTCGACAAGGATGAAGCCGGCAATGTGTATCTTGTGATCCATACCGGATCGCGCAATCTCGGCAAGCAGGTGGCTGAGATCTATCAGGCTCAGGCCATCAGGCATCTCACTGAAGGTGCTGATGAGTTTGAGCAGCTCATCAAGCGGACTATCGAGGAGTATAAGGCGGTAGGACGCAGGTCGGAGTTGCAGGGCGTCATCAAGAAGATGCGCAAGGAGCGGCAGGAAGCCCGGCCATCATTGCCGGAGGCCCTCTGCTATGTGGAAGGAGAGACCCGTGAGAATTACCTCCACGATATGCGAATATGCCAGCGATGGGCTGTGCTCAACCGGAAACTGATCTCGCTCCTGTTGCTGAGGTTCTTCCCCTCGGTGGCTGTCGGGGAGGAGTTTGAGGCGGTGCATAACTATATCAGCGACGACAACTTTATCCGCAAAGGATCGATCTCTGCTGCCGAGGGGGAGCGATGCATCATCCCCTTGAACATGCGCGACGGTTCGCTTATCTGCACCGGCAAGGGAAACCCCGACTGGAATTATTCGGCACCTCACGGCGCAGGCCGAGTGTTGAGCCGCACGCAGGCTTACGAGAAAATCACGATGGATGACTTCAAGGCCTCCATGGAGGGAATCTATTCAGAATCGGTCAACGACTTTACCCGCGATGAATCACCGATGGTCTACAAGCCGGCTGCAGAGATCATCGCCAATATCTGCGACACAGTCAGCATCGACGCCATCATCCGCCCCATCTTCAATTTCAAAGCCTCCTGAAGTAACTTGAGAGCTTAAAACAAAACTTAATTTCGGCAATAAATCAAGTTTATTGCCGAAATTAAGTTATTATAATAGTTCACTTGTTTTAACCCAGTAATAGAACGCTTCCGGAAGAACTCGTTTTAGTTTATTCAATTTGTTTGTCAGAGTAGGAGCTATTTCCAGATGCATTATGTTTTGGATATCGCCATCGTATTTTTCAATGCAGGTCAACCCTTTCCGAATGCAGGTAGAGATATAAGCTGCTTTGGCAGAATCGATTATGGCATTTTCAATACGATAATTCGAGGTATGAATAAATGACTTGATTTTTTTGATTCCATCTTGCAAAATTTCAAAATCGCCTTCCCCCGCTTTCCCTCGAGTGGAAATGAGTAAGGATGTCTGTAAGATATCTTCGAAGACAGCATCAAGGTTGGATATATTCCTGTAAGCCATCTCAACCTTGACAATGCTATGGAATGATTTTGAGGTGATTTCGAGGTTTATGACCTTATCAAACAGTCTTGCTACGTCATAAAGCTGCTTTATGATTTCTACAGAACATACCTTATCCTTTTTGTAATAAGGGATTCCGGTAGTGTTAGGGGCAAAAGCAGTTAGCTTATCCCCCAGAATGTCATCAACAGATGGAACCAACACATTAAGCGGGTCGCCCTCTATATCAATGAAAGGACTGGTGATGGGTATTAAAAGGGTCTTTTGATAATGACACTCTTCATACAGAACATCCAGGAGTATGTAGCCTTCTTTTGATGTCTTGTCAGTATAGGAGATCTGATAGAAGAACTTGGAATGACTCTTGGGTATTTCCTTACCTGGGGACTTGCGTTCTACAAGCTCAATTTTTGAAAAACCGAACTCTTTGAAGTTTGAAAGGTAGGTTTCTATCTCAGTTCCGGGAGGACAGATAATATCAATATCTATGCTAAGTCGGTGGGTCACCTCGCCTAACAGGAGCATTGTTGCCGTGCCCCCTTTGAAGTGGAAGGGACATCCTGACTGTACAAGCATTTCAAGCAAAGAAAGAGCTCTTACTACTTTTTCTATAAGTTGGGTGTCTTTATAGTTGAGGCGGGTGGAGATCTGTTCGCACCATTCTTTTGTGAAGCATTCGGATTTAATCATGGTCAGGGGCGTTTTTCAGGAATGATAGCATTTTTGACTTTATGCCTCGTCGGGAAGCATATCGAAGCATTTTGGGAATATTCAGTTGAAACAAGGAGATGGCATAGTCAATGATGTAGGAAACCTCGGAGCCTTGAAGATAGTAAAAGTCAGGATCTGTATTTAGATCTACCAACATCTTCTCCAATGTAGGCATAGTAACACCCTCTGTTTTCCTTAAAGGACTCTCCGAAATAAGAGGTTTTACTATTATACAAGGTTCCGACAGGTCTACATAATCGTACATGAAGTTAATATCCGGTCTGTGAAAGGCCTTCTTCTTTTTATCTATAAGAAAATGAAAAACCGCCTCGGTAGCTTCTTTGGTTACCTCTACATACAAAGCGTTGTTAGCTGATATGTGATGTTGGAAAGAGGAGATGTCCTGTCCGGAATATACAGCCACATTAATGAGAGGAAATTCAGCGCATATCAGATCATAAAGTTGTTTCAGCTCATTGGTAATAGTGGGAATGAATTCCTTTTTTGTGAGTTTCCCATACAGACCGCGGGATAACCGCGATAGTTTATTCTGTTTTATGAGCTTTTTGAGATGCCACAATAACCCTGAGTCGGAAATCTCTTCCCGGCTCCGTATATAATCGGCGAGTTCACTCAGCGAAAACGTATTCCTGCTGAGGGCATAACTGCATATCATATCAGATGTGCTCATCTTAGTATAATGAAATTTTTTGCAAAAATAACTTAATTTCGGCAATAAATCAAGTTTATTGCCGAAATTAAGTTATTTATTGCGGAGAAGATGGAGCCCTTAGGGGCTGGTTGGGAGAACGGGAGATTATTTCTCGTAGGGGGCGATTTTGTCGAGGTAATGACGGCGGAAGTCGGAGTAACGGTAGTAGGGACCGCTTACGGCGGAGAGGGGGAGAGTGGCTTCTTTTTCGTTTAGGAGTACTTTCACCAATGTTTCTTCTGCGGAGGCAGGCGTTGTGCCCGCAGGACGGTAGAAGATGAGCTGCACATTGGTGGCCATCGGCACAAGTTCGTAGTCGGCCCATCCTTTGGTGGCCAGTTCTTCAAGATCATCTATCACTTCGCCATAGCCATCAATATCCATAAGGGTGATGAGCGGCAGCACGATGCCGTCGTGCCCATAGCGGAGGTTGGCTCCGGGAGTAGGGGAGAGCAGGGCAGAATCTGTGCTCTCTATAATGTTGCGCAGCAGCTTTACCTGGGTGTAGGGCATCCGACGCTCCGTGAGGTTGGAATCACCTCCGTGAATAAACCATCCCGCGTTGCGGATCAGCCATTGTTCGCGAGCCTCTTCCGGAGTGAAGACCTCTGCTGCGAGCCAGTCCTGTCCCTCATGGCTCTGAGCATTCTGAAGCACGTAGAAGAGAGGCTCGAAGAGCGTTTCCCCGATACTGTCGCGCGCAAAGTCGGGGTCAGTGAAGAGTTTGCTCAGATATTCCCCCTTGTTGGCATGGCGCGCGGCAAATTCCTTCATCAGCTTTTTTTCTGCCGAATCCTTGACGGCCCATGCCTGCCGGTCGTCGAAATTCATATAATACATTTCGGCGCGGCTTGCATCAGCAGTGGTATTGACATCGGGAGCCACCTCCATAATCCCTTTCAGGCCATTGTGCATGGAAAGGATGCAACGGATCACGGTTGTAGCCTTCGCATCGACATTGGCTCCGGGTCGGAAGATAGAGGGAAACCGGGTTGCCATACGGCGACCGATGACGTTGTGTTGCCGCGCTCCATTGTCGGTGAGGTCGCCATCACGCAGGGTAGCTTGATCGCCCACTTGCTTCACGTGAGCCAACACCTTCTCGCCTAAAGGTGTGAGTTTGCCGGCTCCCTCTGCTTTTGAGAGTAATTCCACAGGCACGTTATAGTCGCTGTCGCCGATGAGATGGCGCGATCCATGCCGGCCATAATGTTCCAGATGGAATGCCTCATATCCTTCCGGAGCGTCAGTGAGGGCTGGAGGATCTTCCACCATGTAAGGATAACAGTAATAGTTGCCGGCAGTCTGCTTCATATCCGGAGAGGCAGCTGTGCGGTCGGCAAAGGTGCTTGTCAGGGAAGCAGCCAGAAAAAGAGTCAGTAAGAATTTCATATTTTTCGGCGTATTGAGAAGATAGCCAGAATAAAGATCACGATGGAGCAGACGAGCATGGCAGTCATTGTGGAGTGTAGGATGTTGCCGATGCCTACAATCGGCGAGACGATGCCTCCAAAAAGGAATCCCATGGCCCCGAAGATAGCCGAGGCGCTTCCCACGTATTCCCTTCCTTCCGACATGGCGAGGGTGGTGGAGGATGTGAATACATAGCCAACTCCGGTCAGTATCAGAAGGGTCGATGCCTCATAGATCGCAAAGGCATCATGAATGCCCGAGAGGATGAGATGGAGAATGCATGTGGCCAATAGGATTATGGCTCCAACCATTGCCGCTTTAGGGCTACTCTTTATCTTCACCGAGAGACCCGAACCGATACCGATGAAGACGGAGTTTACGGCAAAACATACTGAAAAAATCAGTGGAGAATATCCATAATGATTTTGAATGATGAATGAAGCCGAGGAGATGTAGGCGAATAGGATGGCGCATCCGAAAGCGTACATGAGCACGTAGACCACATAATACGGCAATCGGAAAAGTTTGAGGAAAGACGCGAAAGTCTTCAGCACACTCTCTGTGGTTCTTTTCTCTTCAGGATGGGATTCCCGGAAGATGAGACACATGGCGATGATCACCAATCCGATGCCGAGCAGCACAAGGAAAATACCCTGCCAGCCGGTAAAGGTAGACACGAGTCCACCCGCCACGGGTGATACCACCGGGGCAATCCCGTTGATGGCTCCGATGATGGCCAAAATCTTGGCCAGTTCGCGCCCGGAATAATAGTCGGTGGCGATGGAGCGTGACAGCACAATTCCTCCAGCCCCTCCTATGCCCTGAAAGAGACGGCACACATTGAACCATTCCATCGTTGTGGAGAAAAGAATGACAATGGTGGAGACAATAAATAATATCATCGAGGAGATCAGCACCGACTTCCGGCCATACTTATCGCTCAGCGGACCGAAAAAGAGCTGGCCTACTGCAAGACCAATAAGGCTCATCGTCAAGCCTAATTGAGCCGTGGAGGTGGAGCAGTTGAAAATCTCTGCCATCCCGGGAAGCACCGGTAAGTACATATCGGTCACAAACGGCCCGAATGCCGAGAGCATTCCGAGGAAAATCAGAAGAAACACCAGATACTTTTTTGCAAAGGCTGGTTTGGAGTCATTCATATAATCGAGTGGTAATCAAGAAATAAAGTGGGTATGGAATAGAAATGGAGAAGCGGGTCGGAGCCCCGGCATCCTGATTGACGTCGAAAATCCGATCCACTCTAAATAACAGATTAATCCCCGATTTATGATTTTTTAGGATGGGAAAATCTCTTCTTTTTTATGAGCAGGGGGAGTTGTCTTAACTTCCCCGAGAGGTGCCTCAACGCTTCCTTTTGGGCATGATTCGTTCGTGAAGATATTGGAAAACAATGAAGAAGACGGGCACCATGAAGAGCAAGGCAAGTGTGCCGAAGAGAAGTCCTCCCACTGTGGCGACGCCTACGGATATATTGCCGTTGGCACCCACTCCCGTGGCAAACATCAGGGGAAGCATTCCGAACACCATCGTGGCAGAAGTCATGATGATCGGCCTGAAACGAGCTTTGGCGGCTGATATGGCGGAAGCCACAAGGCTCATACCTTCTTTGCGGCGCGCAGAAGCATATTCAGTCAGCAGGATGGCGGTCTTTGCCAGCAGACCGATCAGCATTATAAGTCCTATCTGCATGTAGATATTATTCTCGAGTCCCCACCAGCGGGCAAATAGAAAACTTCCCATCAAACCCATCGGCACAGCAGCAATGACAGACAACGGCACGGTGAGGCTTTCATAGAGGGCGCATAGTATCAGATAGATGAAGGCCAGACAGAGGCTGAAGACAATGACAGTCATGTTGCCCGTAGAGGATTCTTCCCTCGACATGCCTCCGAACTCGTATCCAAATCCGGAAGGGAGGGTGGCATCGGCCACTTCACGGATGGTCTTTATGGCTTCTCCGGAGCTATACCCTTCTCCTTGCTCCCCATAGACGGAAATAGAGGGGAAAGATTGAATCGCGACAGACTCTCTGACCCGTATACTCTCGTCAGGGTGATGAAATTGTCAAGGGAGGCCATCTGGCCGGACGAGGTGCGGACCTGCATTTTCTTAAGCGACTCTGCGTCAAGACGGCTTTCCGGGTCAGCCTGCACCATCACACGATACAGTTTGGTGAACCGATTGAGGTTGGAGGAATAGCTGCCGCCAACATACCCTGCGAGAGTGTTGAGTACATCCGCGGGGGAGACATTCATCTGGAGGCACTTGGCTGCATCCACCTCCACCATATATTGAGGATAACGGGTATCGAAAGTTGTGTAGGCACGTGATATTTCAGGCCTCTTATTCAGTGCTTCGATAAATGTGCGCGTCACTTGCAGCAGCTCGTCGGTGGAAACGCCCGAACGGTCCTGCACATAGAGCTCAAAACCGCTGGTGGCACCATAGCCTGAGATCATCGGAGCCTGCGACACCCGTATCTGGGCTGAGGAGATTCCAGCTGTGCAGCGATAAATCTCCTTGACCACGGAGTTAATGTCATGTTCCGAGCCTTTTCTCTCGCTCCAATCCCGCAGACGAATGCTGAAGGAGCCGGCGGATGCCGATTGGTCATGGCGTGCATTCTTTCCGGTGACGCGCGAATAAATGGTGATCTCGGGAATATCCTTGATGGCGTCCTCCACTTCATCCATCACTTTTTCAGTCTCCGCGAGATTGCTTCCCGGAGCCACCTGCACGTTGACACTAATGGTGCCCATATCTTCCTGTGGCACAAGGCCGGTCTTAGTGGTCGACATTAGCCACACAAGCCCCGCTACCGACATGACGAAAAGCATTGTCACCACCCATTTATTCCGGAACAGGAATTTCAGACCTCCTTTGTATTGACCTACAACGGTTACAAAAGACTTATCGAAGGCATAACGAAACCGGGTCTTGAAGGAGGATTTCCCATCTTTGCTTTGGATGTCTTTTGAAGGCTTCATGAGCAATGCGCTCAGAGCCGGACATAAAGTCATGGCATTCACCAGGGAAATACCGACCGCCACCGCCATGGTGAGTCCGAATTGTCGGTAGAATGTGCCGGAGGTTCCTCCCATGAAGCAAACAGGGATGAAGACAGCCATGAAGACCACAGTGGTAGTGATCAGAGCGGCTGACAGACCTCCCATTGCCGACACAGTGGCCTTGTAAGGATCCGATTCTCCACTGTCAAACTTGGATTGCACAGCCTCCACCACCACCACTGAGTCGTCGACCACAGTGCCAATCACAAGCACTATGGCGAACAGGGTCAGCATATTCAGTGTGAAGCCTACGGCATAGATGAACGCGAAGGTGCCCGTGAGGGAAACGATGATCGAAAGAGCCGGGATAAGGGTAGCCTTGAAGTCATGAAGAAAAAGATACACCACCAACACCACGAGTATCAGGGCAATGACAAGAGTCTCAACCACCTTTCCAATGGAGGCGTCCAAAAAATCCTTTGTGCTGGAAATGTCTGTAAGAACCATTCCGGCGGGGAGTCGGCTCCTTAGCTCATCGAGCGTCTTGTCTATCTCCGTGATTACCTCATTTGCATTCGATCCTGCTGTCTGGGCTATCATTGCATTGGCACCCGGATGGCCGTTGGTCTCACTTATCATGGAGTAATTCACAGAGCCTAATTCAACAGAGGCAACATCCTTGAGCCGCAGCACGCTCCCGTCGGGCAAAGCTTTGACCACAAGGTTCTCATAGTCGGCTGCATCCTCATATCGTCCCCGGTACTTGAGCACATACTGAAACGTGTTGGTGGATTCGGCCCCTAATGTTCCTGTCGGCGACTCAAGATTCTGCTCGGCAAGCACCTTGTCAATGTCGGAAGGCACGAGCCCATACTGCGACATCTTAGCTGGGTCAAGCCATATTCTCATGGCGTACTCGGCACTGAAGATATTGACTTCGCCCACTCCCGCTATGCGAGAGAGTTGAGGCTCGATGTTGATCTTCATGTAGTTGGTCAGGAACTTGGAATCATAGCGATCGTCAGGGCTATACAGGGTTATGGACTTCAGCGTGCTGTTCTGGCGTTTCCTGACTGTCACACCACTTTTTGTCACTTCTGCTGGCAGCAATCCTTGTGCAGACGCCACACGGTTCTGCACGTTTACCACAGCCATATCTGCATCCGTGCCCTGCTTGAAATATATTGAGATGGACGCCACTCCTGTATTGGAGGCTGTGGAGGTCATATACATCATGTCCTCGACTCCATTTAGGGATTCTTCAAGGGGAACGATCACACTCTTCATCACTGTCTCTGCGTTTGCTCCCGTATACGTGGCCTGCACCCTCACTGTGGGAGGCGCAATGCTTGGGAACTGCTCTATAGGGAGGCGTAGCAACCCAATGATGCCGACAATCACGATAAGCACCGAGATCACTCCAGCAAGAATAGGCCGGTCAATAAACGTCTTTACTGTCATTTCCTTTTTCCTTAACTTAGTGACTTTATTTTGTCAACTTAGCGACTTGAAATCACGCAAAAATAAGTATTAAACCTCATCGGCAGCACAGGGTAATTGCGATTAATTGGCCAACGGCGGCAAAGTCGTGGCGAATGCAGGAGAGTCAACGGGGAAGATAAGTGAAAAATATCTAAATTTGTCACGTGATAAAACTATTTCAGACAATGCGTGACTTGCCAAAATACATCGACCTCGCCTTCTGTTTAGTCGTACTGCCGGTGATGATCATGATATTTCCTATGGAAAGATGGTTTCATTCTTTCCAATGGTATGTCATCACGGTGGTGGGCTGGCTATATTTGCTCTATCTTGTCAACAGACTTATGACAGTCCCGCTTTTGTTTCGAGACTCAGCTAAAAGATGGATGGGGATAGGGTTGATCGTCATATCCCTCGGCATAACTTACGGACTCTCCAATATCACCCTTTATCACCCTGAACCCAATATCCATGATAAAGGGATAATACGGATTTTTCCCGCTGTGCTCCAGTATCAGCAGGCGGTATGGTCACTCTTCATGATTGTGGAGGCATTCAGTTTCGCAATTGGACTGCTTACTCAGACCAACCTGCAGCGCTCACGGCGTCAAGCCGTGGAAGCAGAACGGGACAAAGCTGAGATTGAGCTCTACAAGGCTCAGATCAAGCCACACTTCATGTTCAATACCCTCAACTCCCTCTACGGCCTCTTCCTCACACATGATGAGAAGGCTATGGAATCACTCGAGAAGTTCATCATGATGCTTCGTTACATCCATACCACCTCGCATCATGATTTCGTGGCTCTTGAGGAGGAAGCGGATTATATCAGACAATATGTGGATTTGCAATCATTGAGATTAAACGGAAGGACCTCCGTGGCACTCAAAATAGATATGGAGACTGCCGGCCTGCAGGTGCCTTCCATGCTCCTGGTCACATTCGTGGAGAATTGTTTCAAACATGGTGTGTCCTCCGTGCAGGATAGCGATATAACCATCGATCTGCATGAGAGGGGCCGACGGCTGACGTTTTCCACCTCAAACCATATCTTTCCGGCCAAACGCATAGGGGAACATCTGGGGATCAAGAATTGCAAAAAGCGCCTCTCCCTTCTTTATCCCGGCAACCATAGCCTTGAGATTGCTGACAACGGAGTTTCCTATCACGTTAAACTTACTATTGAATTATGACACCCATCAAATGTGTGGCCATAGATGATGAGCCGATCGCTCTCAGCATAATCAGCGAATATTGCAGACGATATGGGAATCTGGATCTCAAATGTTTCACCTCTCCAGTGGAAGGGATGGAATGCATATTGGAGGAAAAGCCTGATATAGTCTTTCTTGACATAGAGATGAACTCTCACAATGGAATAACCTTGGCGAAAGAATTGCCGGAGGAGACCTGCCTTATCCTGACAACTGCCTATGCCAGCTATGCATTGGAAGGATACAATGTGGATGCTGTGGATTTTCTGCATAAGCCCATATTCTATCCCCGGTTTGAAAAAGCTATGGAGAAAGCCAAACGGTTTATGCGGAATGAGGAGAAGGAATCGTCTGCCGGAACCATCACATTAAAGGCCGATTATAAGAATGTGGTCGTCGACCTTAAGGATATAGTTGTGATTGAGGCAATGGACAATTATGTAAAGATATATCGGAAAGATAAACCTAATATCGTGCCTCAGATACCGATGAAGGAGATAGAGGCTCAGCTTCCTGCCGACCGCTTCATCCGCATTCACCGCTCCTACATAATAGCCATTCAATATGTTGATAGGTTCTCCAACCGACAGATCCATCTTCAGCACTTTCCACGTCCCGTCCCCGCAGGCCGCAAATACCTGGAGGCCTACAACAATCTCCAACATCTGTTTCGACCTGACAGCAATCCCCCACAGAAGAAATAGATCAGACATAAGACCTTGGGGATTTACCTTTACGCTGGAATGGTATAAGAAAGTAAAAACACTCTCAAAGGAAAACTTCTCTCAGATGAAAAATAATTTGTTTGGTCTCTCCCGGAGACTCTCTCCCGGTTCGGTGAGAAAGATGATGCCGATGATGCTGAATTTCGGCAGCTATCTGCCTATGGTGATGAAGGCGGCTGTAGCTCTGAAAAATATGGAGCGCGTGCCTGAACTTGGCTGGAATCCCAATGCTCCTCATCCTTTTTATGAGAAAGAGGAGAAGCAGGATATCCTCGAGCGCCTTGAGTGGCTCTGCAAGGAGGTGATGGTTGACCCGGAAGCGCTGATCAACAAGATGCCGGAGGCTATCGGGAGACAATATCAGGGTCAGTGGGCTTACTACGCTATCTCGATGACTGTGGCTTCTCTCTCCAATATTGCCTTCATCTATCCTGAGATGCGCGAGGAGAACCTGAAGAAGATGCCGGTGCTGATCGACATTGCTTTGACTCCCACCATCAAGCTCTATGACACGATGAAGTGGCGCGAGGATGCCATTGAGTCGCTTGATGGCAGAAAGAGCCATATGACCTACCTCAGTATCCTTGCGTGGATGATCGGACATTATAAACTCACTGGAGGTGACGGGCGTTACGATGCGCTCTACCATAAAATCTGCGATGCACTTTGTCGCAGAATGATGGCGAGCCGCGATATGAATCTACCTTCTTTCCCCAATAAGATAGTGTTCTTCCCCGACATGATGTTCACTCCGCTGGCCTTCACCATCTATTCCAGACTCTACGATGGAAAATACAGTGACGTGGTGGAGCGTTGGAGCGAACTGACAAGAACGAAATGGCTTGACCCAAGGACAGGCTTGCTCATCTCACGCTATTATGCCTCGGGTAAACGCCAGCCACCCTGCGGCTCCTACGCTGGCCTGAATTGCACCTGCCTTGCCTCCATCAACGAGCCCTTCGGCCGCGAACAGTATATCCTCACTAAGAAAGTGCTCTGCCGCACTGATGAAACCGGGAGATATGGAGCCGTAAGGGAATATCTCGACAAATCGCCGAAACTTGCCTTCGACATCGACGCCGGAGTCATAATGAATGGCATGAGTCCTTCCGGCACCTCCTTCATAATGGGAGCCGCCACCTATCTTGGAGACTGGGATTTCCGCCGCAAGCTCCTCAACACTGCCGACAAAGCGGGCGGCACAGTAAAGAGAAAGGGAAGCCGCCACTACAAACTCGCCGAGTTCATGCTCACCGGCGAAGCCATCACCCTCGCCATGCGCACCACCGTAAAGCGCTGGTAAGAATGTTAAAGGTGTTGTGTCTTAATAGTGGCACAGCACCTTAAATTCTTTGTTTGGTGTCGGATGGGCGAACACTGGGGGCGTTCGGTGTGTTATTGGGTTATGGAAGTCAAGGGGCGGAGTATGTCGTTCTGTCGTTGGCGTTCCTTTGTAGATATATTGCTTTTTGTTTCATTCTTTTGAATTTTCTTAGACTATGAAAAAATACAGATGTCTGGCTGCTTCGGCAGCGGTGGCTGCCATGATGGCAGGCCATGGTTTCACTTCCGATGCATGCACCCGCGTGCTGTATGAAGGTGAGGATTCCCTCTTTGTCGTGGGTCGTTCGCTCGACTGGAAGACTCCCATCCCTACCAATATTTATGTCTATCCTGCCGGGATGTCCAAAAAAGGCGACAATCGTCCGGGCTGCGTGGAGTGGACCTCGAAATATGGCGCTGTCTATGCCGTAGGCTATGACGGCGGTGTGACTGAAGGAATGAACGAGAAGGGCCTCGTCATCAACGGTCTCTTCTGCAAGGGTACTGTCTACAATTCTCCGGAATCCAACGGCAAACCTCCGATTTCTCTGGCAGTGTTCGTGGCATGGATGCTCGACAACTTTGCGACTACTGATGAAGTGGTGGCCAAACTTAAGGAACATAATTTCCAGATCGGAGGTGCCACCTTCGACGGAGGTACTGTCTCGACACTTCACTGGGGTATCACCGATGCTTCCGGCAAGACTGCCTATCTGGAGTTCGACAATGGAGAAGTCAAGATCTATGATCCGGGAGATATCCGGGCAATGACCAATGACCCGCAATGGCCGGCAATGTCTGCCATCATCAACTATTGGGAAAAGATTGGCGGTGTGCACATGCTTCCCGGCACTGTATCTTCTCCCGACCGCTGTGTGAGGGCCAACTATTTCGCACATCATGTCTCCAAGACTGCCGACACCGATCTCGCCGTCAGCATCACTCGCAGCATACTCGTCACATCCTGTGTGCCTTACACCTACGAGATCGAGACCGAACCCAACGTAAGCTCCACACAATGGCGAAGCTACGCGGTGCCCGCTGCCGGAAGATACTATTTCGACATTGTGACCAACCCCGGATATTACTACGTGGATCTGGGCAAGTGCGACCTCAAGAAGGGAGCAAAGGTGCTCAAACTTGACACATCAAACACCTCCAACCTCGTTGGCGACGTCACTTCTCATCTAAAGGTGTCGAAACCATTCGATCCGATGTATTGATTTGACTCTTATCGAAAAAAGACCTATCTGGATTTACCTTTGGAACCCTACAGGTATATATAACCAAGGAGGGACACCGCAACAGCCAATACCTGCCGGTGTCCCTCCTTGGTCAATATAAAAGACTGAATATTATTCTGTCAAATTAATAATCTCCTTTGTAAAATCAAAAACAGAAAAACTTATCCGTCATGAAAATACCCGGTGTGTCATTCTCATGGAAAAGGGCTTTGGGTGTGACCCAGGCCAAGCAGCAGTTCGCTCGCAAGACGGGCATCCCTACGAGTAAGGCAGGTCTGGAGCGCAAGATAGGCCACATGATCATCAAATCCATTTTTGGAAAATGACTTCAGGACGATAAAGGGAATCAGGGTTGTCATCCCCTGAATTTATTACTGCGGGGAAGCGGGCTCTTCGCTTCCTCAATCGATTTCCCCAAACCATCGAGGGCGGCAAACGGTGCGAACTGAGCTGCCCTCGCTGCATTCGGCATACGGGGGTATTTTGAATTTGTCGGTCTCGGCAAGTCGATGATATCGGAATAATCATCGTGTGGATCAGAGGAATTGCTCATGATGTGTCAAAAAAAGATGTAACTTAGTATTCTGAAGGTAATATACACATAGATGAGAATGTCCCGCAAATTTAGCAAAAAATTACATATCCCAAAAATTCAACGTTTGAGTTGAAAATGAACAAGATGCCATGCAATTTCATTGTAAAGACATAAGATGTATCTGCAGATGGATACGGAAAGACATAACAATAGGTCTGAAGAGCGGTTCAAACTCAGAGTGATGATGGCGGCAGTGTTGATTCTCTGCTGCCCGATATTGTCGTGTGCCCTCAATAAGACGGATCCCATATTCAGTGTCCTTAGGCTCCGTTCCCAAAAAATGTTAACGCAGGAGCACATCTGTGACCCCTGCGTTAACATTTTTGTGGAACGGAGTCTTATTCGTGATGTCCTCCGATCTGGCGGTTGCGGTCGCGTTGGGTGGCCTCTTCGGCATAGTTGAGTCCACGCAAGATGGAGTTTTTTCCAAATTTGCTCTTTATGCGCAGCACTGCCTCCTGAGTGCGCCGTTCTTTTTCAAGGCGTCGGGAGTTGGCTTCCTCCTCGAGTCGCATTCGCTCCGTATCGTCAAACAGGCTCAATTGCACAGCCTTTGGACTTTGTGAGGCATCTTTCTCGCTTTGGAGGTTGCAGGCGCAAATGTTAAGGCGCCGAATGAGAAGCCGGGGGTCGACAATACGCAGATAGAGCTGCTCAAGGGCAGCCATGGCCATCCTCGCTGACGATGTGCGCCGGGGAAGATTGGCTGTGCCGTGCGCATGTGCAGGAACCTTGCGCCCGTAATGGTCGATGTGGATGCTCCCGATATAGGCATTCCGGACATGAGGGTCGGAGAAGGATTCGCGGTCGTAGCCCACAGTGAGTGTGAACTGATCAGTCACCACACCCTTTGCGACCATCTCCAGAGTCAGCGAATCGGTCATCTCCTTCATCACTGTCAGTGCCCTGTCGGCGGTGTAAGGCTCGTGAAGCACCTGCCCGCTGCTGAGCGAATGTGTCTCGGGCCGATATGCCTTAACTTCCGCCATACTCACCGGTTCCCAACCCCATGCATGATCGATCAGCAACTCAGCATTAATCCCGAAGAGTTTGAAGAATAGGCTTTCATCCTGCAATGAATGGCGTGCGATGTCGCCCATCGTGAAGATTCCGTAAGGGGCAAGACGCGCAGCTATTCCCCGGCCTACGCGCCAGAAATCGGTCAGCGGTCGGTGGCTCCAGAGTTTTCGGCGGTAGGAGGCCTCATCAAGTTCGGCAATTCGCACACCGTCAGGATCGGGTGGCATTTTCTTTGCCACAATATCCATGGCCACCTTACAGAGATACATATTGGTGCCGATTCCGGCTGTGGCGGTAATGCCGGTGGTGGCAAGCACGTCGCGTATCATGGTCATGGCAAGCTGATGCGCCGTCATCTTGTAGGTGGAGAGATAGGTTGAAGCATCGATGAAAACTTCATCTACTGAGTAGACGTGTATATCCTCAGGGGCGACATAGCGGAGATACACCTGATAGATGCGGGTACTGTAGTCAATGTAGAGGGCCATTCTGGGGGGAGCCACAATGAAATCCACGTCGAGTGAAGGATCGGCAGCCAGTTCCTTTCCTGAAGAAGATCGTCCCCGATGGCCACGGCTGCGGTTGAACTCCCTCACTTTTGCTTCCACCTCAAACAATCTGGGGCGTCCCCCGGTGCCGAGAGCCTTCAAAGCCGGGGAGACGGCAAGGCAAATGGTCTTCGACGTGCGGGAGGCATCGGCCACGACGAGGCATGCGTCGAGAGGGTCGAGTCCTCTCTCCACACACTCCACCGAAGCATAGAAGGATTTCAGGTCTATTGCAATGAAACTTCCGTTCACTCTCCGTCCCTCCCGATGATAAGCTCGGACAGGGGGCGTTTAGGCACATGGTGCACCCCCTCGGCATCGCGCCAGTAACGGATGTCAGCATCAAGGGAGCCGTCGGTCGGTTCCAGCACCACCTTCTCCACGGGATAGCCGAGTGCAAGGACATAGAGCGGTTTCATATATTCCGGCAGACCGAGCACTTTCTTGGCCTCCGGCATATTGAACGATTTGATTATGCACCCTCCGAGGCCGAGAGCCGTTGCTCCAAGCGTCAGGGCCTGAAGCTGTATGCCATCGTCGCAGAGCAGAGCCTGGGTGAGACGAGTGTCAAGACACTGCACCAGATAAGCCACAGGACGCTCACCCTCCTTGGGACCCTCCCAGTCGGTGAGATAGCCCGCCCATTTGAGTAGAGGAAAGAAGCGTGCACACTCTTCCGGAGTCTCCACGATGCGATAACGCAGAGGCTGCAGATTGCGTCCTGAGGCGCAAAGACCGGCAAGGCTCACTATATCGAGAAGCGACTCATGGGTGATGGGATGGTTCTGATCGAAGCGTCGCACGGAGCGGTCGTGCTCCAATAGATTCTTGATTGCGCTGAATGAAGTCATGTCTTTGGTTCGATTAGGTTAATATGCACCGCAAAGATAGCAAATCTTTTCCATATCCGGAAACATCACCCACTCACATGACCATGCATCATTCTAAGGATAATGCGCTCTGATATCAAGTGGCAGCTGCGGAATCTTCGATTCAGGTGAAAGGATATTTCATTATATCCGGAAGATCGCGGAAGCCAAGGGAGTGATAGACCGGACGCCCGTCGTCGGTTGTCTCAAGATATATTTTCCCGCAATTCCTGCTCTTCGCCTCAGCAATAAGGCGTGAGACCATCCTGTGTGCCAACCCATGCTTGCGGAATGCTTCACGCACATAGATGTTCCTCAGATAAGCGCATATGCCGGTGGGATTGTCGGGGGAGGGGAGTTCTTCGCTAAAACACACTGATTTTAGCTCCGTTCCCCCTGCGTTAACATTTTGGGGAACGGGGACTTAGAAACAGACAGGGATGACACCATCGGAATTCCTCCGACAAGTAAAGAATAAATCATAGGTTTGAATGGATTTTTTTGAGGAATTTGATGCCGAGTTCGTATTCCTCATCCGTTATCCCTTCCCTTGCCTTGCCGGTCGCAATATTGATGGCTTCTGTAATCTTGCGGCGGTTTTTAATGGCTTTTTCGGTCAGGAATATCCCGTTTTTGGAGCCGGAGACAGCTTGGCGC
>CAZPQD010000030.1:0-28092 GCA_964588625.1 uncultured Sangeribacter sp. | reverse complement strand
GGGAGTGGGGATAGTCTGGGGGAGTGGTGAGGGTGGGGATTAGGGGCGGCGGAAGCGGCCGAGGAGGTAGGTGGTGGCTTCGGGGAGTTCGGGGAGGTGGAGGAGGTGGCAGAGGAGGTGGTAGATGGCGAAGCCGCCGGTGAGCTGGGCCATGAGGCTGACGAGGGGTAGGGCGGGGATGAGGCTGCCGAGCAGGAGGCAGATGCCGCACATGAGGGCGGCGATGAGTGTGTAGGGGAGGAAGTCGCGCAGCATGGAGTGAAGGGGGTAGCCGGTGGCGCGGGCGGTGATGGCCGCCACTATGAGGAGGGTGAGTGCGGAGGCGGCAAATTGTCCCCAGACGAGTAGCTCAAGGCTGTCGTACCATACGGTGCAGAGTATGGCTATGATCATGAGGGTGTCTTTGATGGCTTCGGTGATGATGAGTAGGCGCGATTTGCCGAGGGCGAGCAGGTAGTTGGTGTGGAGGGAGGTGATGACTACGAATATGCCTCGGATGCAGAGGATCTGGAAAAGAGGGATTGCCGCGTCCCATTTGCTTCCGAAGAGGGTGTGGAAGAGGGGAGCTCCGATGGCTGCCATGCCGCCGAGGGCCGGCATGAGGATGAAGGCTGTGAATCGGTCGATTTTCTTCAGGTATCGGTGGAAGGTGGGAGTATCGTCCTGTGCTTGGGCGAGCAGGGGCACGAAGGAGGCGGTCAGGATCTGTGAGATAGATGCGCTGCCCATTTTGCTCCATTTATCGGCCTGGGTGTATATGCCGAGGGCAGAGAGGGTTTTGTAGTAGGCGCCGATGACGATGTTGTAGAGCTGTAGGCAGAGGGTATTGAGCATGGAGGAGGAGAGTACGCTTGCGCCTACACCCCAAATCTCGCGCAGTGAGGCGATGCGGAACTCCAGGGCCGGTCGCCATTTGGCCTGGATCCATATTATGGCAGTCTTCAGGACAGCGAGAAGGACGGTCTGCCAGACAATGGCCCAGGCACCGCCTCCGGCCAGGGCTATGGCTATTCCGGCTGCTCCGGATAGGATTAGGGCTATTGTATTGGCGATGGCAAGCGGACGGACGTTCATCTGCTTCATCAGTTTGTTGGTCTGCACGATGGCAAGGCCATTGATGATGAAGGCGAGGAACATCACCTTGGATAGAGGTATGAGGCGTGAGTCGTGGAAGGCTTTCGCTATCAGAGGGGTGCAAGCCCAGAGCAGACAATAGAGGAGGAGGCTTACTGCGAGGTTAAACCAGAATACGGTGGAATAGTCGGCGTCGGTAGGATTTTTCTTGCGCAGAAGGGCGGCTCCGAAACCGCTGTCGGTCAGTATTGTGGCGAAGGCTTGGAATATTAGCAAAACGCCCACAAGACCGAAGTCTTCCTGCGAGAGGATATTGGCCAGGACAACACCAACAAGGGCGTACACTATCTGGGAAGCCACGCGGTCGATGGTGTTCCATTTGATAGTGCGCGCCGTGCGCAGTTTCATGGGAGGATTCTCTTCGCTCTCTCCCGGAGTCCGGTCTTTTTTAATATCCAAATGCTGTCAATTAATCGGCAGATGCGTAGTCGTCTTCCGGAATCTGGAAGAGCTTGCCTCCACCATTTTTCTTCACCTTAGGTTCGCCTTTGTAATAAATCTTTGTTGAGCCTATTCCCTTTACGCAGAGCTTATCGAGAGGCCAGCAGCCGATGGTGCCGGATCCCATGATATGGCAGTTGACCTTGCCGGATCTGAGCCGGTCGGCCTGGATAGTGCCGGTGCCTATCATTGAGAAGGTTGCTTCCTGCACAGAGCCGCTGAGATTGAGGGTGCCGTTGCCGGTTGATAGTTTGGCAGAAAGCTTTGTTGCGCGGATGTCGTCGACGGTGATGGTGCCGTTGCCGATGAGATTCACCTTCAGTTCGGGGCAAGGGGCAAGGTCGGCCACACGCACTTCAAAATCGGAAGAACTTGTGATTGAAGTGAGGAAATCGGAGAAGAGATTGAGAGTGGGAAGGCCCTCCTTTCCTACATCTTCTGTTGTCACCTGCACTCGCAGCGTGCCATTGTTGACTGTAAAGATGAATGCGTCCGCGAACTCTTCGGTGGAGCGGAAAGAGGCACAGCCGGTGGAGTCGGGATTCTGACGGTAGACGACATTGACGTTGTCGTCAACGCGTATCTTATCGAACTGCCCCAAATTCAGTACATATTCTTTCAGATGTGCGGAGTCGGCCGAGGCAGAGAGCGCAATGAGGGCAAAAAAGAGGATGAGAAATTTCTTCATTTTTCTGAGTTTGTTAGAGAGATAGTGGTAAAAAGCGGGGGTGAAGTAGGTATTGAACATCACCTTAATTGGAATCACCCCGCGAAATTACAACAATCCCGCTGCTCAGAGGTTGGCTTCATCGAAATATTTTTGTGCTATTTCTTGGAAAATCTCCTCAATTTCTGCCAGAGACTCCGCACGGAGCAGGCGTATGCGTGTCGGTCGGAAATCGGGAAGGCCCTTAAATAGGGGAGTGGCGGCAAGATGGCGCCGGATGTGGAGGATGCCGCGGTATTCATCAATACGCTCGATGCTCTCACGGATCTGGCGGCGCAGTATGTCGAATTTCTCGGCCGGGGAAAGCGGCTTAGGGTCTTCTCCTCTGAGGCGGGCAGTCACTTCACGGAAAATCCAGGGTGCACCTATGGCGCCGCGACCGATCATGATGCCGTCAACACCGAATCTACGGAAAGCATCCTCAGCAGCATCCGGGGTAGTGATGTCACCATTGCCGATGATGGGGATTGTCATCCGGGGATCCTCCTTAAGCTTACCGATAAGGGTCCAGTCGGCGTTGCCCGTGTACATCTGCGAGCGAGTGCGTCCATGCACGGTGAGGGCTGCAATGCCGCAATCCTGCAGCATCGGCCCCAGGTCGGTGATGATCTTGTTCTCGCAGTCCCATCCGAGCCGTGTCTTGACAGTGACGGGAAGTTTAACGGCATTCACCACGTCGCGTGTGATGCGCAGCATCTTGGGAATGTCGCGCAGCATCCCGGCTCCGGCTCCTTTGGAGGCAACCTTCTTCACCGGGCATCCGAAATTGATGTCGATGAGGTCAGGGCCGGCAGCTTCCACAATCCTGGCAGCCTCCACCATTGCATCGGGCTCTCGACCGTAGATCTGTATGGCCACGGGGCGTTCGCGGTTGTCAATGTGGAGCTTGCGGGTGGTGGAGGCGATGTCGCGCACGAGAGCTTCAGCCGATACAAACTCAGTGTATACCATCGAAGCACCCTGCTCACGGCAGATGAGACGGAAAGAGGGGTCTGTGACGTCCTCCATCGGGGCGAGGGCCACCGGCTTCTCGCCAAGGTCAATGTCGGCTATCTTCACAATATTATAATTTCGTTGAAAAAGATATTATTGATAAAAGGAAAAGACTCATCGCAGTGTAAAGGCACTGAAGGACGCATAATCAAGAGTTTTTGCCGTCTCGAAAAGTTGGGCGGGAGTGATCTCGCGTATGGCATCCATGGAGTCAGGCAGGTCAATGGCCTCGCCTAACAGCATCATGGAGCGTGCTACGCTCGACACGCGCATCGAAGGGCGGTCGGTGCCCATCATGAGATTGCCGAGGTACTGGCGTTTCATGGTCTCCACCATGCGGTCCGAGAGCGGAGCGCTCTGTAGTTTGTCGAGTTCGCGCTTGATGAGCGTCCTGCATTTCTCCACCGATTCCGGATTGCACCCGAACGCGATGGAGAATACCCCCGTGTCGCTGAGCATATCGGCAGAAGCCGACACATTATACACCAGTCCCCTCTTATCGCGCAACTCACGGCAAAGGCGCGAATTGAAACCGCCTCCGAGATAATGCGCAAGAAGGAAATAACGGTAACGGCGCGTATCGTCGAGTCCGGGGATACGCAACCCCAGCAGGCAGTTGGCCTGATGATTCTCCGCTTTCTCCACAATGTCAAATTTCGGGAGCACATCCACCGGCCGACACTTTCTGGGAAGCTCCTGACGGTCGATGACCCCGAAAAACTTCTCCATCAGGCGCAGCGATTTCTGAGGGTCTTCAGGAGAGAGGATGTAAGCCGTCATCCGCTCGGGGGTATAGTTGGAGTCGAGGAAATCGCGGCAGTCAGCGGAAGAGAGCCCCATCACACTTTCCTGCGAACCCAGGATAGGGTGTGCCAGTCCGCTGCCACGGAAAATATTCTCATCGAACTCGTCATACATCACCTCCACCGGACTGTCGAGATAGCTCTTTATCTCCTCTGCCACCACATCCTTCTCCTTCTCAATCTCCGCTTCCGGGAAACGCGAGTCGGCGATAATGTCGGCGAGAAGTTCGATTGCACGGGCGTCATAACCTGCGGGAGCTTTGGTATAAATCTTAGTGTAATCCTTTGAGGTATAGGCATTGAGATAGCCTCCTACATCCTCCATTCGGCTTGCCACCTGCCATCCGCGACGGCGGCCAGTGCCCTTGAAGACGGTATGCTCCACGAAATGAGCAAGGCCACCCTTGCCCTCCGGATCATTGCGGCTCCCGGCCCCGATGTAGACACCGCAGGCCGATACCATGCCGCCCGCATATCGGGCAGCCGCCACACGCATACCGTTGGAAAGAGTGACGATCTCAAAAGGTTTATTTTCCATAATCAAAGACCTGAAATCTAACTGGTGAGAGTGCAAAATTACGAAATTATTGTCTAACTTTGCCGCGGAAATCACCAAAACGTGAAAGAAAATGTCGACCAATACCACTGACAATATAAGGAAAGTGACCACCCGGCGGCTCGTAGAAATGAAGCAGCGGGGCGAAAAGATATCTATGCTCACTAGCTATGACTATTCTATGGCTAAGATCGTGGATGAGGCAGGCGTTGACTGTATCCTTGTGGGCGATTCGGCCTCCAACGTCATGGCCGGCAACATGACCACGCTTCCCATCACGCTTGATCAGATGATATATCATGCCAAATCAGTGATGAAGGCTGTGAGGAGGGCCCTTGTGGTGGTGGATCTCCCATTCGGTTCCTATCAGGGCAATTCCAAGGAGGCATTGGCCTCGGCGATACGCATCATGAAGGAGAGCCATGCCGAGGCAGTTAAGATGGAGGGAGGCTCCGAGATTCGCGAATCAGTGGAACGCATCCTGAGCGCCGGCATACCCGTCATGGGTCATCTGGGCCTCACTCCGCAGAGCATCAATAAATTCGGCACCTACAACGTGCGTGCCCGCGAGGAGGAGGAGGCAGCCAAGCTCATGGCCGATGCCCGCCTGCTTGAGGAGATCGGCTGCTTCGCCATAGTGCTTGAGAAAATACCGGCGCAGCTTGCAGCCAGAGTGGCCGAGACATTGACCATCCCCATTATCGGCATCGGAGCCGGAGGAGGGGTCGACGGCCAGGTGCTCGTGGCCCACGACATGCTCGGCATCAACCGCGATTTCTCACCGCGGTTCCTGCGCCGTTATGCAGCGTTGGGCGACATGATGCATGATGCCGTAAGCCGCTATGTGGCTGACGTCAAGAATTCTGATTTTCCGAATGAGACAGAACAATACTGATAAAATGAAGCTCCCTAACTTGAAGTGCCACGCTATTCTGCTCATGATGGCATGTGGACTTGTCCCTGCCACTGCCCAACATCATCCGGCACACCGCAACCATATGCGCAATCATCCGCTTGTTCACGTAGTTGACAGCGCCGTTATATGCCAGAAGCTTGAAGACAATGCTCCGCAGGAATTCGCCATCCAGGGAGGTCCGAAGTTTGCCGTAATGGGTAGGGAAGGACTTTTCTACCTCGGGTTGGGTGGATTCGTGAAGGGTACGGTAGGATTTGACTGGGGAAATACGATGGATAACGCCAACGAATTCGTCACGTCCGCCATCCCGACAGAAAAAGAACCCGGCAGCGGCGGACGCTTCAATGCCTCCGCCATGCAGACGATGCTCTATCTCAATTTCATCGGTCTGCCAGGCAGGCGCGATGAATTCGGAGGATTCGTAGGTATGAATTTCCTCAACGACTACACTCCGGTGCTTCAGTTTGCATACGTAAAATACCGCGGGATAAAATTGGGTCTGGACTATTCACTCTTTTCCGATCCGACGGCGATGCCACCGACAATCGACTACGAAGGTCCCTGCTCCGCCACAACGTTACAGCACTTCGTGGCCAACTATACGCGTGTCTTCGGACGCCACGGACAATGGAGAGCCGGCGTGGGCGTCGAGATGCCGGAGGTGTCGATGACTACGGATGCCTCCACAGCCTCCGTTAGCCAGAGGGTGCCAGCGATACCTGCCTTCGTGCAGTGGTCATGGGCAGGTGGAGGAAGCTGGGTGCGCCTCAGCGGCATACTTCGCAACATGCAATATCGCGACTTGACGGTAGAAAAGAACATCAACAGGGTGGGATGGGGACTTGAAGTGAGCGGCAGCGCCGAAGTGGTTCCATCGCTCACGGCCTATTGGCAGGCCTTGGCGGGCCGCGGGATCGCCTCATATATGCAGGATTGCAACGGCCTCGGGCTCGACATGGCTCCTTCACCCGCCGATCCATCCCGCCTCAACTTTGTCAAGGCCTGGGGTGGCTATGTGGCACTTCAATACAACTTCACGGAAGACATCTTCTTCTCCACCACCTACTCCCATGTGCGCGCCTATCTGCCGCGCTACGCTTCCGATGGGGCATCCACATCATTCGGTTCGCAGTATAAGTATGCCCAGTATGCGCAGGGAGCCTTCTTCTGGAACATCTCGACGCTGCTTCAGGCCGGAGTGGAATATATCTACGGGCGGCATGTGGAATACGGGGGGGCCTCCGGACATGACAATCGCCTGCAGGCCATGCTTCAGCTCAACTTCTGACGGGTAATTTTTCAATGTAGGGAAAATATCTACGGAATTATTTTGCTGTCACAGGATTAAAAATTAATTTTGTACGATAAAATGCACAGCTCCTTCCGGAAAGAGTCTTATTGAAAGAAAAAGAGGCTCCTGACGGGAGGCAGTTTGACATATTGTCTTACAGAATACATTATCACACATTATAGGTAGAGATGAATATCAGACGCATCCTTCTGACTCTGTTCATGGCCGTGAGCCTGCTTGCATCTGCCATGACCGACGAACAAGTGATCCAATACATCAAGCGAGCCTCGGCAGCCGGAAAATCCGACCAGCAGATAGGCCGGGAGCTGATGGCCAAGGGCGTTACCCCTGAGCAAGCGCAGCGCATTAAGGTGATGCTTGAGGCCAACTCCACGGCAGAGACCTCCGTCACCACGCAGACCGTAAGGGGAGCCAATGCAGAGAGAAGGCATGATGCGTCGAACGACGTAAGTGCGGAGACGATGGTGGAGATCGACCGTGTTGTCGACAAAGGAGGCGACAATACCGTCTCAGCTCGCCAGGTCTATGGTCATGACGTCTTCAACGCGCGTTCGCTGACATTCGAACCGAGCGACAACCTCGCCACACCCCAGAACTATCGCCTGGGACCCGGCGATGAGGTAGTCATCGATCTTTGGGGTACATCTGAAGATCATCTTCGCCAGACCATCTCACCCGAGGGAAGCATCATGATCTCGCAGATTGGCCCCGTATATCTCAACGGACTCTCCATCTCCGATGCCAACAAACACATAAAGAGCCTTTTCTCAAAGAAATATGCCGGTATGGAAGAGGCGCAGACGGACGTTCAGGTGACTTTGGGTCAGGTACGCACAATCCAGGTAGACATACTCGGTGAGGTGCAGACCCCCGGCACTTACCGTATGTCGCCCTTCTCCTCAGTATTCCATGCACTCTATCGCGCCGGCGGCATCAACGACATCGGTACGCTGCGTAACATCCAGGTGCTTCGCAACGGGAGAAAAATAGCCGGCGTCGACATCTACGAATATCTCTTCGGCGGCAAGACATCCGGCAACATACGCCTGCAGGAAGGCGACGTAATCATCGTGCCTCCCTACGATCAGCTCGTGAGCGTCGACGGAAATGTGAAGCGTCCGATGTATTACGAGATAAAGCCAAATGAGACAATCAAGGATCTCCTTGAATATGCCGGCGGTTTCTCCGGCGGAGCATACTCCGGAATGGTGCGTCTCGCACGCCAGTCGGGCACTGAAAACGAACTCTACAACATCGACCAGGGAGAATTCACCACCTATCATCTTAAAGATGGCGACGTAGTGTCGGTAGGGACGATCCTCGACAGATACTCCAACCGTGTTGAGCTTAAGGGAGCCGTGATGCGCCCCGGAATGTTCGCCATCGGGGATGAGATCAATACAGTAGGTCAGCTTATACGCAAGGCCGACGGTCTCAGTGAGGATGCCTACGCAGAGCGTGTGCTCCTCTATCGCGAAGGCCCGGATCTGCAGCTTGAGATCATAGCCCTTGACTTGAAGGGAATCCTTGCTGGAAGGGTGCCAGATGTGGAGCTCAAGCGCAATGACATGCTCGTAGTCTCGAGTGTACATGAACTTGAGGCGCGCGGAGCATTGACAATCGAGG
Source organism: uncultured Sangeribacter sp. (assembly GCA_964588625.1). Lineage (GTDB taxonomy): Bacteria > Bacteroidota > Bacteroidia > Bacteroidales > Muribaculaceae > Lepagella. Next base: position 19,584 of record CAZPQD010000030.1, on the reverse strand, counting down.
GCCAGGTGGCACGTCCCGGCACATATCCCTATGCTGCCAACACCACACTCGAAGACCTTATCCTACAGGCAGGTGGTCTGGCTGAAGGAGCCTCCACTGCCAAGGTGGATATCTCCCGCCGTATCGTTGAACCCAACAGCACCTCGCAGACCCAGAGACTCGCAGATCTCTTCACAGTCTCCATCGAGAATGGTCTTGGAGTCGGCGACGGTGAAGGATTTATCCTGATGCCTTACGACAGGGTGGTGGTTCGCACAAGTCCCGGATATTCCGCCCAGCGCACAGTGACAGTTGACGGAGAAGTGCTCTTCAGTGGTTCATACACTATAGAGAAACGCAATGAGAGGATCTCCGACGTTATCCGAAGGGCAGGCGGAGTGCTTGATGGCGCATATGTGCGCGGCGCACACATGACACGTCAGCTCACAGATGATGAATATGCAGCCCGTAAGGAAGCCATACGTTTCGCAATGCAGAACGACGGCAACAACATAGGCGACTCCATCGCCCTCAGCAAGATTGACGTGGCAAGAAGCTACAATGTGGGCATCAACCTCCAGAAGGCCCTCGCCAATCCCGGTTCGCACTACGACCTTGTGCTGCAGCCCGGCGATGCCATCTTCATCCCTGAGCAGCAGAGCCTTGTGAGAATATCCGGCGACGTCATGTTCCCCAACGCAGTGCTCTATGAGCCCGGAAAGAACTATAAATATTATATCGACATGGCCGGTGGTTATGGCCAGACGGCAAAGAAGAACAAAGCATACGTGGTCTATATGAACGGCACAGTGGCCAAGGTGAAGAAAAATACCCCGATAGAGCCCGGGTGCATGATCATTATTCCTTCAAAACCAGTCAACGGTCAGGGCACCAACTGGGAAAAGATACTTGCCTTTGCCACAAGCTTCTCTTCTGTTGCGGCATTGGCTGCCACCATCACAAATATTTTCAAGAAGTAACTCAAGGAGTAAAACATCAACCGCTCTCTATCCCTACGCTTCCTTCATTGCCAAAACATCAGGCATAACGGGGTAAGGGCATATAGACGGAATAAGAAAAGGCATATGGATCCGAATAAGGAGGAAGATATCCTGAACAGCGGCAATATTGAGTCCGCAAAAGAAAATACTGAGGACACAATCGACCTGATGGAGATTGCTGCCAATCTCTGGAACAACCGAAAGAAACTCCTCATATGGAGTGTATGCGGAGCCGTGTTGGGCCTGATAGTGGCGTTCAGCATCCCGCGCGAATACACCACTACCGTAAAGCTTGCCCCCGAGACCAACGACAACAAGGGTGGAGCCGGCGGTCTGGGTGCATTGGCCTCTATGGCAGGCATCTCAATGTCGTCAGGAGGTTCGGATGCACTCTATCCGATGCTTTATCCGGATGTGGTGAAATCAGTGCCTTTCCTCACGGGGTTGCTTGATATGAAGGTGGAGACCGAGGATGACGGGCGGAAGCTGACCGTCACACAATATGTGGAAGAAGATATCCGTTCCCCATGGTGGGGTGCGATCACGGGTGCGCCGTTCAAACTTCTTGCCATGTTGCGTTCGTCCGGAGATGACGCAATCGAGAAAAACCACAAGCTGGATAATTTCCGTCTCACTCCGAGGGAGAACGATCTTGTGGAAACCCTGAGTGCAAGAATTTCGGCTTCGGTGGATCCCAAGACGTCGGTTATCTCAGTCAGCGTGACGATGCAGGATCCGCTTGTATCGGCAGAGTTGGCTGATTCCGTTGTGGAACGACTTAAAGAGTTCATCACTGACTACCGCACTAACAAAGCCCGTCAGGATCTCGCTTATGCCGAGAAGCTCAATGAGGAGGCTCAGCAGAAATATTATGCGGCGCAGCAGCGTTATGCCAATTATCTTGACAGAAATCAGGGTATCGTGCTGCGTTCAGCTCAGGTGGAGCGAGAACGTCTGGAGAATGAAGTGTCACTGGCGTTCAATGTCTATAACTCCACTTGTCAGCTTGTGCAGCGTGGACAGGCGAAGGTGCAGGAGACGATGCCTGTTTATGCCGTCATTACTCCCGCCACAGTGCCCTCATCACCCTCGAAACCCAGAAAGGCTCTGATATTGATAGCCTTCACAATGCTTGGTTTCATGGCGAGTGCAGTCTGGATCCAGTTTTTGCAGCCGATGTATAAGCAATTTAAGGAAACCCGCAAGAGGGTTGGGGCAGAGAAAGAGATGCACTCCGACAAAAGTTAAGGAATATAGATAATATAAAGAAAGGAATAGAGGATAGAATGGATTTGAGAATAATAAAGGCATGTATTCTGGCGGCTCTTGGTGTGGGGATTTATTTTCCTTTACATTCTCAGGGAGTGTCGTTTGGAGCCCTTGACATGATAGGGGGATCGCAGGCAGAAGCCAGCAGTGCCGGAGTGCTTGAATCCATAATACAGTCAGCCTCCGGGAGGGAGAATTCCATGAGCGGAGGATTAGGGGCTCTTGATGTTGTGGTCACATCCGGGCCGGTTTCCGCCGGAGCTTTGGATTTTATCAGCAGTTCGGCCACAACCTCCCATTATTATTCTTCAGGAGCCTGGCTCAGCGATGCCAATGCGCAGAGGAAGGCGATATGGACCGGCCAGCAATATTTTGTGCCGGATGCGTCGTGGGGACGCATCACGTCAGGGTTTGGTTACCGGCCACGTTTCGGGCGAATGCATAAGGGTATCGATATAGCGATGGCAGTCGGCGATACGGTATGTGCTCCTTTGCCGGGTGTTGTGGAGAAAGTGAGTTATGAGGCCCGTGGTTACGGACATTATGTTATTGTGCGCCATGAGGGAGGCCTCGAGACACGCTATGCCCACCTATCGCGTACGCTTGTCCTTCCTGGAGATCCTGTAGACCCCATGTCCCCTATCGCGCTTAGCGGCAATACGGGCAATTCCACTGGTCCACACCTTCATTTCGAGACCCGTATATATGGAGAGGCCATCGACCCCACCACATTCTTTGACTTTACGGGAGGCATCATGCGTCCGCGTCAGAGAGGAGAGGGAGTGGCTTCAGTGTCCTACTCCAGGGATGGCATAGGAGCACTGAATCAGGTGACGATCCATGGTAAGAAGGGTAAATCACTTGAGGGAAAACGCACCTACGTAGTGCGTGTGGGCGATACGCTCCAGAAGATAGCCGGAAGGGCAGGAATCAGTGTCCATGAACTCTGCCGCCTTAATGCCCTTGCAAAAGATGCCGAGCTGACGCCCGGCACCATGCTGCGTATAAGCCGTTGATAGTTTTTTATAAAAAAAATTCTAAGTCATAAGCGGAGAGTGTTCTCCCACTATTTGCGGACTACACGAGATTTGCATCCCTTGCGTTCAATATAGAGTCCATGCGAGGGACGTAGGGCTCGGTTGCCTTTAAGGTCGTAATATATGGTCTCGAGATCATTTTCCTCTTCAGAGAGAGCTGAGACTCCTGTCTCGATCTTCTTCTCGACAGAGAAAGTGAGTGAGGATATGCCGGCGGCTACATCTCCTAAGTTGCTGATGATGAGCAGGCGAGTCTCATCTGCAGAGGGTATTGGGAACGTTTGGGAGGCAGTCGCGTTTTTTGCTCCAGGCACCTTGAGCAGGTTGAACTTGAGCATATCAGTATTTACACCCTTTGCCGCTCCACTTATAAGAAGCAGTGACGGATCGTCGGCCACGACCTGAAGCGTCGCCCCCGGGGCAAGCGCAAGCATGGGTTCATCATTATCGCCCATCAGCTGCATACGTACTTTTTCACCGTCGGGTATGGAGAAGAGCATTCCGTCAGTAGTCCAGGAAGTGCAATCCGTCTCATAGGATTCCGAGTTCCCGTCAAAGAGCGTAAGGCCATATTGCTCATAGTTTGCGAACTCCACCGTCACCTTATTATCATCGCCGACCACGTCACCCACCGTCACAGTAAAGTCTGCGTTAGTTACCGCATAATCCTCGGCGGAGGCTGTGAAATGGTAGGTAAAGATGCCCGGACGATCGAGAGTCAGACCTTCAGCCGGGAATAAATCGTCGCTCGCGGCTTCATCAATTGAATAAGATAGAGTGACATCATCCACATCGCCAGTGCTGACCGTGAGTACAGTGCCAGGCTCAACCTTCGCTCCGCTTTCACCCTTTTCTCCATCGAGCATAAAAGTCAGAGGGATGGGATCATATTCGCCATCATCATAATTGACACAGATACGGGCAATGGCAAATACGGGATTAGCGTTGGCAGAATTATAGAAATAAAATCTCAAACGGGAATCAATCTCCTGCTTGCCCTTGAAAATCAGAGGCTCGAAGAAATTGTTGTATCTTTCCAGACTGGTTTCAACCGAACTTGCCGACGCTCCTACGGGAGTAAAATTATCAAGCGTGACATTGGCAGCATTGGCATTGCTGACAGATACCTTCACGTCAGCCGTCGATTGTTTCCATCCGTAAATTTCCACGCCAGTCACTTTAACTCCCGCCATGCAGTCAGTGCTCAGAATCAGATAAGAAGTAGCTGAGGAAGACTTCAGGTTGAATCTCTGCGCAGAATCATAACCTTCCGGAATGTATTCTGCGGCTGCAACCCCGGAGGTTGTGCCCTTAGAACAAACCACGTTCCATTCAGATCCGTCGCCAGTTGCGGAAGCAGAAGTGGCTGTAGCAGAAATGGAGAACTCAGAACCGTTAAAAACGAATTCTCGTGTCTGAATTCTTGCGACTCCGGAAAGGGCAGCGGCCGACATCAGCATCAAAGCGGCAGCGCGGAGGAAGTGATTTTTCATGCGTTAGAGGTATTATAGGCCAAAAGTAGTATAATTACCCCGTATGCGCAAATTATCTTCATATAAAAAATTCCCGTATTACGGAAATTCCCTGAAATAACCCTTATATTCCTTGTTTTTCGGTGTGTAGAGCGTCGGGACTTCTACTTGTCTTCCGGAGTATTGAGGATTGGGACGAGATTAATCGCGTACCTACAAATCAAACAGGTTTGGGCGTTCTTGTTTTTTGTTGAAGTAGATTCTTCCGGATTTCTTCTGTTCTTCAATAGAGTCAGACATGGAGCGGAGGAGCTTCCTCATAGCATCGGCGCTCATATCAATTCCAAGTGCCTCAATAATTTTATTGGTGCTGAGTTCTCGTCCTGTGAGTAATTCCAGAATACGAGACTGCAGGTCATTCTTGGGGCTCTCTGTTTCTTGTGGTTCTGTTGTGGCACTCTGTAGGGCAACCTCCGGTTCGGCTGCGTAACTCTGAGCTAAATCAAGCACGCTCAGTTCGCGGTTGGAAACATCAACCTCATTCCCTTCAAAGTCAACAGCTTTTGCTCCCTTCTTAATGAGGATCCAGTTGGCATTCTTTTCCCGTGGCTCGGGTATGCGGACCTTCACATCTTGCTTATTTTTCAGTCCTTTGTTCACGCCATCCCATGTGCCACCATGATCGTCGCTTTGAGCGGCATAAATTTCCTTAGCCAACCCGTAGATCACTTTGTTGCGATCCATTGCGTTTCCCACGATCCAGCCTGCATTAGGATGAAAATAGCTAATAATTGCTATTTTTCTGTCACGGATACCCTTATGATACATTTTCGGAGGTCGGAATGAAGCGATACCCTGCGGAAGCACGATGATGCTGCGCCCTCCGGCTTCCACTGTTGCGTCCAGGGCCCGGCGGTCCACTCCTCTCGCGAACCCGCTCACCACCACCTTATTCTCCCGGGTGGCTTTTCTGGCTATATTGTCTGTAAACTCCAGCGATCGTTGGTTGGCATTGCGCGAACCGACGATGGCTGTCGATTCCTCGTTTAGAAGAGTCTTGTCTCCCTTTACATAGATGATAAACGGAGCGTCCTTCCCAAGATTCTTCTTCAAAGCCTGTGGATACTCAGGAGATGTCACCGGAATGACATGAAACCCTTGATTTTGCAAATCCTCCAACATGAAGGCATAGTTGGGCAGTTGCTCATGCACCGCCATAAAGTAAGCTTCCTCCTGAGGAAACACCCCTATTTCTTTTCTTACATCAGGTCTCTCAAAAAGGTCGATGATGGAATAACCTTTCTTAAAGCATTCACAATAAAGCTCCATCTTCTTTTTTTGATTTCCATGTTCCCATGGCATATGGGCGAGGGCAGTCCAATAAGTCAATTCGTTGTTTTTCATATAGTTCCTCCTACTGTTTTTGCAATCACCATAGGTGTAATACATACAGCTCCTTTACTGGCGAGCATCTTTCCTATTTCCTTAATTGTGGCTCCGCTGTCATAGATGTCGTCTACGAGCAGGATTCGTTTCCCATCAACGATCGCAGAGTCGATATCAAACGCATCCTTTACATTGTCACGTTTGCTGTAGCCATTCTGGAAAACTTTCTGTTCCTTTGTCTCGCGTATCTTCCCGAGTGCATCAGAAACAGGAAGGCCTATGGCTCTCGCAAACTTACGGGTAAAATTCTCCACCAGTTTCCCAGAATGAGTTGGGGGCACAAAAAGCACGAGATCGAAATCCCTTATATTGAAATTCTTATAAAATGCCTTAAGCATCAATCTCAACAGGAACTCCGGGAAATCTCCACCGTTCTCATACTTGCAGTTGTGTAAGGCTGTGCCGACTGAAGAGACTCCGTAATAAGAAGCCGCCACGCCATCAGTCAATTTAATTTTTTCAGAGGCAACCTCAAGGACCGGGAAGAAGAATTCCCGGAACTTTTTCAGTTGCTCGATCATCTCCTCCGTAGGGTTGGATTCCAGTTTCTGCAGGTTGGTATTGTCGCAGTTGCTGAACTCGCCCTCATTGTTGTCAAGGAAGTTGCATAGATACTGCATTCGCGGGATGGAAGTATGAATATACTCCTCCATTGCCATCAGCTCTTTCATTTTCAGTCTTCTCACTTCCTCAAATAGGGTAGTGTCAAGGTCGGGAGCGTCATAGTAATACTCATAAAGCTTCTTGTTGCCATATTTCACCTCCTTGATTATTCCCTGGTTGATCAAGTCATTTTTAATTATCCTGACTTGATTTTGCTTGATATTGGCAGCCTTCATCAGTTCCCGTTCCGTAAGGGATTCCTCCTTCAGCTTGCTGATGACGCGTTCGTAAAGTTCGATACGGGGTTTGGCTCCGTCGATAAAAGATTTTGGAAGGTGCATATCTTGGGGAATGCCATCCCTCTCATTGATTGCTCCATTATAGCACAGTATGACTGTGGTAGGCTTGCCATCGCGTCCTGCACGTCCAATCTCCTGATAGTAATGTATGGGCGATTGAGGAATCTGTGTATGAATCACGAAGCGAATGTCAGGTTTGTCAATGCCCATTCCCAAAGCGTTTGTGGAGACAATGCATTTATATGTATTCTCCATAAGACCCTTTTCCAGATCCATGCGCGTGACAGCATCGAAACCTGCATGATATTCCACTGCGTTCACACCGCAGAACCGGAGCCAATTGGCATACAGTTCAGCTTCCACTCGAGTACCGGTGTATATGATGCCCGTGCCCTCAAGGTAGTTCAGATGCTGGCCGAGCCAAATCATCTTTTCGTCATCCGACAACACTGACAGGACATAGAGATTGAAATTCTCGCGGACCAACGTGCCGCGAAGAGTCGTGAGATGACCGCCTAATTGCTCTTCGATGTCTTTCTGGACACGCTCTGTGGCGGTTGCAGTTGTGGCCAATACTGGAATAGTTATGGGAAGTCTTTCCACAAATCTGACAATTCGTTGGAAGGCAGGCCGGAAATCATGTCCCCAAGTAGAGATGGTATGAGCTTCATCTACCACCACCATGGAGAATTTTATTTGTCTGGAAGCTATATTCCATTGCTCATTTTCCTGCCGTTCGGGAGCAATATATAGGATTTTGATTTTTCCGGCCAGTGCATCATCAATTACCCGGCCGTTTTCTTCCGGATCCTGTTCTGAATTGATATAGGCCGCCGCGATGCCTTTTGCTTTCAAACCCTTTACTTGGTCGCGCATCAAGGCAATAAGGGGTGAGAAGACTACGGTCACTCCATCGAATTGTGTGGCGGGGAATTGATAACACAAAGACTTCCCGAATCCGGTGCGTTGGATCATCAGGACTCGCTCACCCTTCAGGATGCGCGAGACAGCTTCCCACTGCTCATCGTAGAAATGGTCTATGCCAAAGATGGCCTTTAATTTTCGTTCGCAGTCTATTCTGTCCATGCAGTTTTTTTCAATCTACATTATTGATTCTCGAATGGGGCTCACTTCCTCATGCAAATTTACGAAAAATCCTTCAACAAGGAAGCCTTAGCCGTCAACCAGTCATATGGAAGGGTCAGGGGATAGTGTCGGTGTCCTGAGGCACGGGAGTGTCAGGGAAGTGGCGGATTATTTCGATGGCGCGGCGAATACGGGGTTCGTAGTCGATGAAGTCTTTGGAACAGCTTAGATAGTCGGGCGATTCCGGATAGGCGAGTATGCGTTCGAGCATCTCTATCTTGGCAGAGCACATGGCTTCGCGGATAACGGCAGCGTCTTTCGCAGGTTTGCCTTTCAGCCGGTGCATTCGGTAGGCACATCTGGGATACCCCTGGATATTTACTCCTCTGATGACCCGGCTTACAAACACCGTTTTGCCAACCAACTTCTCAACATCCTCCGAGTTATACAGAGGAGTCTTGCCGATCCATGAGCGCTGACGGCTTACGGTGTCGTTGGCGGTGATGCCTTCGGCTAATGTGGACCTTGGGATAAAACCTTCTCCGGATTGGTTTCCGAGCCGAAAATGGATGCCGTCGAACTTACGCCAATCCTTCGTAGGGCGCAGGCGTGTGAATTGAAGCACCACCATCTGCACTATGTCCAGATTGTTGCCCCAGCCTACGGTCTCTATAAGTTCCAGAAGTCTACTGTCGGAGACGGTGTAGGGATTGAACGTCAGCCGCCGTCGACTTAGGATTCCGTTCAGCCTCCTGAGACTATATTCCGCATCATTCTTCGGAGGCACATACATATGACCTTTGTTTTCGAATCACCACCTGATTAACTCTTACTTAAAAATTAAGCTCAAGACTTGCTAAAGAGTTTATACGTGAGCAGTCCGACATATAAAATGATTATACCGATCCCGACTCCGAAAAGGAAATCCGGCATATCCAGCAACAGACCGCCAATCAGCATAATTGCCAACCCGCCCCAGTAATACTTAAGCGTCCGTATGGGAAAAAGCAACAAATCTTTCATATCTCGTGGCATTGTCTAATCAATCGCAAAGATAATAGTTTTTATTGTAACTTTACTCACACGGATCCAAAAAAGTAGAAAAACGGAGAGTTAGCCTAAGGCGAGCATGTGCTGGAGCTTACCCCGGAGTTCCTTGAGGATTGAGCCGAGTTCATGACGGGGATCGAGAGTGCATTTGTCGAGTTCGGCCACGGCAAGTGAGAGAAGTTCGCACATATCGTCAGGGAGGGGAGACTCAGAGATGGAGTAGTCATCCTCAGAGTATCTGTAGAATTTTCCATCGTAAACTTCAATGGGGGCGTTGTAGCCAAGCTTATCCGAGCGCATCATCTGGATGTCGCCCTGGATGGTTCTGACTGAGACACCACGGAGGATGCCCTCCAACTCGTAGAGCGCATCGGAGCAAGCTTCGACAAGGTCGTCGAGAGTCCATCTCCTGTAGCGGTTTCTCAGACACCGGTCGATGGTTCTGTATCTTATAAGTGCGTTTTTGTTTGCAGGCATGGCGGTAATGGAAGTCGTTGTCCATGGATTTTGGTAAAGGGAATTTATTGGGGTGCCATGCCGCATCTTCAAGGATGGTGTGCCGGCAATGGCACAAAAAAATCGGAAAGCTTTCTGAGGCTTCCCGATATATCCTTGTTGATGTCAATGATTGCGAGATCAATAAGCAAGATTATTCATTGACAAGATTATTCATTGATATGCAACTGATAAAATGCCGGGGCCACAGAATAGCGCACGTGTGTCGCTACTAAAGCTATAAAGATAGCGATAGCAGAAACTTAAGGGTGCACAGGTGTAATCACCCGTGGTCGGTTTCATCAGTTGAATGGTTCGCATTGGTATTCAGAGACTATTGCGGTTGCAAAATTAGTTGATTTTCCGGAGAAGTCAAAATCCGGTAATGATTTCGCCCGCAAAATTAAGACTCCGCTGCGCAATCTATTTGCGCAATCCGAAAAATATTACCTAAAAAGGAGGAAAGAGAGAAGGTTGTTGCCAGTTATAGATATTTTCATTAACTTTGCGGAGGGGTGATTTCAGCCCCAAGTCCATAGGTACTGAAACATTGCAGGCCGCAGATGCCTTCCTGAAGGGATTTTGGATTGTAATATTGCAGTTTCCGGAAGATATGGGGAATGTATGACTAAATTTGCATCAGAAATCACGAAAACAAAAATTTCTAATACTATTGAGATATGGCAATTAATCTTCAGAAAGGACAGCGCATCGAGATCGGCCTGCAGAAAGTAGGCGTAGGTCTTGGCTGGGATCCCAACACAAGCACCGGCTACGACTTTGACCTCGATGCCTCAGCGTTCATGCTGGGTGAAAATAAGAAACTTCCCCTTGACGAGTTCTTCGTGTTCTACAACAATCAGGTGTCTCCCGACAAGGCAGTGGAATCCTCCGGCGATGACCTCACTGGCGGCAATAGCGACGGTGGAGACGACGAGACAATCACTGTCGACCTTTCCAAGGTTGATCCCCGCATACAGGAAATCATCTTCACGGTAACAATCCATGAAGCAGAGAAGCGTCGCCAGAATTTCGGACAGGTGCACAATTCCTACATCCGCATCTACAACGCCCTCACCAATGAGGAGATTGCAAAATATGACCTCGACGAAGACTTCTCCATCGAGACAGCCGTAGAGTTCGGACGCCTTTACAAGCGCAATGGCGAATGGAAATTCGAAGCCATGGGCAACGGCTACAAGGGTGGCCTCCAGTTCTTCGTAGACAAATACATAGGATAAAGCCTCCCGATACTTCAGACTATCACAATCCCAAATAAAAACAGAATATGATAAACTTAGAAAAAGGACAACGCGTTGCTGTGGAGCTTCCGCAGTTTACTGTCGGTCTGGGTTGGGACACCAACCAGTCGAGCACCGGCACTGACTTTGACCTCGATGCCTCGGCATTCATTCTGGGTGAGAACGGAAAGATTCTCGCCGACGAGTTCTTCGTCTTCTACAACAATCTCCAATCGCCCGACGGCTCTGTGGAGCATACTGGCGACAATCTCACCGGAGAAGGCGAGGGTGACGATGAGAGCATCCAGATCGACCTCTCCAAGGTGGATCCGCGTGCCACAGAGATCACTTTCGTAGTGACCATCCACAAGGCCGACGAACGCCGCCAGAATTTCGGACAGGTGCGTAATGCCTTCATGCGAATCTACAACTCAGCCACCGGCGAGGAGATACTCCGCTATGACCTCGACGAAGACTTCTCCATCGAGACAGCCGTGGAGTTCGGACGACTCTACAAGCGCAACGGCCAGTGGAAATTCGAGGCCATCGGCACCGGACAGAAGGGAGGCCTTGCCGACTATCTCAACAAGTATAACTAAATCAAATTTTTCTTGAGGCAAATTTCAAAGCTGCAGGAAATAAATCAAAACCTATAAAACCTTATACATCATGGCAATACGTCTTGAAAAAGGTCAGCGTATCAATCTCGAAAAGAGCAACGGCTCAAAGCTCACCAACTTCTGTGTGGGCTGCAACTGGGGCGCAATTGTATCCGGTGGATTCCTTGGACTCGGCAAAAACGTTAAGGATGTCGACCTTGACCTCAGCTGCGTAATGTTCGACGCCAACGGCAATCTCGTTGACCATATATATTCTCCCCTGTATAAACATGAGTTCCTCGGCCGCTACGGTATGCCTCCGGGCAAGGTGGACTCCAGCGACCGTGCACTCCATCACAGCGGCGACGACCTGAAGGGCGACCAGGATGGTGACGACGGCCTTGATAACGAGATCATCACCGTCGACCTCTCACGCGTCAGCCCCAATGTAGACCAGATCTTCTTCTTCCTCAACAACTGCGGACGTGAAGATTTCTCCCAGATTCCCTATGCTTCCATCCGCATGTATGAAGGCACACCCCAGCGTGTGAAGGAAGTGTTCGCCTCCTACGATGTGGCAGCCGAACCCCAGTATAAGGGAATGACAGCACTCATCATGGGCAAGCTCTACCGTCGTGGCGGCGAATGGAAATTCTCTGCAATCGGCGACGCCTATCCCGACGCCAACCTCTGCGAGACCATCCGCAGAATCGCAACCAACTACGCGAAATAATCAACGCTATAAACATAAAAACAAAACATGAGAAGACTCCCCGTTTATCTTCTTCTTGACTGCTCCGGCTCCATGTATGGCGAACCCATCGAGGCAGTGAAGAATGGCGTGCAGGTGCTCGTCTCGACTCTACGTCAAGACCCCTACGCCCTTGAGACAGCTTATCTCAGCATCATCACATTCGACAGCACAGCCCAGCAGGTGACACCGCTCACCGAGCTCTCAGCCTTCCAGCAGCCCAACATCCAGGCCAGCGGTTGCACAGCCTTGGGCGAAGCTCTCGCGCTGCTCGCGCAGAAAGCCGACCAGGAAGTGACTAAGACCACCGCCGAAAAGAAAGGCGACTGGAAACCCCTCGTATTCATCATGACCGACGGCGAACCCACCGACGACCTCAATAAGGGCCTCGCTGAGTTCAAGAAACGCAAATGGGGTATGGTCGTGGCCTGTGCAGCCGGTTCGGGTGCCAACACCGATACCCTCAAGAAGATCACCGAGTGTGTCGTTTCGCTTGACACTGCCGACAGCGCCACCATCAAGGCCTTCTTCAAGTGGGTTTCCGCTTCTGTCAGCTCCGGCAGCATGAAAGTGGAGGAGACCGGCGCCGAAGCCACTACCCTCAGTGAGCTCCCGCCGCCCCCGCCGGAAGTAAACATCGTAGTGTAATCACTGTATCATCCTAAAATTCTGTGTATCCTTATTTAGAAAGGATACACAGAATTTCACAAACAAGGATACTCGGAATTTCCATCCTTTAAATTATAACGATAAATGAGACGTCTGCCTGTCTATCTACTCATCGATACCTCCGGATCGATGCGCGGCGAACCGATTGAATCTGTCAAGGTTGGTCTTGAAGCCATGGTCTCGAGCCTGCGCCAGGATCCTTTCGCGCTTGAGTCCGTCAATATCAGCATCATAACCTTCGACCGCGATGTGAAGCAGATTCTGCCGCTGACCCCGCTCGATGAGCTGCAATTGCCGGAGATCACGACACCCGAGAGCGGTCCTACACACACGGGGCAAGCCTTGAAACTCCTGTGCGAAAAAATCGACCAGGAGGTGCGGCTAAGCACCCCGCAGCAGAAGGGCGACTGGATGCCCCTGCTCTTCCTCATGACTGATGGCAAGCCTTCCGACATACAGCTCTACAACGAGATGATTCCGGAAGTGAAGAAACGCCACTTCGCCAGCATCATCGGTTGCGCAGCAGGAATGAAAGCGAAGACCGAACCGCTCAAGGCCCTTACCAATGAGGTATACTCCCTCGATACAGTCGACAGTGCCGCCTTCAAGAAATTCTTCAAATGGGTATCCGACTCCATCGGCGTTGGCAACCGCAGTATAGGAGCCACTGAAGACCTCGTGCTGCCACCACCCCCGCCGGAAGTGAACGTAATCGTTTAAGGGAACAAACCTAAAGAAGCAACATTTCCCAAGAAAACATCTGAAAAACATCAATTCTATGAACTGCAAACTCGTTGGCCAATTCGTGCAGCATCTCGAGGTGACCCTTGAGCCGGGTGAAGATTTTTACTCCGAGAAAGGATCCATCATTTATCTTGAGGCAGGAGTTGAAAAGGAACTCAGCTTCAACGGTTCGGGACTCGGCCGCATATTAGGAGCAAAGCTTTCCGGAGAATCCCTGTTTATATTGCGAATCTACAACGTCTCCAACATCCCGCGAAAGGTTGTCATCGGAAGTCATTTCGGGCTGCTCCCCGTGAAACTCAACGGTGAGACAATGATCTGTCACCGAGGCGTCTATGTCGGTTCCAACAATAGGGTGAACGTCACGACAAAGCTCTCAATCGCCGGTCTGACGGGCGGAATGGGCTTGCTGCTTCAGAAGATTCAAGGCAACTCCACTGTGTTCCTCGACACAAAAGGACAACCCATCGTCATCAACCTTCAGTATGGCGAGACAATCGAGGTGGATGAGGACCATATCATAGCACTGGTCAATATCTCCGAAAACCAGATGCATTCCAACTGGTCGCTCGGCAACCTGCTCGGAGGCGAAGGACTCAGCATGATGCGTGTGTCGGGCCCCGGCACAATCTATCTCTCACCCAGCAAGTTCTACTCCCCAGTGCAGTAAACCTCAATCTCCTCCACTCCTCCAAATCTTCCATAATCTTTTCACCAAAACAAAAACACCAACACTATGCGCAGACTCCCAATATATTTCCTCATCGACGTCTCAGAATCAATGGTGGGAACTCCCATCGAGCAGGTGCAGCAGGGGATGCGGACCATCATTCAGAATCTCCGCGTCGATCCTTATGCTCTTGAGACTGTCTTCGTCTCCATCATCGCCTTTGCCGGGAAAGCAAAGGTGCTCTCTCCGCTCACAGAGCTTTACAAGTTCTATCCCCCGACATTCCCAATCGGAGGAGGGACATCGTTAGGGGCAGGTCTTGAGGCACTGATGAACGACCTCGACACCTCCATTCAGAAGACCACCATGGAGAAGAAGGGCGACTGGAAACCCATCATCTTCCTATTCACCGACGGCAATCCAACTGACAATTACCTGGCGGCCTTCCGTCGCTGGAATGAGAAATACCGCAGGCATTGCAATCTTGTGGCCGTCTCCATCGGCGACAACGTCAATGTGCTCACCCTCTCGCAGATCACAGACGATATCCTCTTGCTTAAGGAGACCGATCCCGAATCCTTCTCCAAGTTCTTCAAATGGGTAACGGCCTCGATCAAGACTACAAGTATGTCGGTCAGCGAGCAATCTTCCGATGAAGTGAAGCTTGCTCCCACCACGGGAATAAGTCTCGAAAAGGTGAATCCCCGTGAGCACACTCAGAATGTCGACGAGAATTTCGTTGTGCTACATGGCCGCTGCCAGAACACCAAAAACGATTACCTCATCAAATATGCCAAGCGCTACCATTCGCTCGAGGGCGTTGAGATGTTCGGCCCTTCGGAGTTTAAACTTGTGGGAGCGTATCCCATCGACAAGGAGTCGTATGCGTCCCTTTCGGCAGGGCAGAACGCACGGATCAACACCAAGGAACTGAGAGGTGTGCCCACTTGTCCTTGCTGCGGCAATCAGTATGGGGTTGTGGTGTGTGAATGCGGCGAGATCTTCTGCGTCGGCGATCAGACAGAGAACGAGTGCCCCTGGTGCGGAATGCACGGTGAACTCGGATCATGCGGCTCGGCCGGAATGGACATCACCCGTGGTTTAGGTTAAACTAAAGAGTGAAAACTGGAATTCCATGAGCAGAAAGCAACATACCCATCAGCGCATCGCCAAGTCCGCCGTCCGTCTCAACGACTCCGCACGTGCCCTCGACAGGGCGATGGCGAAAGCTGGCGTGCCCTCAAATGATAAAGAAGCATTCCTCAACTGGACTCTCTCCAACCTCTGGAATGCATTCAAAGAAGAGCGTATGAATCAAAGAATAATCATTGAAAACGAAATAAAGAATCTCGGAATCCGTCTGCCAAATGGTACAGTGAAGAAGGAATACACTGCCACTTTCAAGCTGCCGTTTGACAAGATCTCCAATGTTGAACTTATAGGAGTCGACGAGTTGGGTTTGATATTCGCCCAAACCGAGGAAGGGGAGTGCTCACTCTCCGGCAAGCCCACCAAGACCGGTGACTATAGCCTCACTCTGCGTTACAACACCGTGGAGGGCGAACCCGCGTCGGAACTCAAGATACCTGTGGCCTTCAATCCCAATCCCCGCGATCTCTGGCGCAACATCCCGACCCATAAGGATATTCCTTACTATAAGCCAGACTGCGACAGCGAGTATGTCAAGGTGGAAGCCGACGAGAGAGGGATGGAAAAGAAAGATGTTGTAGCTGCCAGTCAAAGGGGACGTAGCCACGCTCAGGAAGGGAAGGCTCGCGACGATCATTTCTCTCTACTGCATTGCAAGGATTCCGACTGGTATGTCATCGCGGTGGCAGATGGTGCCGGAAGCGCGAGATTCTCTCGTAAGGGTTCGGAAGTCGCTTGCAATACAGTTGTGGAACATTGCAAGACTCTACTTGCAGACAATCCTGAGTTTGAACATGCAATCCGGGAGTATGAGGCCAACCGCGACGATCTGACGAAAAAGACCACCCTCACCCGTCAGGTGATTGATATTATCTACAACGGAGCGGTAAAGGCGCATCAAGCTATAAATGAGGTTATGGAGGGCTATAATACAAACTCACAGGCACCCGATAAGGCCAAACTGAAAGACTATGCCACAACCTTGATGTTTGCCGTCTGCAAGAAATTTGATTTCGGGTGGTTTATCGCTTCCTTCTGGGTTGGCGACGGAGCCATGTGTCTCTACGATGAGAGGACACAGACGGCGAAGTTGCTCGGCACCCCCGATGAGGGAGAGTTCTCCGGTCAGACACGCTTCCTGACGATGCCTGAAATTTTCAGAGATAAGGATGTGGTGGCAAAACGCCTCCGCATGGCGATTGTGCCCGACTTCACGGCTCTATTCCTGATGACCGACGGTGTCTCCGATCCGATGTTCGAGACCGACCGCAACCTCAACGACTACGAGAAGTGGAAGGAGTTTTACGACAAACTGCGCAACGGTTTTCCGGAAGATGAGATCGGCGGCGTAGACCTTTCTGATGACAATGAGGCCGCTAAAGATCAGCTGCTCAGCTGGCTCGACTTCTGGAGTCCCGGCAATCATGACGACCGCACAATTGCAATCCTTTATTAACACCCATTCCCGTTTATGGCAAAGACAATAAAACTTACAGCTACCGACGGCTCTCCAGTGGAGTTCGTGGATGAAGTGATCGGTAGTGGCGCGATGAAGGATGTATATTTCAGTCCCGACAAAAGTTATGTCGTGGGCTTCTTCCGCCAGCCACAGGATGCAAATTCAAAGGATCGTCTGGAGAATATAGTGGGTAGATACCGCGAAAAGATTTTCGGTCAGGTGGGCGGAGATTACTGGGAGAACCTCTTCTGCTGGCCTACAAAGCTTGTGGAATGGAACGGCAAACTCGGCATCGTCTGTCCTGCTTACCAGAAGCACTTCTTCTTCAAGGACGGAAACTTCAAGGGACAAGAAAAACAAGGCAAATGGTTTGCCTCTGCAAAGCTCCGCAATAAATTCCTGAAGCCCGACCAGAAGGGAACATGGCTGACGCACTATCATATGTGTCTTCAGATTGCGCGTGCCGTGAGACGTCTGCATGCAGCCGGTCTGGCGCACTCCGACCTCTCGTATAAGAACGTGTTGGTCGACCCTGAGACGGGCAAGGCAGCCGTCATTGACTGCGACGGACTCGTGGTGCCGGGCAAGTATCCGCCGGATGTGGTGGGCACTCCCGACTTCATAGCGCCCGAGGTGCTCCAGACCCGCGCCTTGAAAGTCGGCGACCCCAATAAGAAACTGCCCAGCATCCAGACCGACCGCCATGCGTTGGCTGTGCTCATCTATATGTATCTGCTCAACCGTCACCCGCTGCGTGGAGGCAAGGTAAACGACCTCGACGCAGCACGCGATGAGGAACTCTCGATGGGTGAGAAGGCTCTTTTCGTGGAGCATCCCACGGATAAGAGTAACCGTCCGAAACCGGAGAATATGCAGCCCAGCGAACTACCTCAGGGTGACGTCGCGAAGCGTCCCTACACCATGTGCGGACCCTACCTGAAGGAACTCTTCGACCGAGCCTTCATTGATGGACTCCATGATCCCTCCAAACGCCCTACAGCCGATGAATGGGAGAATGCGCTTGTGAAGACCACCGACCTCATGCAGCCCTGTCAGAACCCCAAATGCGAGGCGCATTGGTTTGTGTTCGACAATTCCACTAAGCCGAAATGCCCTTTCTGCGGCACGGAATACCATGGACAGCTGCCGGTGCTCAATCTCTACTATTCTCCTGCCAAGGGGAGGTTCCTGCCGGAGAACTACCGTCTGATGGTATATGACAAGCAGTCGCTCTATATGTGGCACGTCAACCGCTTCATCACTCCCAACGAGCGAACGAAGCCGGAGGATAAGAAACCCGTGGGCGATTTCCATTTCCACAACGGCAAGTGGATACTCATCAACCGTCATCTGCCCGACATGTGGGATGTGACAGGTTCTGACAAACGCCAGATCAAGATAGGGGAATACGTAGAACTCACCGACGGACGCAAGATCCTCCTTTCCGGAGAGGATGGCGGACGTCTGATCGTGGTTCAGCTCGTATCCAATTGATATTCCAATAGTATCAAAAGAAAATGGGAAAGCAGGAGGAGGGCCCCTGCTTTTCCGTCATATTCACTAAAAGAAAGAGGTCAAGATGGGTAAGTGTAAGTATTGCGGGCAGGATGCCGGGTTTCTGCATAGGAAGCATGCCGAATGCGAACAGAGGCATCAAAATGGTGTGGACCGTCTTAAGGGGATATTGGCCGACTGCTTCATGCGCAAGGATGATTTTTACCTGCATCAGGGTGAAATACAGAGGTTATGTCAGGAAGCGCATATCAATACGGAGGTGGCCAATGCTGTGTACCTCGAATCTTTCGATGCCGCTATTGAGCAATACCTCAACGATGGAGTGATCGACCAGAATGAAGAGCGTTCCGTGGCTCGCTTCATGCAGTTCACTGGATTGCCGCAGCAGACCTTGAATGCGAATAAGAATCTTGAGAAGGTGGTGCAGAGCAAGGTGCTTCAGGAGTTGATGATGGGTCAGATTCCCTCGCCACGAATCACAGTCTCCGGCAGTTTCCCCTTCATCCTGAGCAAGAATGAACACCTGCTCTGGTTTTTCCGGGATGTGACATTGAGGATGCAGAAAGTGAGGCGAGAGACTGTAGGGCGGACGCGCGGGGTAAGCGTCAGGATTTGCAAAGGGGTGTATTACCGCACAGGAGGATTCAAGGGCAAACCCGTAGAAACCACCTACATGCAATGTATCGGCACAGGCAGTGTCTGCCTCACCGACCGGAACCTCTACTTCCACTGCCCCGAAAAGACCATGAAGATCCCCATCTCAAAGATCCTCTCCCTGGAACCCTACTCCAACGGGCTGAGCCTCCAGAAAGATGGAACCAACGACCTCCCGATATTCTTCGAGAACCTCAACAGTTGGTTCTGCTATAATGCGATAGCTAATTTAGGTTTTAGGGGATAGATTTTAGGTTTTAGGTTTTAGGCTTTATATTTTAGGGTTGTTCTGTTGGTGGAGGAGATAGGTGGTAGGATTCCCAATTCCTAATTCCTAATTCCTAATTATCGTATATCATATGATCGTTGACAGATTTATACCTCCTTAGAGACTAT
>CAZPQD010000029.1:0-28186 GCA_964588625.1 uncultured Sangeribacter sp. | reverse complement strand
GATACTGCGGGAACTGAGTCAGATAACCGATCTTATCAAGGGTGAGCTGGTCACGTGTCTTGATACGGCAGAGGTTGAGGCAGGCGTTGTGCATCGACTGATATACATAGCATCCTTCGCCAGTGCGCTCACGCTGCTGAAGGGCAGCAAGCAGACCGATCAGAAGGTGCATACCGGTGTTGGAGTCGCCAAGGGCGGCGCCACTCTGAGTCGGAATATTATCTTCGCCGGAGAACCAACCAGTGGTGGAAGCTGCGGCCGCAGTCACCTGTGCGATAGGTTCATAAGCTTTCAGATTTGCATACTTGGAAGAAACGGGGAAACCCTTGATTGTGCCGTAGATGCAACGGGGATTGAGTTCATGAACTGCCTCCCAAGAGAAACCGAGCTTATCCATTGCACCCGGGTGAAGGTTTTCAACGAAGATATCAGCCTCCTTGATAAGCTTTGTCAGGATTGCCTTTCCGTCGGGAGTCTTGGCATCGAGAGTAAGCGATTTCTTGTCGGAGTTGAGCTGGAGATAGTAGTAGGAGGGGAGGTTGGGATTCCACTGAAGCTCCTTACGTGTAGCGTCGCCCACACCGGGACGTTCGATCTTGATCACGTCTGCGCCGAGCCAGGCGAGCATTTGAGTACATGAGGGGCCGGACTGAACTTCTGTGAAGTCAACGACCTTGATACCACTAAGAGGTGCTGTGTTCATAATAATAAATGTTTAAATAAGTAATGTGTTTTTCTTTTTCCCAGAAGACTCAGGAAGCTGCTATCTTTCTGCAACCTTTCCATCGTCTTATTACGACATTAAAACAATACGTCTCTTTGGAAAGTTTTCAAGAGATTAAATAATTTTAAAAAAATTTTATAGCCCCTGAAGAAGTCAACGATGCAAGGGAGAGGAAGCCTTTGTTGGGAGGGATTTGTGCAGGTGCGAATAAATAACTAACTTTGAAATCATTTCCTGTAAGCACCGAGCCGTTTACCTTTGGCACGGTATTGGCATATAAGGAAAGACAATCAGAAAATTAAGACATCATGATGCAAGTAATTCTTACCATCGTCATCACAATCGCAGCAATGGCTGCCCTCTATTTCCTGATGCGGGCACGCGCCCAGCGGTTGAGCCTCAAGCTGAAAGAGATCGAGGATAAATTGAATTCCCAGAAACCTCAGGTCACGGTCATAGCCGAGCAGGAGAGTAACGAAGGGAGTGGCAAGAAGAGAGAGGAGAGAGAAGAGCGGGAGAAAGAACCTGACCTTGACTCCATTCCGCCTTTCTTACCTGATGAGGATACGGGAGAAGTATTCGTAAGTAAAGAGATAAGGGAAGATTACTTTCTCCATCCTGAAAGAAGACAGAAAATCCAGTTGTCCATGGTGATGGATGTGCTCAAGATTCTGGGCACACAGCCTGAAATTCGGGATAATGACGAAATAAGGGTCAGATATCAGGGAGAGACTTTTGTCATAATCTGCGGTGGCTCCATGATACGGATATGGGATCCAGCCTGGGAGAGTGTGAATATCAATTCCACAGAACTCAACATAGTCCGTACAATCTTGAATATCGTGAACTTCGATTCCTCTTTCGCAGGACTTCTCAGCCGGCCCGATAAGGATGGCAACATGGTCATTTCATCGAAAATGGATGCCGTCTTCGTTCCCGATCTTCCCAATCTTGACGAGTACATGAGAAAACTACTCTCCTACTCTTTCCAATATAAGGATAATTTCAGGACAGTATATCAGGATCTCCGCCATCGTGACACCCACGATATTGAGAATATGCTCGTGAGCCCGGGTGCCATTACAAACGTGCCCGCCAACTGATAAACAATGGAAAAAAGCAGGCTGTGTCGTAATTAAAGTTACGATACAGCCTCTTGTTTATTTAATTGGGTTTTATTTATTAAGGAGAAATCTTAATTAGGAGAAAGAGGATGTTCCTATGATTGCTTACCTACGTGGACAAAAAAACGACTTTGTCGGCTAAAAATCAACTTTGTCGGCATCAAGTCCGGAATATCCGAACTCGGGCAGGGTATTGATTACAGCCATATCATCCTCGGAAAGCGAGAAATCGAAAATATCGATATTCTGGCTTATCCGTTGGGGATTGTCGCTTTTTGGAAGCGGCACAATCCCTGACTGCAATTCCCAACGGAGGGCGACCTGTGCCACAGACTTGCCGTATTTTTCCGCAATCTTCAAAAGCTGCGGATTCTCAAGGATCCTTCCTCTGCCTAAGGGACTCCAAGCCTGCACCACAATATTATTGTCCGAACAAAAGGCTCTTAATTCCTTCTGCTGGTGGCCCGGGTTGCATTCCACTTGATTCACCATCGGAGCCACATTGGCAGAAGCCAGCAGTGGTTCAAGATGATCTTTTTTGAAATTGCTGACGCCTATTGAGCGGACACAATGAAGGTCAAGAAGATTCTCCAGAGCCTTCCAAGTGGAGGCATTTATCTCCTTCCAATCGTCAAACTGTGACGGAGAAGCGGGCCAATGGATCAGATAAAGATCGAGGTAATCCATACCAAGATCAGTGATGGATTTCTCAAAGGCCCTCATTGTGGCATCATATCCCCTGGAGTCGTTCCAGACTTTAGAGGTCATAAAGAGTTCACGGCGTGGCACTCCAGATTCGCGGAGAGCCTTTCCCACCAACTCCTCATTCTTATAGACGGCAGCACAGTCGATGAGACGATAGCCTGCAGCAACGGCCGACGAGACGGCATTATAACCCGTCTCATCGGCCGGAGTGCGATATGTGCCGAACCCAATAGCCGGCATAAGAAGATCATTTGACAGACGTATCTCTTTCATAGCATTATCTTTTTGAAAGTTAACGCTTTCAGAAAGAGATCGGTTCAGTAAGCGATCAAAGAGTTAAGGGACTTTGCATCCGAGTTAATTCGACATGCATCAATGTCAACTTACTTTGTATCAATGTCACGGAGGAGAGTCTGCACGGCAGTCTTAAGCTGCATGTCGATTCCTTTCACGAGATCTTCAGGAGCATTCTTCACCATCACGTCAGGTTCAAGCTGAGTGTTCTCGAGGATAGTGCCATCTTCGGTGCGGAAGGCCACCACGGGAACACCGAAAAGCATCGATCGGTCTTGAAGCGGAATCCAGTTGACACTCGACATAGTGCCCGGCACAGGCATTCCGACGAGCTTACCAAGATTCTTGTGCTTGTAGACCCAAGGTGTGCCATGCGCGTTGCTGTAGTTAGCCTCGCAGATAAGCATGATGCTGGGTTTGTTCCATCTACGGGAGGGCATCTCAGAAGATTTCCTGCCATGCACCTCCTGCGTGATGTATTTCTCGCCGCTGAACAGCACCTCGATATCCTCGTGCAGACGACCGCCTCCATTCCAACGGGTATCTATCACTATTCCCTCCTTCCCCACGAATTCACCGAGGAGTTTGGAATAAATGCGTCGGAAACTGCCATCATCCATTGCACGGATATGCACATATCCAAGTCGACCGCCCGAAAGGGAATCCACAGCAGCCTCATTGCGTTTCACCCAGCGTTCATACAGCATATCTCCTACAACGGCAGGGTTGATTGGTAGCACGACTTCATCCCAGGTGACGCCCGTTGCAGGATTGCGGAATGATACGAGAGTCTTATGGCGTGTCTCACCATTGAGAAGCTTTGCCCAATCATCGTCAGCAGTGACGCTCTTTCCATTGACGGCAGTCAGTATATCGCCCTTCTTCACTTTTGTGGTGGAACGGTCGAAGGGGCCATTCTCCAAAATTTCTTCTACCACCAGTCCTTCTTCTGAACCTGTCATATCGAAGAGAAGGCCGAGAGAAGCAGTGGCTTCGGAAGCGCCGGGGGCGAAGTAGCGACCACCGGAGTGGGAGACGTTGAGTTCGCCGAGGAGCTCGCTGAGCAAATCGGCGAAATCATAATTATTGTTGATATGGGGAAGGAAACGGCGATAATTCTCCACATACGCTTCCCAATCCACAGGCATTTCAGGAAGATAGAAACGCTCCTTGGCCTCACGCTCCACATAATCGAGCATCGCCTCACGCTCCTTAGCCCGGTCAATCTTCACATTTCCGGATATGGAGACATTCTTGAGGTCGGAAGATTTAGGATTGAATTTCTTAACCTGTCGACCCAGAATAAACATATTGCCATCCTTGTCAAGGGCTATTCTCGAACCCTGGATTCCGAGTTTCTTGGCGAGTGAGACATCGCCCTTCCTCAGATCGGCCTTCCAGAGATCATAATCACCTTCGACAGCGGAAAGATAATATAGTGTCTCACCATCGGAAGTGAGAGCAAAGTCCGCAATCTGCGAAGAGTTGGGTGTGAGTCGCACTGTGCGATCCTCTATACCGGGTTCGAGAGCAACAGAGGGAGAATCGGCTTTTTTAGCCTCACCATCGGCACTCTTCTTTTTATCCTTTCCCGACTTCTTCTTATCCTTCTTGTCTTTGCTGTCATCCTTCTTGGCAGCATCCTTTTTCTGCTGATCCTCCACTTCCTTCTGAAGGGCATAATCCTCTTCCGAGAGGCGGAATTTATCGTAGGAAGCTTTGTTAAGGAAAGCCATCATGACATCATATTCCGATCCCCAAGAAGCATGGTTGCGCATACCGTAGCGTTCGGACATCCAGATGATTGCGTTGCCGTCGGGACTCCAGCGAGGAGCCTCATCAAAATAGCCAGTGCGCGTGACCGGAGTTTTTTCGCCGCTTACGGCATCCACAATTGTGATATCTCCGTAAGGTTCATGGAGGGGATTGAATGTAGTCATCACAAGGCGACGGCTGTCAGGGCTCCAATTGAAGTCGGCAGAGCCATCACGATGACTGTAGAAAGGCTGGTCGATGAGCATCTTTACGCTTTTGCTTGCAAGGTCCATAACGGCAAGCTTATTGCGGTCGTAAAGGAAGGCCATCTTCTTGCCGTCAGGAGAAATGACAGGCATGCCGCGATCCACACCATCCTCCGGGAAAAGAATCTCCTCTTCAATTAGGGTTGCATTGGAAAAGTTGGGATCATCATCTCGCACTATGCGGGCGCGATAGATATTGCTGTTTCCATTTCGCAAAGAGGCGTAATAAAGAGTCCGTCCGTCTGAACCCCATGAGATCTCCCCTTCCATGGCGGGAGTATTGGTGATCTGCTTTGTGGATGGATATTCCGTGGAAGTGACGAAGAGCTCACCGCGCACAGTAAAAGCTACCTGTTTACCATCAGGAGAAACAGCAGCTTCATTAGGCGATGAGAACGGAACGGATGCCACTTCCTCATCGACAACCTCAATGACATCGATGGGAGTCTTCACAGGTTTGCCACCACGTCCCATAGTATAGATCTCCCCATTATAGGCGAAAGCGAGAGTCCCGTCAGAACCTGCACTGAGGAAACGGACGGGATGATCCTTGAACTCAGTGAGTTTATGCACCTGTGCCCCGGGGGAGAAGGAATCGGCGGCATATACATTGAATGAATCCCCTCCCCGTTCAGAGAGGAAATACCATTGTGACGAACCGGGCACTACCGCAGGCCAACGGTCTTCTCCAGCTAAGTCAGTAAGATTTTTGTGCGATCCATCGGCAGGATTGTAGATCCAAATGTCGCGTGTGACGGATGATGTATGGTGTTTACGCCACTTATCCTCAAGACCCTTTACGTCTTCATAAAGGAATCTTCCGTCAGGAAGCATAGAAATGTTTACTGCCGGGGTTGCGAGAATCTGAGTTACACGTCCGCCTTCAGCCGGCACTGAATAAAGCTCGCTCAATGGTGAGAAGGGTGGCTCGATGCTTGAAGCGGGATCCTGGATATAAGCTGAGAAGATTACGTTTCGGCCATCAGGAGAGAAAGCCTCCGGAGTCTGTTTGGCCGAATTGAAAGTGAGACGACGGGGATTGCTGCCGTCGGCCTCCATGACATAAACATCTCGACCGCCGTGACGATCGGAAGCATAAGCCAATCGGGAGCCGTCGGGCGACCATACCGGGTTGCTTTCGTAAGCTTCACCTGACGTAACTCTGCGCGCCGAGCCACCCTTCGTGCTGACTGTATAGATATCTCCTTTATAAGAGAAGGCCAGTTTGCTGCCATCGGGTGAGATGCGCACATCACGGGTCCACATCGGGCTTACGGCAAGAGCCGAAAGGGACGCTGCCGCAAGGGCTGCCGACATAAAAAGTCTTTTCATGATTTTAGTGTCCTTGATTATGCGTGGATTAAGCTATTGAAACGGGGTCAAAGTCTCCGAATCATTCGCGAAGTTAGCAAATTTTCTCTGAATAATCGTCCAAGAAGAGGAAGAAAGAGACCTTAGCCTGCAATATTGCACCCTTCTGAAGAAGAATGTGACCGTTATTGGCCACAACATTTTAAGTTCCGGGATAGTGCGGGGATAAAAGGGTAATTTTGCAATCGGATAAAGACCGACAAAACAAAATCAACAACTGTTTCTAACAAAAAAATTATGAAGACTTCCACATTCAACGAGATCGTAAACGCCCACTACAACGCAGGTTTTGCCTCCTTCATGGCGGCTATGGCCCACCAGTTTCCCGGCCTTACCCTGTCGGCAATCACTGAGCTTTACAACGAGAGTTACCTTCTTCTGGAGGCAAAAATCACTTCCGGCAAACTCACTGGTCGCGAAATCAATTGGCCTGCATACGTTACTGGGATAGGGAGATGTCTCCAACTCCGTCGCTACCGTGAGGAGAGCCGTATGTGCAGCATCGACATCTATTCCGAGCCAGAGACTCTCAACAAGGTCAACTGGCAGATGGAACGTGCGACAGCACATCTTTCGGAAGAGGTGATTGACAAAGAACTCGTAGAAGTTCTTTACGAAGCCTTAAAGTCCTTGGGCACAGACAAGCGGCGTATACTTCTTCTTTTCTACGAAGAGAAGAAAAGCATGGCAGAGATTGCCAACATAATGGGTTACAATAACTCCGACACAGCTAAGGCACGTAAGAATCAGTGTATGAACCAGCTCAAGAAGAAGATGGCAGAACTGATGGAGGCGAGAGGTTTCGAGCCTTCTGCCTACTTCAAGAACAAGAAGAGTCCAAGACGCGCATAAGCTTCCTACTTCAAAGGTTTTTGATTCACTCCTCCATAATAAGAGGCCTCCGACACTAACTTACAATCAACTTATGACCTAATCCTAATTTTCTGTCCTATAGCAAATTACACAATACCGAAGGATAAAATCCCTTAAATTGTCAAAAAAATAGCTTCAAAAAATTTGGACGGAACAAAAAAACTTACTAATTTTGCAGAGTCTTTCAGAGAAAGAGCCTCTGAAGAGAGATTGAAAGCTTGCCTTGTGGTGTAATGGTAGCACGCAGGTTTCTGGCACCTTTAGTGAGGGTTCGAATCCTTCCAAGGCAACAAAAAAGAGTTGAGTCCGATGGACTCAACTCTTTTTTGTTGCCTTGGAAGACATTATTGTTGGATGGCGTCACGGTACCAGTCCAGGGAGCGGTAGTAGTCGGAGAAGGCGGTGGAGGAATCTGCCTGAGGGAAATAATGGCAGTTGATGCCGCTGAAGTTGGCTTCCGGGATAAGGTATTCGTCGCGAAGGACTCCATAACCGGGATACATGAAATTATAGGGACTGGCTGATTTGTAAAGGGTTGCACTTGCAAGCAATGATGACAATTCGTTTTTTGCAACTGTCAGAGCATCATTAGTTTTATAATTCAGAATAAGTGTACCATCGGAATTTAAAGGAGCATCCTCTGAAACTGATGATTCTTGAGTCGGCTCAAAACCGAGCGTAAACTGGCGGAAATCGTAGAAAGGTCCGCAGGGAGTACGGCTGTATTTAAGCAATGCAGAGGCAGCCGGAGCCATATCATCATTAGAATAAATAACGCGGGCTGTCTGGGCAATCTTCTCCAGGTTGTCGGTCCGAAGCACAGCAATAGTATAACTGTCATTACGGCTTGAGTAATAATCAGCAA
This sequence comes from uncultured Sangeribacter sp., assembly GCA_964588625.1. Taxonomy (GTDB): domain Bacteria; phylum Bacteroidota; class Bacteroidia; order Bacteroidales; family Muribaculaceae; genus Lepagella. The sequence goes on along the minus strand of CAZPQD010000029.1, from coordinate 20,209 downwards.
AGAGATCCGCTGCTCCGACAAGATTAGGTGTTTCCTTTAGAAGGAGAGGAAGAGTCTGGTCGTAGGGCATTCCGGGCGACCATACCTCAGTGGGGTAACCGACGAAGTAATCACATTTATTACGTAGCTGGTAAATGGTTTCGATGCCGCTCATATAGCAGGCATCAAACCATATGAAATCAAACAGACCGGAAGGAATGGCAGCGGCCAGTTCATCGATATTCATATAGTCAGCCATCCCATCGTATTTGTCCATACCGAAAGACCTCTTCGCTTGCGGATTATCTGGAGAAGGATATCCGGCAACTTCAGAAGACTTCTCACTACCCACAGTGGGATGTTTCACTTCCTCATATTCCCACCCTGTGCCATGTGACCAAAGGATCAGTCCATATCCATCAGCTTTGCGCAGGGTCTTCACGTCAGAAATGACCTCCGAGAGTCGACGGGGATCCGTGGAAAATACATCTCGTGAATATTTCTTCACTTCGACGAATTCCGGAGCCCCATCACGGCCACGCACCAGTTCGCTAAGAGTGGCATAATCAGCACCCGAACCATCTTCATCAGAAGAATCAGAGGCACGAGATTGAGGTTTAACCATATAGAGCATAAGAGAATATTCGTTGAGATCAACAGACTGAGCTCCGAGCAGCATCTCGTTCATATCATCTATGGCGCTACCATACAGATTGTTGGAAGCAACTGCATAGACAAGGATTGTGCGCTTGAACTGCTTATGCTGGCGCCCACTTGTAGGTTCATCGGATTTTGAACAAGCCACAAGCAGGACTGCCGCACAGAAGGAAAGAAAAATATGGGTAAACTTCAACATAACTTTAGAACGTCGTCCTCCTAAAATTATTTTCCCAGATGGGGCCGAGGCAAACCAAAAGTATAAAAGATTGTTAAGAGAGTATAAGAAGACCGAAACACCCTTACGTTTCGGGAGGTGAAATACGCTTTACCGCATAACCTGCCAAAGACAAAGAAATGAAAAAGTCTATTATCTGGTTGCTTACGATAGTGATGGCCCTGACCTTCGGGGCCTTGCTCTATTTCCAGATAATGTATCTTGAGAATATGGTAAAGATGCGTGAAGGGCAGTTTTCGGAGGGTGTGATGCGAGCACTTTATTCAACGGCCGACTTTCTCGAGCGTCAGGAGACCCTGCATTATCTTGAGGAAGATGCCACCATGATGCAGGGAGCCGGCAATCCATACTATACATTCACTTTCGAGGCTCCTACTGGCGGCGGGCTCACCTACCCTTCTCCGACGATGAGTGTCAGCGGGAGATACAAGGATATTCAGGACGTAATTCGTTCTCAATATCTCTATCAGCAGGAGCTTCTTAATGAAGTGATACTTACGATCATGCGTGACTCCGGCAAACGGCCAGTGGCTGAGCGTGCTGACAGCACTCTGATACGGGATCATCTATCTTCAGAATTGCGTAACAATGGCTTGCAGGTGCCTTTCGCATTCAGTATCTCTGACAAGAAGGGCCGCATGATCTATTCAACAGACGATTATGATCCGGAGGCTGAGAAGAAGGAAGTGTATTCGCAGCCGCTTTTTCCTCACTCGGAAAATTCTTACTTTCTCAATGTGGAGTTTCCCACAAAGCGCAACTACATCTTCTCATCGGTAAGATTTATAATTCCAACGCTTTCCTTCACACTTATACTCCTGGTGATCTTCCTCTACACCATCATATTGGCATTCCGTCAGAAGAGACTTACGGAGATGAAGACCGACTTCATCAACAATATGACACATGAGCTTAAGACTCCGATAAGTACCATCTCGCTTGCCGGCCAGATGCTCAGCGATCCAAGTGTGAGGAAATCCAACGGAATGCTTGAACATCTTGCCGGAGTCATAACAGAAGAATCGAAGAGACTTCGATTCCAGGTGGAGAAGGTGCTTCAGATGTCGGTTCTTGACAAGAGCACTTCGGCTGCCCTGAAGATTTCGACAGTGGATGCCGACAAGGTGATAGCAAGTGCCGTCAATAATTTCAAGATAAAAGTGGAGAAATTCGGAGGAGAGCTCACCTGCCGTCTTGATGCGGAGAACTCTGACGTCAGGGTAGATGAGATGCACTTCACCAACGTGATTTACAATCTTCTTGACAACGCAGTGAAATACATGCGCGAGGATATAGCTCCACAGCTTGAGATTTCCACCCACAACATTTCCGGCAATCGTCTTGAGATACGAGTAACGGACAATGGGATAGGAATCAAGAAGGATGATCTGAAGAGAATTTTTGATAAGTTCTACCGTGTTTCCACCGGAAATATTCATGATGTCAAAGGGTTCGGACTTGGGCTGGCTTACGTGAAGAAGATGGTGGAAATGTTTGGAGGAAACATAAGGGTGGAGAGCGACCTGGGAGTCGGCACCACCTTCATCATAGATTTGCCACTTGCCGCCAAACCTGAAGAAGAGGATTCCGGCGTAGGGGCTTCCAATTAAAGCCGGACTCTTCAGTTAGGGTCAGGACGACAATAAAATATGAATAAAAAACAAAAAAGATAAGACCATGGACGACAAAATCAAAATTTTGCTCTGTGAAGACGATGAGAATCTGGGCATGCTGCTCAGAGAGTTTCTGCAGGCAAAGGGCTTCAATGCCGATCTCGCATCCGACGGAGAGAAGGGATATAAGGAATTCCTGAAGGGTCAATATGATCTTTGCGTACTCGACGTGATGATGCCTAAAAAGGATGGTTTCACACTGGCTCAGGAGATTAGGAACGTTAACCGCGAGGTGCCCATCATCTTCCTTACAGCCAAAGCCTTGAAAGAGGATGTGCTTGAAGGATTCAAGATTGGAGCAGACGATTATATCACCAAACCCTTCTCAATGGAGGAGCTTGTGTTCAGAATCGGGGCTATCCTGCGTCGTGTGAAGGGTAAGAAAGAGAAGGAGATCACAGTATATAAGCTTGGCAAATTCACATTCGACAAGCAGAAGCAGGTGCTCGTCTCACCCGACAAGACCCAGAAGCTCACCACAAAGGAAAGTGATCTCCTGGCACTCCTCTGTGCGAATCTCAATGACATCCTTGAGCGCAACTATGCCCTCAAATCCATTTGGATAGATGACAATTACTTCAACGCACGCAGCATGGATGTCTACATCACGAAGCTACGCAAACTTCTGAAGAGCGATCCCTCAATCGAGATCATCAATATCCATGGCAAGGGGTACAAGCTTGTGGCACCGGAAGAATGATGAGACAATCCCTCCATGTCAGGACACAAAAGCCTGAAGGAGAGAAGGATATCGAAAAAAAAGTTCAGGACAACAGCCTCACTCACTGTTGTCCTGAACTTTTATGATTACCACAATCGCGGTGTCGGATTTCAGATACTTTTTTGTGATGGATATAGAGAGGTTCAGTAGAGTAGAAAATCAGAAGAGCGGGGATAGGAAGGCATCAGGAATATGCTCCACTGTATAGGCTTGGGGAGTGCCTACTATCGAGATGATGTCAAAACGATATTGATATTCGTGTTCTTCGCGTGAGAGATAAGTATCGGCACTACGGGCCATCCGGCGCATCTTCTCAAGTGTCACAGCTTCCACCGGGTCGGTAGTCTCCGGTTTTCTGGATTTAACCTCCACAAAAGCTATGATATCGTCGATTTGGGCAATGAGGTCGAGTTCCCTGCGTTTGTTTTTTCCGCTTCGCCAATTGCGCTCGCGGATGGTGTAGCCTTTTGAAATGAGATATTCAGCAGCAATCTCCTCACCCTCTTTGCCCCATTCGTTATTGTAAGCCATCTACTCTTATCCGCTATGAAAATCAAAAAGCCTTGAACGACATGTCCAGACCCTTTACACTATGTGTAAGAGCACCTACGGAGATAAAATCAACGCCAGTCTCTCCATAGGCACGCAATGTCTCAAAGGTGATCCCTCCTGAAGATTCAGTCTCCACGCGTCCGTCGACGAGCTTAACTGCCTCTCGTGTAAGCTCAGGTGTGAAATTGTCGAACATGATACGATCCACGCCACCCATGGCCAAAACCTTGCGAATGTCATCAAGTGACCGGACCTCCACTTCAATCTTGAGATCATCCTTTCCGTTGGCTTTGCAATATTCCCTTGCCCGCTCCACGGCTTTTTCTATTCCGCCGGCAAAATCAATATGATTGTCCTTGATAAGGATCATGTCAAAAAGGCCAATGCGATGATTCACACCTCCACCGATCTTGACAGCCTCCTTTTCAAGCATTCGCATTCCTGGGGTTGTCTTACGTGTGTCGAGCACCCGGGTATGTAATCCTTTGAGTTCATCGGCATATCGGCGGGTCATGGTAGCGACGCCACTCATACGCTGCATGATGTTGAGCATAGTGCGTTCAGCCACGAGCAAAGACCGCACAGGACCCTCTGCCGTGAAAGCCACATCACCCGGCTTCACCGATGCTCCATCTTCGATCATGACATTCATCTTGATTGAAGGATCCACAAACTCAAATACCTTTCTGGCCACATCGACTCCAGCCAGCACGCCCTCTTCCTTTATAAGAAGGCGTGAGCGTCCCATAGCATCGGCAGGGATAGTCGAGAGTGTTGTGTGATCGCCATCGCCAACATCCTCAGCGAAGGCCAACTTTAGGAGATCGTCGATAAGTTCGTCTCTGGTTTTCATATCTTTTATGTAGAATTTTAAAAATTTTCCTAATTTTGCCAACCACTTGGCAGCTTTCTCATAATGACAAAGCTGTCATTGGAATACGTAACAAACGTTTTTGAGAAGAGAAATGGATATAGAACTTCTTGCCGTGGGAAGAACCACCATCAGCTTTGTAGCCGATGCCATTGCTGAATACGAGAAGCGGCTCCGCCGCTACATACCTTTCCGCATCACTTATCTTCCAGACATACGCAACACACGCAACCTGACGGAGGAGAAGCAAAAGCAGGCCGAAGGCGAACAGATTCTTCAGCATCTGTCGGCAAGCGACTATGTAGTGCTACTCGATGAACGCGGAAAGGAATATACCTCGATAGAGTTTTCCACATTCCTGCAGAAGCAAATGCTTGCTGGGAGGAAACGCACAGTCTTCGTAGTGGGAGGCCCCTACGGTTTCTCGAAAGAAGTCTATGCGCGGGCGGATTCAAAAGTCTCCCTTTCCAAGATGACCTTCAACCATGAGATGGTCAGGGCCTTCTTCACTGAGCAGGTGTATCGCGCCATGACAATCCTCCGCGGCGAGCCCTACCATCATGATTGATAGTGAGTAAGCCGGGATATAAGGAATATCAATCGTCAATAAATCGAGAAGTAAGACGGTCATAACGGTCGATGCGACGATCGCGCAGGAAAGGCCACCAATGTCGCACATCCTGAGTACGGCTTCGGCTAATGTCCACCACCGCCTCGCAGGCTCCGGAATCAGGAGCCTTGAACAGGAACTCACCCTGCGGACCGGCCACAAAGCTCGTGCCCCAGAAATCAATTCCTGAAGTGACGCCAGACGGATCTTCCTCAAACCCATAACGGTTGACACTTATTACCGGCAGACCGTTGGCCACAGCATGAGCGCGCTGAACAGTCACCCAGGCTTCACGCTGACGCTCACGCTCATCGGAGGGATCGTCGGGATTCCACCCGATAGCCGTAGGATAGATAAGCACTTCAGCGCCACGGAGAGCCATAAGACGGGAAGCCTCCGGATACCATTGATCCCAGCAGACCATCACTCCAAGCCTGCCTACGGAAGTATCGATAGGAATAAATCCGAGGTCGCCCGGTGTAAAATAGAATTTTTCATAAAAACCCGGATCGTCAGGTATGTGCATCTTCCGGTATTTGCCGGCGATAGAGCCGTCGGCTTCAAATACAACGGCTGTGTTGTGATATAATCCCGGGGCACGTCGCTCGAAGGCACTCGTTACGAGCACCACATTATTTGCGGCAGCTGCCTCCGAATAGAAATCCGTGAAATCTCCCGGAAGAGAGACGGCATAGCGGAAATTATCGACATCCTCCGTCTGGCAGAAATATGGCGAATCGTGAAGTTCGGAGAGCACCACCAACTGCGCACCTTCCGCAGCGAGGTTCTCTATGGAATTGAGGTTGCGCTGGCGATTGAGCAGGATATCATCGGAGAAAGAACGCTGCACTATGCCAACTTTAAGTATATCTTTTTCAGTCATGATACATCCGATATTAGCAATTCAATCAATTGTCAGTACTTCAAACATTTGAGAGTCAGAGACTCAATGTTGAATTAATTTCGCCGGGATGAAGCTGCATTGTGGCGCAGTGGAGTGAGCCATGCTGACGCAGCAGAGTCCGGCAGTCTACACCCACAACCTTATGGTCAGGATAAGCGATACGCACAGTCTGCATGGCAAGACGGTCGGCATCGGGCTGAGAGTATGTAGGCATGAATATCACAGAGTCAGTGACAAGGAAATTTGCGTATGTGGCAGGGAGGCGTTCGCCATCAGGCGAAAAAACGGGAGCCGGCAGAGGCAGTTCCACCAAGTTGTAGGGATCGCCATGCGCGGTACGGAACATAGTAAGCTGAGCACGCATCTTCAGGAGCTGTTCGAAATGAGGGTCATCCATATCCCTGCAGCCTGTAAAGATTATGGTGTCATGAGGAGCAAGGCGTGCGAGGGTATCGATATGCGAATCCGTATCATCACCTTCAAGAGCCCCATAGTCAAGCCAAAGAACGTGGTCCACACCAAGCCTGTCATGAAGAATCTTATTTAGTTCCGCCTTGCTTTTTCCGCCGTTTCTGTTGGGGGAGCAGAGGCATCTCGACGTAGTCAGCAGCGTGCCGTTTCCATCCGTCTCCACCGACCCACCCTCAAGGACAAAATCGCGCTCATTGCGATATTGCGAGGGTTCGATTACATATTTTTCCTTAAGATGCAGGTTGACAAGATTATCCTTATCGGCAGCAAACTTCAGTCCCCAGCCATTGAACCCGAAATCCAAAGCCCTTACACGGTCTTCCTTCTCAATGGCAAGCGGGCCGTAATCACGCGTCCATGTATCGTTATATTCGAGTTCAATTAAAGTGAGGCATTCCTGCCTACAGCCGGAGAGGAGACGAGCTGACTCTTCTCTGTCGGGACAAAGCATGATAACGGGAACATTCTCTGCGGTCATGGCTTCGGCAAGCCTTCGATATTGATCTAAAGCCTCATCAAGAATATAATCCCAATCAGTGGCAGAGTGAGGCAATGCCATCAAGACAGCACATTGCGGCTCCCACTCGGCTATGAAACGTTTTGCCATTTTCCAATTAAATTTTATTAGCCTGAATTCTTTCCATCATGGATCGGAATCAAAGCGTAAAATTAAGAAGAAAGATTTGAATATGCAAGCACTGGGCCCGACAGACTTTCCATAAACCCTTTTCAAGGGTATAAACAATGAAAGCATGGGCGTATTTTGGAAATTTGGATAGGAAATCTTAATTTTGCTGATGGAAAAAGCATTGTCATCTATGAAGGATAATCGAAAGAAGGATACAGGAATGGAATTTAGGGAGGCAATCGGACGTTGCAGAAACATCTTTGAAAAGAAGTTGCAGGATTATGGAACTTCCTGGCGTGTGATGCGACCTAAAAGCCTGACCGACCAGATTTTCATCAAGGCGCGCAGAATCCGCACGCTTGAGGAGAAGGGAGATGCGAGGGTTGACGAAGGAGTGGAGCCCGAGTTTATCGGAATCGTAAACTATGGAGCGATAGCCCTCATTCAAATGCGTCTGGGCACAGGAGAACCCATAGCTGCAGAAGAAGCCCTGATGGAGTATGACAGGGAACTTGCCGAGGCCACAGCCCTGATGACTGATAAGAATCATGACTACGATGAGGCCTGGCGGGAGATGCGTGTGAGCAGTTACACCGACATAATCCTGCAGAAGCTTTACCGTACGCGTGAAATAGAAGATCATGACGGCCACACAATCGCAAGCGAAGGGATCGACGCCAATTATCGCGACATGATCAATTACGCATTATTCGGGCTCATCCGTCTTGCAGAAAATCGAGAACAATAAACGAATCTGATTTTCAATTCCGGAAAATTTACAGGGTAAATGATAAGACTTGTCACCTGGCTTGTCAGATTGCTGACCGGCGCTCTGTTTGTATATTCGGGCTTTGTGAAGGCCATTGACCCGTGGGGTACTGTCTATAAGTTTAATGATTATCTCGCAGCCCTCGGCCTTGACATATGGCCGAATCTTGTTCTGGCGGGAGTTTTCATCCTCTTCGGCGTTGAGTTCCTGATTGGAGTATTCCTTGTATTGGGATGTTTCCGTCGTTGGGCTCCGATAGGGAGTCTTGCATTCATGTGCGTGATGCTACCGCTTACGCTTTGGGTGGCTGTAAGTGATCCTGTGGCGGATTGCGGCTGTTTCGGCGATGCTCTCAAGATCTCAAACTGGGCCACATTCTGGAAGAACTGTCTGCTGATGGCATTCGCATTATGGCTCTTCAAATTCAATAGATCCTGTCGCTGGATAATCACTCCGGCCCTTCAATGGATTGCTTTCGTTGTCACGGCAATTTTCATTACCGGAATAGGACTTATAGGATATGACTACCAACCTCTAATCGACTTTCGGCCATATGCTTGCGGCACTCCCCTTTTTGAACTCGGAGACTCCAAAGAGGAGTCATCCGAACATTTTGTATTTATCTATGAAAAAGAGGGTGTGAAGCGCGAGTTCGGAGAGGATGATGAATTGCCCGATGAAGATTCCGGCTGGACCTTCATCGACAGGAAAGTCATATCAAATCCGGAGGCCATCACTTCTAAAGAGCAGGAGAAAAACCTTCGAATATGGGATGAGATGGGAGAAGAGGACATAACCGAAGAGATTGCCACTGAGCGAGGAGAACGCCAGCTTTTCATCCTCATGCCTGATCTTGCGGGCGTCAGCATAGCCTCCTCCTACAAGATCAATTCCCTAAACACTTGGGCCAACCGCAATGGAATAGAGATGATGGCAGTCGTGGCAGGGAGTTCATCCGACATTGAAAACTGGAAAGACCTCTCCATGGCAGACTATCCGATCTATACGGCCGATGATACTGCAATTAAGGAGGTGGCACGTGGCAATCCTGCGGTGGTATACGTTGACAGAGACACCATAAGATGGAAAAGCACATTGAAAATGCTTCCGGCCGATGATTTCATGTCGCCCGAGATTTCTTCGGATCCCATGAGTTTCAAACGAGATGACAGGACAACGCTCCGCAACTTCTCACTGCTCTATGTCGCAGTAATGATGGTGCTCATCGTGATGTCATTCCTTCCCTATCTGAAGAATATTTATGGTTTTAAGACCCCATTTTCCAAGCTTAGGGTAGAAAAGCATCCAGATCCAACCGGGCATTCGCAAGGGCATGCTGAAGGTCAAGATGACTGAGGCGGGCTTCCAGGAAATAGTTTCGCTCATTGAGCAGTTCTATAAGTGTTATCACTTTAGCCTCGTATGCTTTCATGAGCAGGGCTGAATCGTCAGCCTGCTCAAGGGCAGATTCAAGACTGCGCACACCGTTGGAAAGGGATATGAGTCGTGCCAAAGTGCGGTCAATGCCAAGGGCTACATCATTTTTCGTTGCCTCCAATCCATATTCGGCAGCTATGGATGCAGCCTTTGCAGCCTTTGCCTTACCTCTTGAAGAGAAAATAGGGAGTGACAGACCTAAGGAAGCGCCGTTGAAATGCACACCATCCTCAAAAGCATGCCGATAACCGAATGAGATGGATGGTAGTCCCTCACGTGCGGAAGTAACTCCTGCCAGTCGGGCTTCCTCAACAGATGCCTCAGCCTCCGCAACGGCAGGATTCACACTTCCCAATGCCTGAAGATGGGCGGCATCAGGGATTTCCACCTCCGGAAAAGTGCAGGCCATATTCTCGAGCAGCGAAGCCGAATCTTTTCCATATATCTCACTCAATGCTGACTTGGCAGCTTCCATTGCATCCTGAACCTCAAGTCTTCGGGAAGTAAGCGAGACATTCTCTATTCTGATTTTGGCAAGGTCAAGACGCGTCATCTCACCTCCACGGAATGACTTTTCCGCCATGTGCCCGATGGAATCATTGGCCTCTATCATGCCATCGATAAGTGTCATCTGTCTTGAGGCAAGAATATAATCGAGCAACAGCCTTCCTACCTCGATACTTACGGCCTTGCGTGATGCGGCCATACCTGCATAAATTCCTTTGGCTGCAGCTTTTGCCTCATTCTTTCGGGCAGCATATACTCCGGGCCAATCAAGACTCCAGCTGAGCCCGGCACCCCAGCGGTTGGTCTCACCGGCCGGAGCTGCCAGAAACTCTCCCTCGAGCACAGGGTCGGGAAGATTGCCAGAGGTTGAGAGTGATGCCAGAGAGGCCTCCTTCTCAGCTGAAAGCAGTGAAAGTCGGGGGGAGGCATTCACAATAGTTGCTGCCACTTCCTCCATAGACAACGACTGTGCCCCAGCAGCTGCAAACAATGTTGAAATAGCGAACGCAGCTGCAAGGCCTATACTTCTAAAACCGGTGGAGATATCTGTAATTTTCATTTTTTCTTCTGAGAAATTCGAGTATAAAGAGCAGGCACGATAAATATATTGAGGAGAGTGGAACTTACCAAGCCGCCAAGTATCACGACAGCCATCGGAGCCTGGATCTCATTGCCTGGACTTGAGCCTCGCAGAGCAAGGGGCACAAGGGCCAAGGCAGAAGTGAGTGCCGTCATGAGAATCGGATTAAGACGATCGCGGGATCCGCGTTCAACCCTTTCTTTCAGAGGCAATCCCTCCTCAGCGAGGGTGTTATATCGCGAGATAAGCAACATTCCGTTCCGCACGGAGATACCGAAGAGGGAAATGAAACCGATGATGGCCGGAATATTAAGTTCACTTCCCGTAAGCCAGAGAATTAGGACTCCACCTATTACAGCCAGAGGCATATTGAGAAGAATTAGCAGTGACTGGGGAACATTTCGGAACTGCATATAGAGCAGCATGAAGATGATGAGAATTGCCCCGATGGAGGTTAGGGCGAGTGTGCGGGAGGCTGTCTCCTCACTTTCAAACTGTCCGCCATATACGATTGAGTAACCTTCCGGTAATTTCACCTCCTCGTCAACCCTCTTGCGCAAGCGATCAACGGCTCCGCGCAGGTCACCGCCATCCACATTGGCAGAGACTATCAACCTTCGGGCAACGTTTTCACGATTGACCGTGCTTGGACCTGAAGAAGAGACTATATCAGCAAGATATTCCAGCGGCACAGGTCCCTTACGGGTATCGACCATCAGCGCTCCGATCTTCTCGATCTGATTTACCTCCGAGTCATCGAAACGCACTGTGACGTCATAGGGAAGACTCTCCCCTACCACCATAGAGACAGGCAAACCTCCGAGGGCAACCGTCACAAACCGGTTGAATTCCGGCAGAGTAAGCCCGTAGCGTGAGAGCATCTCACGTCGTGGACGTATGTCAATCTGCGGGCGAGGTATCTGTTGCTCCACGTTTATATCAACAAGGCCGCCTGCCTGCTGCATACATTCCTGAACCTTCTTTCCCAGCGAATAAAGACGGTCGAGATCCGAACCGAAAATCTTCACTGCTATCTGCGCCTCGCTTCCTGAAAGCATTGCGTCAATTCGATGGCTGATCGGTTGGCCGATCTCAACATTCACACCAGGAAGTGTATGAAGTTTCTCTCTCAGATCTGCCATAACCTCCCCTTTAGATCTTCCGGAAGAAAGGGAATAAGGCACCTCAATCTCCGAGACATTTGAACCGAGGGAGTGTTCGTCGAGTTCGGCACGTCCTGTCTTACGGGCTGTAAGTATGACTTCAGGCACTTCTCGTATCAGATTCTCCGCCCGACGCCCTATACTGTCGCTGAGGTCAAGAGACACTCCTGGGAGAGCGCTGACATTGATTGTGAATGAACCTTCATTAAAAGAAGGAAGGAAACTGCGTCCCAGGAAGGGGAAGACACAACATGCAAGGATGAAAAGAGCTGCTGTGGTGATATATACTGGACGCGGACAACGGAGCACCTTATCCAACATTCTGCCGTAGCCTCTTGCAATGGCACCGGCAAGCTTCGGTTCTTTCTCAAGCGAACTCTCCTTATGTTCCTTCCCAAGAAGAAAATAACATAGCACTGGAGTGAGTGTAAGCGCAACGACTGTGGAAGCCACCAATGCAATTATAAATGAAACTCCAAGTGGCACCAGCATTCGTCCCTCAATACCAGTCAGGAAGAAAAGCGGGAGGAAGCTCGCAATTATTATCAGAGAAGAGTTAAGAATCGGGAGACGCACTTCCCGGGAACCCTGAAATACAACCGAAGAGACTGACTCCCGCTGCTCCGGGGGAAGTTCGCGGTTGATGCGAAGCCTACGGTAGACATTCTCCACATCCACAATGGCATCATCCACAAGCGAACCGATAGCAATAGCTATGCCACCAAGAGTCATGGTATTGATGGTCAGACCGAGCATATTGAGTATAAGGAGGGTCACCATCACCGACATGGGGATCGCAATGGCCGAGATCACAGTTGTGCGCCAATTCATCAGGAATACGAAAAGCACAATGACTACAAAGATCGCACCCTCAAAAAGAGAGACCTGGAGACTGGAAACGGAATTGTCGATGAAATCAGCCTGACGGAAAATCTCTGTATTCACCTTCACTCCGGCCGGGAGTGATTTTTCCACTGTTTCCAATTCTCTGAGCAGATTCTCAGTCAATGAAATGGATCCTACCTGCGGTTGCTTGGTAACAGTAAGGAGCACAGCGGGCACAGAATTGAGAGATGCCTTTCCAATCTCAGGCAGATGAGCTGAAAGCGAAACATCAGCCACATCCGAAAGCATAAGCGGGTTGATGCTGTCTGATGCAATCGGAGTAGAGGCTATCTCATTGAGATCAGCCGTGGATACCGGAGTCTTCACCAGGTATTCATTGCCATAGTCATATATTATTCCTCCCGAAGCATTGGAATTGAAATTCTCAAGGGCTTCAAGAATCTGGGATAGTGTCACTCCAAGATGACGCATGCGCTCCGGCTTAAGCGAAACGCGATATTCCTCCACTTCTCCACCTATGACGGATACCGCCGAGACACCACCTACTGAAAGCAATCTGGGACGTACCATTCTGTCGGCGAGAGAACGCAATCGTCCTTGGGAAAGTGAATCAGAAGTGAGGCCTACAATAAGAATCTCCCCCAAGATAGAAGACTGCGGACCCAAAACCGGCGATCCCACTCCATCGGGCAACGACGCCTGAATACCAGACAGACGCTCAGTGACCGTCTGACGGGCCACAGCCATGTCAGTCGACCAGTCAAACTCCACCCACACGACTGAAAAACCTGTGGCTGAAGAACTGCGGACTCGTCTTACCCCAGAGGCACCATTGAGGGCAGTCTCCACCGGGAAAGTGACAAGTTGCTCCACATCCTCAGGAGCCATGCCCTGAGCCTCTGTCATCACGACTACTGTAGGAGCGTTAAGATCAGGGAATATGTCGACTTCAGTCTGCATGGTCCGAATCATGCCCAAAGCGAGAAGAACGGCGCAGAGCACCAGAACAATCACGCGGTTGGACAGAGAGAACCGAATAATCCTGTCAAGCATAGCCTTATTGAATCAAATGGTAGGTTAGAAAATGGAATAATCAATGATTGTGGGAATGTCCGGGGGGCGCTATGGCAGAAGTCTCGGCCATACGTACAACTGACGCGCCCTTGACGACAACATTCTCCCCAGGATTGATGCCCTCCAACACTTCAACATTTATGCCATCCGAAGAACCTATTCGTACGAGGCGTTTCTCATAGGCGTCCTTATGGCCTTTCAGCTGGACATAAGCGTAATGGTTTCCCTGCATCTCTATAAGAGCTTCTCTTGGCAGAGAAAGTATTCCCTGGCGTGGAGAAGATACCAGATATATTTCAGCAAAAGACCCCGGGAGGATCTCACCATTGCCATTAAAAGAGAAATAAACAGGCACATAGCCATTGCGCACAGGGTTGATGCTTCCCGGCGCAAGAGGTCGGCCGTCAAGATCTGACAGTCGGAAAGTCTTTGACGAGCAATCCGGACGGAAATTAGCCGATACGAAAGCCGGGGCCGAAGATATGTAACGTTCCGGCACATCAGCTCTGAGAGTAAGGCGCGAACTTCTCACCACCATGGCAATGGGATCTCCTACCTCCACGTACTGACCTGAGGAGACGAAAAGTTCGGAAAGAGTCCCAGCGGCCGGAGAGGACACTCCTCCTGAGCCGGGCTGCACTCCATCGGAGGCGGCCTTTGCCTCTTCATATGCCTTTACTGCATCATTATAGGCAGCTTCAGTTACGAGTCCATCCTTAAGAAGAGGCTTCAGCCTTTCAACTTCTCGACGTGTTGCGGCCACAGTGGCGGCAGCCAAAGCATTGGCATCTCCACCCTGTATTCCTTTGGAAGATATCGACCCTATGGAACCTCCGGCAGCCACACGGCTACCTACAGTAAGACCTTTTGACAAAGTGAATATTCCACTGCGGGTGGCAGAAACAGTAACACGGTCAGTGGATGCCGGCTCTACCGCACCACTTACCTTGACAACTTCCGAAAATTCTCCCGGAGTCAACATCCGGCATTGTACGCCGAAAGCCTCCGCCTGATGCGGGTCAAGAGTAATGGCACCCTCATGTCCATGGGCATCGTGATCATGGTCATGCCCTTCTTCATGTTGTTCTGATTCATGGTCATGTCCTTCATGCTCATGGTCATGATCATCATGACCGCCTCCTCCGCAAGATGCGAAGGCTAAGAGGAAGAGTGTCGATATTAAGGTCTTAAGTTTCATATGCGGTAGTCTGTTAATCTTTCACAATAGCATCTTTATGGTCAAGGGGGTCTCCATGCCACCCCTATCGCCCATATAAATCAGACATTTTACGTCTATATCCCGCAAAGTTAGTGTCTTCAGTCTGCAAGTTATTTGCAATCTGTCTTCTTAATCTGATTATTACTTCTTTCTCCCCTATGATATTGAAGGATTACTCTAATTATCTCCTTATGTTTTTCAGGATCTTTGATTCAAACAATCATATAATACGCGATAAACAGGAGAAGACAGGCATCCGCATCATTCAAGAAGACAGAGGTTCCACATCATTCAGGAGGACAAAGTATCCGCATCATTCAGGAGGACGCAGTATCCGTTTTATACAGTTCTTCCACCCTACTTACAAATTCTTCCGCCGGCATGTCATAAGGAAGCCAGTTGATCTTAAATCCACGGCGTTCCATTCCGCGAAACCATGTCATCTGACGTTTGGCAAACTGATGGATGGCTATCTCAAGATCATGCAGCATCTGCCCATATGATAGTTTCCCAGTGAGATGAAGGGTCAGAAACTTATATTCAAGTCCGTAATATATTAAGTTTTCGGCGGGGATACCTGAATTAAGCAAACCTTTGACTTCATCAAGCATCCCTTCACACACCCTTGCCTCCAGTCGTTCGGATATTCTGCGGCGTCTTTCCTCCCTTGGGATATCAATACCGATTATCAGAGCCGGAATCTTGCTGGCTTCATTTCTATTGGCCGCTGCAGCCTCCAGGGGATGTTTCGAGTAGTACTCCTCAATCTCTATGGCGCGTATGGCCCGTGGTATGCAATCCACATCTGTAATGTTGTGTAGAGTCTTGTAAGTCTTAAGCAACGTCGTAAGTTCCTCCAGACTTTTTCCAGCCAAACGCTCCCTTAGCTTCGGATTGGGATCAACCTGCGGAAGCACTATGCCGCTCAATGCCGATTCCACATAGAGTCCGCTTCCACCACAGATGACAGGAATTTTACCTTCAGCAATGAGCGAATCGTAAGCCGACCTAAAGTCTGCAAGATAACGGTGAAGATTGTATTTTTCTCCGGCCTGAGCCACGTCGAGAAGATAAGCGGGCACGTCGCCATACTCAGCGACATCCTTACCAGTGCCGATATCCATCCCCCTATACACCTGACGGGAATCGGCACTGATGATACCCGTATTAAAATGGCGGGCGATATCCACCGCCCGCCTTGTCTTTCCGCTTGCCGTCGGTCCGACGACAGCTATAGATTTTATCTCCATGATTTCGAACCGTCTTTTTTGTTTTTCATACCCCTCCACCATCTCTTCAATTTATACATCTTTGTATCGGAATTGAAGAGGGATATCCTTATCCACTTGTCGTCCTGGAAATCAAGTTCGGAGGCCCGGAGGTCGTGAAGGTTGAAAGTGGGAGTATAAGCTTTGATGGGATTTTTCCGGAAACCGTTCTCATCAAAAATCTTCTCTGTGAGTATGATTGTGGCCAGACGTGTGATGTCGCTTACAAGAAGGTTGGAGAGATTACCCGGATTATGAGAATAAATCTGCTTCAGCTTATCGAAATCCATCCATTCTCCTTCTATATCGAGCGATTCATAGTCGGTGTAATCTCCATCAAGGAAATAGAAATATCGGAGCAAAGAATGGCGGTCAAGGTCAGGGAGCTTGCGTCCGTAAAAGAATCGGAGTTCGCCGTCGGTGATATCCGTCATACGTTCGATCATCTTCTTCACTTCCGGCACAGAGACACCATTGACCGTACGGCGGGAGATAAAGGGAGTGTCCAGCACTTCTTTGTAAGGATTTGCCGGGGATACAGCATGAGGATTGAGGAAAACATGATTGCCACAAATCAGATAGAACCGCACATATGTCTTCGCCGTCATATCCGAGAGGTCCTCCTCCGTCACGAGTTCATCATTCTCCTTCAGGTCAAGATAGAGATTATAATATCTTTGGATGAAATATACCTCGTCAAGCAAGAATGCTATGATTGTCAGCCAAGTGTAGATATACCAGTCGCGGGCATTGGGAGTAATCTTCACATAAATGAAGAGAAAATATGTCCAAATGATGACAGAGAGTATTCCAAAAAGAATCGTCAGGTTCTTGATCTGCAATTTAGACTCCACCACGAAGATTCGACCCATCATCCCGCGTTCCGCCGGATTTCCGTTGCGTATCTTGCAATCAGTGCAGAGTTTGATGTGATCATTTCGGATCCAGAAGATGAGGCACACCACAAAGCTGACGGGCATCATCACGAGCGAAGGCACATAAGGCTCATTGAAGAAGATGAACTCGGCATCAATCCTTATGATTCCCCAGACGTAGAGTACATTGATGAATATGGAGACAAAAGTATAGGAAATAAGACAGAAGAAAATAATATAAGGCACCAATACACATGTGGAAGAGCGCGACACCCTATGATTATAGAGCAGCGTGTAAAGCATCGCGGCGCACACCAGGGAGATCACAGGCGAGATATAGCCCGGAAGGAGCTTCGAGCCTGCGAACATGACGATGATCGAGACGAATCCCAACGTCAGGTTCTTCCAGAGTGAGTAAAGCTGGATACTGTTGACTTTCCTAAGGTCTTCCATATATTCCTGATCTCAACGAGTTTTCAAAGGATCGTTCTATCCTTATAACAACGAATAACCAAAGATAACCTTAAAATATTAAAAAAATATTAAAGATTCTGACCGAGCCACTGCACGAGTTTGCGGAAAAGCTGGGTTCTCGCGTTGCACATGCGCAGACTATGTTCAAAACCGGTGTAGGCCATCATGTCGAAAAGCTTTCCTTCGTAATTGGCTTTCGACGTGAATTTCAGTGTGTTGTAGAAGTGTACATTGTCGTCAGATGTGCCCGACATGATAAGCAAGCGAGAATTGAGGTCGGATGTCCGGCTAAGAGTCGAAGCTGAGTCATACCCTCTCTCGTTCTGCTGTGGTGTGAGCATATATCGTTCGGTATAAATAGCATCGTAATAACGCCAGTCAGTGACAGGAGCCATGGAGACACCACATTTGAATGGTGTGCCGGGTTGAGTAAGCTCCATAAGAGTCATATAGCCGCCATAGCTCCAGCCGAAACAAGCCACTTTATTTTCATCCACATATGGAAGCGAGGCGAAATAGCGTGCGCCGGCAATCTGGTCGAGCGTCTCAAGTGTGCCGAGTCGCTTATATACGGCGTTGGCCCAGGAACGGGAGCGGTTGCCTGTGCCACGTCCGTCGACGCAAGCCACCACGTAACCTTGTGAGGCCACATAGAAGATGCCCTCCATGCGCCAGCGGTTGAGCACTTCCTGCGAGTCAGGTCCGTTATACTGGTAGGTCATCAACGGATATTTCCTTGAGGGATCGAAATCCGCAGGTTTGATGATATATGCGTTCATCTCCTCCCCCTCATCATTCTTCACCTTCAGGAATTCCATCTTCGGCGCGGATGCATATTTAGAAGCGTAGGCCTCATTCATCTCGACATCGGCAAGCTTCTTGCCTTTGGAAGTCCAGACTGTATATTGCGGCGGGACCGTAGCGCTGCTGTAAGTGCGGAGATAGTATTCGAAGTTGGAGCTGAACGCTGCGCTCTCCGTACCTTCCTGCCCGTGCAAGAGTTTGAGATTGCCATTGTTGACACTGGCTACAGAGCGGTTGATGGCTCCAAGCGAAGTGGTCTGCAGGTAATGGGTGCCGTTCCTCTTGTCCCGACCATAGTAGGCCGTCACATTGAAGTCACCTTTGGTGAGCTGTGCAATCTGGTTGCCGTTATAGTCACACTCATAGAGATGACGATAGCCGGAACGTTCGCTTCCTATTACGAACGAACGCTCAGAATATTCCACCATCTGGTAGGCAGCCGGACTCAGCCACGCTTCACTCTTGTCGGAATAAACCTGACGTGCCACCGTACTTCCAGGATTCACTGCATAAAGACGCAGGTCGTTCTGGTCATGATTCAGGACCATCGTCATCAGTGACCCTGAAGGAGAAAACTCCATGGAAGGCACATAATCAGAATCCGCAAGCTTTAGATCCATCGTCTTTGTGACAGTGGTGTTGAGGTCATAAGCGTGCACGGAGACCACCGCAGTCGGATAACCTGCCAGAGGATACTTGTATGTGTAAGGCTGAGGATAAGGATCCGAAAGGGGTTCGCTGTCGCAGTAGCTCCTGTAATTGTCAAAAGAATACATCGGCACTTTCGACTCATCAAAACGGATGAAAGCAAGGACATTGTCATCGGGGCTCCATCGTATGGTGTTGACCACTCCGAACTCCTCCTCGTATCCCCAGTCGGGAGCACCGTAAATTATCTCGTTTATCTTTCCATCCTTGGTGATGGCTTTGTCAGTGCGGTAATCGAGATTAGAGATGAAGAGATTGTTGTCGCGCATATATGCCACCATGCGCCCGTCATGTGAAAGTGTTGCGCAACGCTGTGCCCCACCCTCCGAGACGCGAGCCATTGTGCCGCGGACAACGTCATAGACATAGTACTGAGCTGTGAAGGAATGACGATAGATCTTACTTACGTCATTCCAGAGAAGGATCTTCTTCTCATTGGCACTCAATTCATAGCCGTCAAACTCAGAGATCTTCACATCTCCCTTGACGTTGTCCAGGTCGAAGAGCACGCCGGTTCGTCCGCCTGTCTTATAAGAAAAGATCTCAATTTTCTTTCCATCTTCCGAGATGGCTGCATACGAGACACCGTCAGCCAGAGGACGCATCTCCTTCACAGAAGCAGGTGCAGATATCTTGACATCGCAGTAATCCTCCACAGACAACGCAGACGCCGTGGCAGCAGGGAGCAATGCCGAAGCGACGACGGCACCCTTGAGGATCATTCTTTTGCGACAACTTTTCATCTCAAACAATCTAAAGAGTTAACAATCAATAAGAACGGGCTATGAGCACACGACACGCGGAGGGTTTTCCGGTGACCATGCACTTTCCGGGAGTTTTGTCACCCTCGAAGGGGATACAGCGTATAGTGGCCTTTGTCTCCTCCTTGATACGTTCCTCAGTCTCGGGAGTTCCATCCCAATGAGCGAGGAAGAATCCGCCCTCCTCGATTTTCTCCTTAAACTCATCGTAAGAATCGACAGTACGTGTCATCTTATCGCGGAAAGCCTTGGCACGTTCAAAGAGGGAGTTCTGGATATCGTCAAGCTCTGTGGCGATTCTATCGGCAAGTCCTTCGAGAGGCACCACCTGCTTTTCGAGAGTGTCGCGACGAACAAGCTCGGCTGTACCGTTCTCAAGGTCGCGCTGACCCACGGCGATTCTTACAGGCACACCCTTCA
>CAZPQD010000028.1:0-28283 GCA_964588625.1 uncultured Sangeribacter sp. | reverse complement strand
TGAGCCAGTCGCCGGCTATCATGGTGTCCTCGATATGTTTGTCGAAATTGTCGACGGCGAGGTTTGTCACGCTTGCCACGCCACCCTGGGCGTAGAAAGTGTTGGCTTCCTCCAGTGTGGTCTTGCAGATCAGAGCCACCCTTCCCTTCTTCGCCACCTTAAGGGCGAAGCTCATTCCGGCAATGCCGGAACCGATCACCAGAAAATCATATTTATAAGCCATAAGACAAGTGTTTCACGTACGTATATAGCCCCCAAAATTACAATTTTTTTTTGATATCCCGAAGCCGGAGGCTTCATCCTGCGTTTTTTAATGCCATTTGCTCTTTTTCTGAGGGTGCACATGGGGTCAGCATCGGATTTTTCATTAATTTTGCGCTTTCTTTTCCTCCACCACCTACGGGAGGGGAGGAAAATTTTGACAAATTGAAATCCCTACCGGATATGACAGACAAAGAAATCTGCCTGGAGCCGAAGGCTCCCAAAAAAGAAAAAATGCACTATGGATTTGTCATAGTGGCGTGTTGCTGCCTGATGATGGGCGTCAATATCGGACTCAGCTTCAGCTGCGCCGGTATATTTTACGAACCGGTGAGTCAGGCCATCGGGGTCTCGGTCGGAAAGTTCGGCATATATATGTCGATAATGTATATCGCCTCCTCACTCATGCTGCCGCTGGCCGGCCAGATGATAGAGCGTATGAGCGCGCGCCTGCTCTTCACGGGGAGCTGTGCCCTGATGGGCCTTACTTATCTGGCTATGGCTTTCTTCACGAATGTATGGGAGTTCTATGTCTCGGGAGCCGTGATGGGCTGCACCCTCGCATTCCTGCTCTATCTCAGTTTTCCGACTCTCGTCAACCGCTGGTTCCGCACGAAAGTGGGATTGCTTATCGGAGTGTGCAGCGCGGCCTCGGGCGTCGGAGGAATGATCTTCAACCCCATAGCCGCCACTATCATCACTGAATGGGGATGGCGCTGGGCCTACGGATGCTTCGCCGCCCTGCTTCTCCTCGTTGTCACCCCGCTCCTCTATATCTTCCTTCGTGACTGGCCTTCCGACAAGGGTCTGCGTCCCTTCGGCGAGGAAGAGGCTGCCGCAGCTGCTGCCTCCCTCGGCAAAAGCGGGGATGGAATTGAATATGCGCAGGCAGTGAAGATGCCCGTATTCTATTCGCTTCTCCTCTTCTCCTTCCTGATGATGGGCATCTCCACGCTCAACCTTTTCATTCCAAATTATGCGCTGTCGAATGCCTTCACTCTCGAACAGGCCTCATATGCCGCCTCGGCTGCCATGGCAGGAGTGACACTCGGCAAACTCGTGCTGGGCTACATCAACGACCGCAACTGCCGGCTCGGTGTGCTCGTGACGACACTTGGCGGAGCCCTCGGCCTGCTGCTCATGATCTTCGGCAGCCATGCCCTTGGCCTCATCTTCGGAGGAGCCTTCCTCTTCGGATGGGCTTACGCTGGAGTGACGGTGCAGACCGCGATGCTCACACGCGAAGTGTTCGGCAGCCGCAACTACGCCCGCATCTACGCCATGATGTCAATAGCACTCGCCATGGGTGGAGCCCTGGCCTCCGGAGGGTGGGGACTGCTGGCCGACGCCACTTCAATCACCGCCATATTCTACACCGGAGCCATCCTGCTCGCCCTCTGCGCCTTGATCGGCCTGGGTGCCTTGGCATCTTCGAAGGCCTCCAAAGCGGCAATAGGATAAAGATTCATCTTTGTCATTCTGACATCATGACATCATGTCATTTTGACAATATGACATCCTGACATTCAAACCATTGAAATTCAATCATCCAAATTAAAGATGAGCATCAATATAAAATCATTCCCACGGCCTGACTTCCATCCGGCCCTTTTCGAAGCCCTCCGCAATTATTCCGGAGCCAAATTCAAGAAAGAC
Source organism: uncultured Sangeribacter sp. (assembly GCA_964588625.1). GTDB lineage: Bacteria > Bacteroidota > Bacteroidia > Bacteroidales > Muribaculaceae > Lepagella. The sequence continues at coordinate 26,366 of CAZPQD010000028.1, read as the reverse complement.
CTCGTGGCAGGCATTGTGGTGGGTATTGTGGCGCTCCCGCTGGCCATCGCCTTCGGCATCGCCAGCGGCGTGACCCCGACGGTGGGTCTGGTGACGGCCATCGTGGGCGGTTTCCTTGTCTCGGCATTAGGAGGCAACAGCGTGCAGATCGGAGGTCCGACGGGTGCCTTCATCGTAATTGTCTTCGGCATAATACAGCAGTTCGGCCTTTCGGGACTCGCCATCGCCACCTTCATGGCGGGGTGCATACTGGTGCTGATGGGGCTCTTCCGGCTTGGAACCGTCATCAAGTTCATTCCTTACCCAATCGTAGTGGGATTCACGGCCGGTATCGCCATCACCATCTTCTCCACCCAGATGCCCGATTTCTTCGGCCTTGACATACAGGAAAAGGTGCCCGGTGACTTCATCGGGAAATGGGGTGTCTATCTCAGGTATTTCAACACCACGCATCTCGTTACGGCTCTCGTGGGTTTAGGCTCGCTGCTCATCATCATCTTCACTCCCAAAGTGTCGCAGCGTCTGCCGGGGGCCCTGACGGCCATCGTGCTTGTCAGCGTCATCATGTGGATACTGCGTGAATATTGCGGTGTGACGGGAGTGCAGACCATCGGCGACCGCTTCGGCACTCTCGAGGCATCGCTGCCCGCTCCCCATCCTGTCGGGCTTGATATGGAATCGGTAAGGCTCCTGCTCCCCTCGGCCTTCACCATCGCGATGCTCGGAGCCATCGAGTCGCTGCTGAGCGCCACTGTGGCCGACGGTGTCACCGGCGGACGCACCAACTGCAACACCGAACTCATGGGACAGGGCATAGCCAATATCGCCGTGCCGCTCTTCGGCGGTATCCCCGTCACTGGAGCCATTGCCCGCACAATGACCAACATCACCAACGGCGGCGTCACTCCCGTGGCCGGCATAATCCACTCCGTGGTGCTGACCCTCATCTTCCTTTTTGCAATGCCCCTTATCGGACTCGTGCCCATGGCATGTCTGGCTGCCGTGCTCATCATGGTCAGCTACAACATGAGCGGCTGGCGCACGATCGTAGGTATGGCCGGCAACCCCAAGGGAGACATCTGGGTACTGATCGTCACCTTCCTGCTGACCGTAATACTTGACCTTACCATCGCCATCGAAATCGGCATGCTCCTCGCCGTGCTCATCTTCCTGCGCCGCGTCATGGAGAACACCACTGTGCGCGTCTATGGCGAGCAGCTTGACGCCACCGACGGCACCGACCTCTCCACCCATGAGGTGCTTAATCTTGCCAAGGGTGTATCCGTATATGAAATCGATGGTCCATTCTTCTTCGGAGCCGCCACGAAATTCGATGAGGTGGTGCGCCGCGCTCCTCATGAGCGTCCTAAAGTGCGCATCATCAGAATGAGGAAAGTGCCATTCATAGATTCCACCGGCATCCACAATCTTGAGCTTCTTATCCAGTCGAGCCACCGCGAAGGAATACAGATAGTACTCTCGGGCGTGCAGCCCAACGTGCGCGAGGCTCTGCACGAGGCCCACATCGACCGCCTTATCTCCCGCGACCATATCTGCGACCATATCACGAAAGCCGTGGCTGTAGCCAACCGACTCGCTGAAGAAGCCGAGGAGAAGGAGAAAGCCTGACACCTGCAGCTCCCATAGAAAGCTTTTAAAATCTTATAAATCTTAAAAATCCCGACTTTTTATTGCCAGTCGGGATTTTTTGAGTATTTTTGGGGCTTATAAGGCTCCCACTCCTATTTTGGGAAACGGAGCCCGAACGAATATAGACTCCAAAACACATCACAGCATGGAAATAGCCGAAATGGCCAATCGCGTCTTTGACCGATGCGTGGCCGACTATCACATAGCCGACGATATAGACTCTTCCTGGCATAATCCCTATCCGGAGGGAAGCCTGGAGGCAATACTATATGCCAAATGCCGTATTGATGCGGAGCAATGGCATATGGAGGACATAATACGCGACCCGGGGCTCGCCCCGGAAGAGGCATTGCAGCTGAAACGCCGAATCGACGCCAGCAACCAGCGGCGCACCGACATGGTGGAGGAACTCGACACGCGCTTCCGCGAGCAGTATGCCGATGTGAAGGTATTGCCCGGAGCCACCATCAACACCGAATCGCCCGCCTGGGCCCTCGACCGTCTCTCTATCCTTGCCCTCAAGCTATGGCATATGAAGGAGCAGGCGGAACGCAAGGATGTGGATATGGCCCATCGCCAGCGCAGCACGGCACGTCTCGACGTGCTTCTCGAGCAGCGCACAGACCTGACGAGCGCAATCGACACCCTTCTCGACGACATCGCCGCCGGACGGAAGTATATGAAGGTCTACCGGCAGATGAAACTCTACAACGACCCCTCCACAAATCCTGCCCTTTATGGCGCAAAGGGAAAGTGATAAGAGACGTGAGGAGGAGACGGTGCTCGTGAGCCGGTTTTCTGCACTGGGGGATGTCGCAATGGTCATCCCTGTGCTATACACAGTCTGCCGGCTTTATCCTCACCGCCGCTTCGTCATGCTGACACGCCGGCATCCCGCCGCCCTCTTCTTGAATCCACCCTCCAACCTGACGGTAAAAGGGATCGACACTGACGACTATAAGGGTCCGGCAGGAATATGGAGGCTCAGCGGCCAACTGCTTAAGGAGTTCGGACCAGGAAGCTACGTCGATCTCCATGACGTGCTCCGCACCAAGCTGCTGCGTCTATTCATGCGGCTAAGGGGGGTAAGGAAAATAAGCCGCATCAGGAAAGGTCGCCGGCAGAAGAAAGCACTGACGCGCCAACACGGCAAAGTGCTCATTCAGCTTCCCTCCACTCCTTCACGATATGCCGACACATTCCGGCGCGCCGGTCTTCCGGCGGACACCGGGGGAGCGGCAGCCTTCAGATCCATCTTTGAAACAAAGGCTGACCCATCCCTTTTTTCAGCGGTCACCGCCCCGAAGCGGCAGGAAGAGAAATGGATTGCCATAGCTCCTTTCGCACGTCATCGCGGAAAGACATATCCTCCCGAATTGATGAAGGAAGTGGCCCTGCATTATGCCTCGCAGTCTGGTTACAGAGTGTTTATCTTCGGGGCCGGGGATAAGGAAAGAGCCATAATCGACTCCATGTGCGAAGGGGAGAGCAGAATGGTCAATATGTCACGTCTCAAGGCCGGCCTGGCCGCAGAACTCGCGCTGCTGAGCCATTGCGACGTGATGGTCAGCATGGATTCAGCCAACATGCATATGGCCTCCCTCGCAGGGATTCCGGCAATAAGCATCTGGGGAGCCACGCATCCTTACGCCGGATTCTTAGGATGGGGACAGACGGAGGCTGACGCCGTGCAGCTCGATATGGTATGCCGGCCATGTTCCGTCTTCGGCGACCGCGAGTGCCGTTTCGGCGACTATCACTGCCTGCAGGGCATCAATCCTCGACGCATAATAGAACGCATTGACGCACGCCTCAATACCGGCATCCCTGCCGACTGCAATAAATCCTGAACCATCATATTTCCCCTCACCCACAGAATAAGACCCACAGAATAAGAAATGAGTATCCATAAAATAGTCTTCGCTCCCCTTCTCTCGGCTGCATTCCTGATGCCGGCAGACATCTCGGCGCGGGATATCCTCTCGCCCCTCGCAGAGGGCTACCTGCAGCGCGGACGCGAAATGCTCGAAGGAGGCAACTACACCGGAGCCCTCGACCAGCTCCGACATCTCGTCACGGAAGATGCACGCTTCGACACCGATGAATCGCGCGAACTGGCCTATCTCTACGCCATGGCCGCCTTCCGGCGCGGCGACTCCGACTGCGTGGCGCTACTCTCCGACTTCATCGCCTCCTATCCTTCATCATGCCAGGCCCTTGAGGTCTCACTCGCTCTCGCAGACAGCTATCTTTATGAGGGACGTTTCGCCGATGCCCTGGAACGCTACCGCGAAATTGACCGCTCCCGCCTCAACGCCTCACAGCTCCCCCTCTACACCTATCGCACAGCATTCTGCCTCATCAAATGTGGGGAGTTTGACGCCGCCATCCCCCTATTGCGCTCGCTGCAGAACGACAGGTCTTATTCACGGGCTGCCGATTTCTATCTCGGATATATAGATTACGCCCGGGGCAACTACGGCGGAGCCTACGCCCTTTTCTCCGCAGTGGCCACATCACGCGACGCGGAAACACCCACCTACCGAAATGGAGGAGCCTACGTCCCCACAGGCCTGGAAGCTGAATATTATCTTGTGCATATCGATTATGCGAAAGCCAACTATGGAGAAGTGATCTCCACAGGACGCCGTCTGCTCTCCGAGATGCCCGTGGAGGCACTCAGGCCTGAACTGGAGAAGGTTATAGGCCTGAGCTACTTCAAGCTTGGCAACAAGGGGGATGCACGCCGCTGGCTTCAGAGTTACATGGACACGTGCGACGGCGATCCTTCGGACGATGCTGTCTACGCCATGGGCGTGCTTGAATATGAGGATGCGGATTATGATTCAGCCTCACGCCTCTTTTCCTCCCTTTCATCCCTGCGCAATGATCTGGGACAAAGCGCATCCCTCTATTTAGGCCAGATTGCCGCACGCGACGGCGACGACAACGCTGCCGCAATGGCCTTTGAGAGGGCGGCCACAATGGTGTATGACCGTGCTGTGGGTGAGACAGCCCTCTATAATTATGTAGCCGCACGCACACGTGGAGGCAATATCCCCTTCGGAAGCTCCATCACGCTCTTGGAGCGTTTTCTGGAGCAATATCCCAATTCGGAATACGCCCCGGCTGTGGAGGAATATCTGGCCACAGCCTATTATAATGAGCGCGATTATGCCAAGGCTCTGGAAAGCATACGCCGTATCTCCAATCCGGGCAACAAGGTGCTCGCTGCCAAACAGAAGGTGCTCTATGAATTGGGTATGGAGGCGATGGCCTCCAACAATCCCGAGCGCGCGGAGCAGTATCTGCAGGAAGCCACGGGGCTGAGCCGTTTTTCGCGCGAGATTGCCACAGAGAGCCGCTTCTGGCTCGGCGATGCTTTCTACGCCCAGCACAAATGGAAAGACGCCGAGAATGCCTACAAGCAATACATCGACGCCTCCTCTGCCTCCTCCAACCGCTCCCTGGCCCTCTATGACCTTGCCTACACCCTCTATATGCAGGATCGCTTCAGCCAGGCCGCCAATTATTTCCGCAAGGCCATGGACGCTTCGCCCGCACTCCCGGAGAAACTCCGCTCCGACGCTTCATTGCGTCTTGCCGACTGCCTATACTATACGGGTGACTATAAGGGAGCGATGGCACGATACGCGACAGCCGCAGAAAATTCCTCCGACGCCGACTATGCCGCCTTCCGCCATGCCGTGATGCGCGGCCTGGGCGGCGACATCAAGGGGAAGCTTTCCGAACTGACGGCAATGTCTTCACGTTATCCCGACTCCCGCTGGCTTCCCGCGGCTCTTCTCGAAAAGGGAATGACCTACAACGCATTGGGTCAGACCGGCGAAGCCACCAAAGCTTTTGAACAGCTCTCGAGCCGATATCCTTCATCACCCTACGCACGCAAGGGTATGCTCAACCTGGCCTTGGCCTATTCCAAGACGGCGCAGTCCGGACGTGCGGCGGAGACCTATCGCGAGGTGATACGCAACTGGCCTTCGAGTGAGGAAGCCTCGCTTGCCAATGAGGATCTCAGACGCTACTATGCCTCCACCGGCGAACTCGACGACTATTCCGATTTCCTCTCCAGTATTCCCGACGCTCCGCGCCTTAACGACGATGAGAAGGAACGCCTCTCCTTCGAGGCTGCCGAATCGGCTTTCGCCGACAATGTCGGGGCATATGTAAAGCTGGAGCAATACGTGGACCGTTATCCCTCGGGACGCTATCTTGCCCAGGCACTGCTCGACCTTTCGGAAGGATATGAGGCCGCCGGAAAGAAGGACGCTGCCTTAGAGACTCTCGAACGGCTGCTCTCCCGCCGCGCCGACTCTCCGCAGGCACCTGAAGCCTTGATGCGCAAGGCCACCCTGCTTGAAGAGTCACCCTACAGCCGGGGCGATGCCCTGCGCACATGGAAGCAACTGGAGCAGCGTGCCGACTCTGACTTCCTCCCGGATGCCTACGCCGGAATCATGCGCACCACCGACTCCGAACAGGAACGCATAAAATATGCACGCCTCGCCCTCAGAAGCGGAGGTCTCTCGGCCGACATGGCTGAGGAAGCCTCCCTTTACGAGGCTCTCGGTCTCAAGGATTCGGGCGACACTGCCGGCGCAATGAGTATCCTCAGACGCCTTGCCGAGAATCCGAAATCCCTGGCTGGAGCAAGGGCTGCCGTAACACTCGGACAGATGCAGCTCGACGCCGGACGCACAGCCGACGCCGAACGCACACTCTCCGACTTCACCGAGACCGGCACTCCACACCAGTATTGGCTCGCCCGCGGCTTCATCGCACTTGCCGACACCTACAAGGCCATGGGTAAGGGATATCTCGCTAAAGAATACATCACTTCGCTCCGCGACAATTATCCGGGTTCGGAGCTCGACATACATGACATGATTTCCAACCGTCTCAAATCATGGAAATGAAAAAGCTTACTCTTCCGCTGCTCCTGGCTGCATTTCTGCCGGCCGCAGCACAGACTCTTCACGAATCAATAAGCGTGGAGGGCAAATATGTGCCTGACATCATCCGCATCGACCGTCTCTATGCTTTCCCTCAGGCTACGGTGTTTCCACTCGAGGCCACTCCCATGACGTATGACTGGAAGGGTGTGCCCGCCGCTTTCCAGCCGACGCTGATGACTATGCCCGTCACGGGCTGGCGCGTAGCGCGCGACATCAGACGTCGCTCCGGATACCTGGAGGCTGATCTCGGATCTTACCTCAACTCCAACCTCAGCGCGGGCTACCGTTTTGTCGACACTCCTTCCACCTCCGCCGGCGCATGGCTCCAGTTCAATTCCTCTTCCCTCTGGCAACCGAAACTTGCCGAGCCTTCCGAGGATCGGCGCCGCTTCCGCTATGACGGTACGCTCGGTTTCTATGCCGGCCATACCTTCGGGGAGGCCGGGCGACTCGACGGAGCCCTGAGCTGGCATACGGGTTATTTCAATTATTTCATGGCAGCCCCGCAGACTGATGCCCCGGCTCCGACACAGACCCTGAACGATATGGCTGTAAGGATAGGCTGGACCTCTCCCAGACTCAAGGATGCCCTCATATGGCACGCCGGGGTCTCGGCCCGCTATTTCGGTTATCGTGACCTTTATCTTCCCGATCTTCAGCAGACGGAGAGGCCGGCACGCGAAACGCGCCTCAGCATTGAGGGAGGGCTCGCCATGCCTTGGGATTCGGGCAGCGAGGTTGGAATTGACGCCCTGGCCGACATAATGCTCTACAGCACCCAGAATGACATAACGGATGGCGATTACCGTCTGCACGCTCCCTCCAACTATTCCCAGATAGGCCTGACTCCTTACTACCGCTTCTCGCGCGGTCTGCTCAACATCAAGGCCGGTGCGGAAATCGACCTCACCTTCAATGCCGGACTCCCCGGCGAACGCTATTCGCTATTCCATATCTCTCCTGATGTGGCTCTCGACTTCCGGAGCGGTCCTGTAGGTCTCTATCTCAATTTAAGCGGTGGCAGCGAGCTGCAGACACTTGCCTCTCTGCATGAGCTCAACTACTATGAAATGCCCACCCTCTCCAACACGCGCCCTGTCTATTCTCCGCTTGACGCCTGCCTCGGACTGCAATTCGGTCCATTCTCCGGCTTCTCCGCAGGTGTGGAGTTTGCTTATAAAGTGACCAACCGTGTTCCTCTCGGCGGATGGTATCCCTATATGCTCTCTGAGGCGGCCTCCTCCTGGACTTCCGACGCCGCCTCAGCAGGGATGAACCCTCTCTACGGATTCGATACCGAGGGTCTCTCAATAAAGGGAATGAGTTTGGGGGCCGATCTGCGCTACAGTTCCGGCCACGCTGTGACACTGAAGGCCAATCTCCGCTATCAGCCTCAGAATGGCGCCACAGGATATTTCAACGGTTATGACCGCCCGCGTTGGGTGCTTGACGCAGGCGCAGAAGTCCACCCCTGGAAGGGACTTGGAATAAGCGTGGGTTACTCTTATCGGGGCGTCCGCAACATCTACACGCGCCTTGCCGACATGCGCCCCGCACTCAGCATCGACGGCAATACTCGGGAAGGCGTGATTGCCGGAATGCGGCTTCCCGACCTCACGATGCTCAACGCCGGACTCTCCTATGATTTCACTCCGGATTTCGGACTGCGTATCGAAGCCCTCAATCTGCTCGGCCGCCACGACGCGTTGCTCCCTGCCCTTCCTTCCGAAGGACTCTGCGTGACGGGAGGACTGCATATCCTTTTCTGACGCAGCAGCTCCTGCAGGGCAAACAAATCACCCTCCATCAGGGTTAGAATAATAGAACAATAAAAAGATTACAATATGAGTCAGGAAACTTTTCAGTTGGCCTATCTCAATGAAGACGACCGTGCCTACGGACTCGCAGGCATGGCCATATCTCTGGCCGCATTCGACGCAATCGACTGTGTGGCCTCGGTGTCGCTCGACAGCGATGGCCCGATGGTGAATTTCACCCATGCCTATTATTTCACGGGCTCTCCCTATATGTCGCCCAAACGGAGTTGGGAGATCATGGTCCGCAATTATAATCTGACTATGGCCATGGTGCTCTCAAACGTCATGGCTCGTACGCTCGTGCGCGCCGGCCACGATGTGCCCAAGGAGACTCTGCATGAGATTTTCGATGAAGTGGAGACAGAAGGCAAGGAGAGCCTCGATCTCGAACATGATGAGATCGACACCCTCTTCCGCAAGAATCTCTCATTCGCACGCCGCATCTTCGGCAATCATCGCCTGCATCCGGCCATAGGCGACCTTGCTCGCACAATCTCGTTGAGGCGCACCCTCTCCGGCAGTGAGATTCAGGATGAGCTGGAACTATTGCAGATAATCTGATTGTTCCCGAGCATCTGCGGATTAGGGGAACATTCAGGGATCAGGGCTATCCGAAGAGGTTTCATTTGAAGCGTTCCGCATCGCGCAGCGTCTTCTTCCGTATGCTCGCCTGAAGTGCCTCCGTGAGATCCACTCCGGTCTGATTGGCCAGACACATGACAACCCAGAATACGTCGGCAAGTTCTTCGCCGATGCCTTTGCGCAGGTCGCCTTCCTTGGCGACCTGCTCTCCATATATGCGGGCTATGAGTCGCGCGAGTTCGCCCACTTCCTCTGTGAGCAAAGCCATATTGGTGAGCTCGGAGAAGTAACCTCCCCCGATGCTCCGTATCCATTCATCTACAGCCTGCTGCGCTTTCCTTATCGTCAGGGAGCCTCCCTGCTCAGCCGGAAGCAGGCTCTTTTCTTGATTCATGGTCATGGGATTTCAATTGGCTTTGCCTTGGGTCAGCACCCGGGAATCGGCGATGATGGTCACCGGGCCATCGTTTATCAGTTCCACCTGCATATCGGCTCCGAAGCGGCCACGGGCCACGGGACGGCCAAGAGCCTCCGCCAGACGGTTGCAGAAGTATTCGTAAAGCGGGATGGCCTGCTCAGGACGTGCGGCATGTATGTAGCTCGGACGGTTGCCCTTACGGATATCCGCTGCCAAAGTAAACTGGCTGACCACCATGGCGTCGCCCCCGGCATCAAGCACACTGCGGTTCATCACGCCATTGTCATCGGGAAATATGCGCATCATGGAGCATTTCTTCACAAGACGGTCAGCATCCTCGCCCGTGTCACCTTCTATAACACCCAAAAGAATCATCATGCCTGCTCCGATGCGCCCCAACACCTCGTCTCCACATCTCACCTCTGCGCGCGCTGCCCGCTGAATCAAAGCTATCATAATCAGGATTCGTGATATATAAATTATCAGGATTTATGAAATATAAATTCTCCCGTCTCTCCCGCAACACTCATCGACACCCGGCTCCCTTCAATCAGGGCGATATTCTCACATGTATGCCCAGTCGGAAAACCGAATGCCACTGGAACCGACGTTATCCCCCAGCGTCTGAGCCTGTCGGCGATCATGACTTCAATCGTCGGAAAGTTATTGTCGGCCTTATACTCCGTAAAGCTACCGAAAATGAGTCCCTTAACCTTTGACAGAGTGCCTGCGAGATAGAGGCGGGTCAACATACGGTCGATCTTATATATGGGTTCTGCTATATCCTCAAAGAAGAGTATCACATCTTCATCCTTTCCTATAGCGAAGATGTCGAATGGCGTGGCAGCCAGACCATCGAGAACAGCAAAATTGCCACCCAAAAGTCTGCCTTCGGCTTTGCCCGGTAGACTCAGTGTATTCAACTTAAGCGTGTAGTGAAAAGGGCCTGGCTGTGTCAGAGCATCAAGAAGACAGCGGGAGTAAAAATCCTCGGCGCCATACACTGAGAGATGCTTGAGCATCGGAGCGTGCAGGGAGGCAACTCCACAATGATGCCAGAAGGCATGTAGGGCAGAGACATCCGAATAACCGATAATCCACTTTGGATTGCACCTTACGGCCTCTTCGGGGATATAAGGGAGAAGCTGCACACAGCCGTAACCTCCGCGGGCACACATGATGGCTTTCACCTCCTCATCCTGTATGGCGGCCAGCAGATCGTCAAGACGATGTTTCTGCGAGGCGGCATATGAACCGTCGGCCGGTCCGCTCACATGAGGAGCCACCGCCACTCGGAAGCCGAGCGATTCCAGCACTCTTTTTCCTCCCTCAACATATTCCGGCTTTATCGATGTGGCCGGGGCCACTATTGCAATCAGATCCCCCTCCTTCAGTGGGGTGGGATAGATGATCTCACGCTTCATTATCTACGGGATTTTAAGCCTAATCCTTTCCGGGAATAGGGAATATTACATTATGAGACGTCAGTTTACCTGCACCGTTATACCTGCAGAGCGGAACACGTCGGCAAAGCGTTCCAGTTCCTCTTTTTCCACCTTGACGAGTTTCTCCTCCGGTGTGGAACGGTCGAGGCTGTAGAGCATCACTTCCCTCGGCTTAATCTCCTGATAGGCCTTAAGAAGGGCCTCCACCTCCTCGGGAGTGGTGTTGTCGACTTTCTTGCCGTCATGGCTTCCACGAAGCATCATGGTCTGGATGATGCCTTGCCCCGAGAAGCGCTTGAGACGATCCACCACCTTCTCCACAGTGAACGAAGGCGAAGTGGGCTGGTCGATGAGGCGCATGGTGGGATTGATGGCGGAATCGAGCTTAAGGATATTATTGTCAACCTTATCGAGGGCGTCGGCCACAGCATCGTCGAAGATACGGGTGGAGTTGGTGAGCACCGACACCTTTGCTTCCGGAAAATACTTATCGCGCAGTGCAATCGTATCATCTATGATACCCGGGAAATCAGGATGGAGTGTCGGTTCGCCATTTCCGGAGAAAGTAATGACATCGAGTCGTTCGCCATTCTCCTTCATCGCCTTGAGCTTCGCCTCCAGGTCGGCCGCCGTCTGCTCACGTGTAGGGAGTCCGGAAGTGCCCTTTCCCTGGGCATTGAAACCCGCCTCACAATAGAGGCAATCAAACGAACAAACCTTACCATCATTAGGCATCAGGTTGACACCCAAAGAAACCCCGAGCCGACGGCTGTGGATGGGGCCAAATATAGTGGAGTGGAACAACACAGTCTGATCTTTAGCCATAATCAAATGTTCTTGAATGAAACTTTCCTGCAAAGGTAACAATTATTCCCCACTCTCCCCCTTCTCCAGCCTCCTCATTTTCTGTCCTTATTTAACCGTGACAGTCTTTCACCAAGGCAGCGGGGGTCATATCCCGCTTCCATCACCTCCTTAAAAATAGCACGAGTCCAACCCAAGGGGAAGGACTCGATTTGATCTTTTTTATAGTGCAGTCGGACGCTACTGGGCATTCCGAGTACACTTTCTCCATGCAAAGATAAGCCATCCGTTTTATTTAACCAAGTCATCTTGGGTTTTTCCTTATCCATCTTTGACAGTTGACGGCAAATTTAAATAAAAATCTTGAGGTTTTTACTCCGTCTGAATGAAAAATCTTTACTATTCTTATCAATTATTCTTAATTTTGCAGTATGAAGGCTTTGGAATCATCTGTATTGGAGCGGGAAGATGGGAAGGCTGAGGAGAGGAAGGAGCGTTTTACGTTTCCGAAATCGGCCCGGCTTCACCACCGTACGCTTGTAAATACCCTTTTTTCTAAGGGTAGGTCGGTCTATGTCTATCCGCTTCGCGCCACTTGGAGGGTGCTTTCGCAGGAGGAGCTTCAAGCCTCTTTTCGCGATGTCGTGCCGATGGGCATCGGGCCGGTGCAGCTGATGGTGACCATCCCGAAGAAGAAGCGACGCCATGCCGTCGACCGTGTCCGTATGCGGCGGCTCGTGAAAGAGACTTTCCGTCTGCGCCGCAGCGAACTGACGGAACTTATCGACTCCAATCCCGGATGGCGCACACTCTCGCTGGCCTTCGTCTATATCTCCGACAAGAATGAGGAGTTCGCCACCATCAATAAGAAAATGGGAGTGCTCTTCAAGAAACTGAAGGAGGCGATCAAGAGCGATTCCCCGGCCGCGTGTCATCTACCCCACGCCGACAATCCCAAAGAAGCTGGGAGTGGGGAGAGGAGCATTCAGGAAGGAAAGGAGCCAAAGCCATGAGACGCCTGTTGACGAAACTGCTGGTGCTCCCCATACGCTTCTACCAGCTCGCCATTTCCCCGCATTTTCCGGCTGCCTGCCGCTATACCCCCACCTGCAGCCAATATGCCGTTGAGGCCATACGGAAGCACGGCCCCTGGAAAGGCCTCATCCTGGCCATCAAGCGGATAGGGAGGTGTCACCCCTGGGGTGGCTCCGGCTATGACCCGGTGCCCTGAAGGGCGACTTTCACTGCTGACTTCCGGAAACAGGAAATAGCTCGAAAAGCTCGATTAACTCGGATAACTCGGAAAGCTCGATTAACTCGGATAGCTCGAATTGCTCGAAAAGCTCGAAAAGCTCGGAAGGCTCGGATACCGGAGGAATTTTGAAAAAAAGAATAAAAGCTAAGAGATTATGCTGCTCGATTGCCATACACATCATACCGCACCGCAACCCTCAGGAATAATAAGCATTTCTCCTCAGGAATATGCCTCTTTGGAAGCTGACGGAGCTTTTCCGGAAGGTCAGAAATACTCCGTGGGCATCCACCCCTGGAAGACTCTGGAAGAGCCGGCTCCCGAACTCTGGCAGATCCTTGAGCGGGCTGCCGCAGACGCCAAAGTAGTGGCGATAGGGGAGGCGGGAATAGACGCAGGGAAGGGCGGTCCGATGTTCCGACAGCTACAGGTGTTGCGACGCCAGATAGAGCTCAGCGAAGCGGTCGGCAAACCCTTGATTCTCCACAATGTCAAGGCACAGGATATCCTCATAGGATTACGGCGCGACCTTAATCCCGCGCAGCCCTGGATCTCCCACGGATTCCGGGGCAAGCCCACAATAGCCAAAATGCTCCTCGACGCCGGGCTTTACCTCTCCTATGGTGAGAAATTCAATCCCGAGAGTCTGGCCATGACTCCCGCCGACCGTCTGCTGGCCGAAACCGACGAGTCCCCACTCTCCATAGAAGAGATCATTGCAGCCCTCTCCGCAGCCGCCGGCCGCGACCTCACCCCCACAATCTCCGCCAACACCGCCCGCCTCTTCGCTTAAGCTCCTTTACCAATAAGCAGGACGTTGATAAAAACAAAGTGGGACGTTGATAAAAAAACTACAGAGTCGCTGAAATTCAGCGACTCTGTCTTTTGCGGAGAGGACGAGATTCGAACTCGTGGTAGGATTGCTCCTACGTCAGTTTAGCAAACTGGTGGTTTCAGCCACTCACCCACCTCTCCTTTGATTTGCGACTGCAAAACTACTGCTTTTTTTTGATCCCACCAAATTTTTTGGACTTTTTTTTGATTCTCACCTCAATTTTCTCTTTTTTTTGGGATTTGTCGCGGGCTTTTATTAATTTTGGGCTTATTATGTAATCTGGTTCCGGCGCAAGCCGTGACCGTAGCTTTAGAATAACATGTCTTACAATAGGATATTACTCAAGCTTTCGGGGGAATCCCTCATGGGAAAGCAGGGGTATGGAATCGACCGCGAACGCCTCGATTCGTATGCCCGTCAGATTAAGGAGGCTGTGGAGAGCGGTGTGCAGGTGGGCATCGTCATCGGCGGCGGCAACATCTTCCGAGGCCTCTCGGGAGCCGCGAAGGGTTTCGACCGGGTGAAGGGCGACCAGATGGGTATGCTGGCCACTGTAATCAATTCCCTGGCCCTCTCGTCGGCTCTTGAGTCGATCGGACAGCCCTCCGTAGTGCTTACCGCTGTGCCGATGTTCCCCATCGGAGAACCTTACTCCAAATGGAAAGCCATCGAGGCCATGAAGCAGGGAAAGGTGGCCATCATGAGCTGCGGCACCGGTTCGCCGTTCTTCACCACCGACACCGGTTCGGCCCTCCGCGCTGTGGAGACCGAGGCGGACGTGATGCTGAAGGGCACGCGCGTCGACGGCGTCTACACCGCCGACCCTGAGAAGGACCCGAACGCCGTGAAATTCGACACCATCTCCTACGATGAGGTGATCGAACGCGGACTGAAGGTGATGGACCTTACCGCCACTGCTCTCTGCAAGGAGAACAATATGCCTATCTACGTCTTCAATATGGACGTGGAGGGCAACCTGATGAAGATGCTCCGTGGCGACAATGTCGGCACCCTCGTCCATCCCCGCGACTGACCCCCGTGATGGATGGCAGACTACCCAGTCTTGTTTCCTACCGCCAGAAAACCAAGGCTCTGTTCCTCAAAACGCTAATACAGAAAAAACTAAAAAATCAATCATATGGAAGTAAAGGAATATCTTTCCAACGCTGAAGACTCCATGCAGCTCGCTGTGGAGTATCTCGATGACACTCTCTCGCACATCCGTGCCGGCAAGGCATCGGCCCGTCTGCTCGACGGCATCCGCGTCGACTATTACGGCTCGCAGGCCCCCATCTCCAACGTGGCCAACATCAGTGTGCCCGATGCACGCACCATCGCCATCACTCCCTGGGAGAAATCTATGTTCCGCGAGATCGAGAAAGCCATCATCAACTCTGAGCTCGGTGTGACTCCCGAGAACAATGGAGAAGTGATCCGCATCTGCATCCCGCCTCTGACCGAGGATCGCCGCAAGCAGCTCGTGAAGCAGAGCAAGGGGGAGGCTGAGAATGCAAAGGTGTCGGTGCGCAACGCACGCCGCGAGGCCATCGACGGCCTGAAGAAGGAGATCAAGAATGGTCTGAGCGAGGACGTGGAGAAGGACGCCGAGGCAAGCGTCCAGAAGCTTCACGACAAGTACATGAAGAAAATCGACGACGTCTTCGCCGCAAAAGAGAAGGAAATCCTCACAGTGTGATGAGGGACAACACCGGACTGACAGCGGGAGGGATGGAGTCTCAGACTCCATCCCTCCCGCTGGTGACTGTCGTTGTGCCGGCCTATGATGCTGCCCGTTATCTTCCCGACTGCATACGCAGTGTCCTGGCACAGACGGAGCGCAGATGGCTTCTGCGGATAGTCGACGACGGAAGTCCCGACAATTGCGCAGAGATAGCCCGTTCGTTCGCAGCTTCCGATGGGCGTATATCGGTCATATCACGCCCCAACGGCGGCCTTTCGGCAGCACGCAATACGGGTCTGGAGCACATCACAACTCCCTACGTCACTTTTCTTGATGCCGACGATCTGCTGCTTCCCGAATGCCTCGCCTCATTGCTCGAAATGCAGCAGGGGAGAACCGACAGGATAAGCTGCCTCTCCAATTTCCGGTTCAGGCATACGGATACACTCCAAGAAATAATACGTAACCATTCCTCTTCCAAAGCTTCCGGGATGAAATCTTCGGAAGCCCCGCTGCTGGTGATGACGCCGGAAAAGGCCATCCGCCACATCCTTTACCAGCGTATCCTCGACCACTCGGCATGCGGCAAACTTTATCCTGCAGCGATGGTACCCCCGGGAATATTCACTGAAGGGATCGGCTATGAGGATTTGGATGCCTTCTACCGCATTTTCCTGCGGGCAGCCGACATCGCTTTCCGTCCGCTTCCTCTCTATGGCTACCGAAGCAATCCGCAGAGCTACACACATACCTTCACGGAGCGTCGGGCAGACGTGCTTGATGTGGCGGAACGTATGCTCGCCTACATGGATGAGTCGCATCCCGCTCTGGCGGCTCCGGCACGCTCGCGCCTGCTGAGCGCCTATTTCAATATCCATGCGCTTGCCAGCGCCGACCAGACGCCGCATCCGGAGATTCTGCAACGGTGCTGGAAGGGAATACGGCGGCTGCGCCGAGAGGCGCTCTCCGACGGCGACGTGCGCATGAAAAACAAAATTGCCGCCCTCGCTTCCTACGCGGGCGGCCAATGGATCCTCACCGTGATGGCCAGATTCCTCAAAGGTTCAATCTGAAGCAGCTCCGGTCTCTTGAAATAGCTCCGGCCTTAGACTCCGTTCCACAAAAAATGTTAACGCAGGGGTCGCAGATGTGCCCCGAATTTGGCCTTGCAGTGCGAAGGAGCATAGCGGGCTATGTGACTGAGCCAAAAGGCCGAAGGCGGGGTGCAGCTGCGAGTCTGAGCTAATTCCTTTGAGAGAACTTCATATTATTGTTTTAAATTATTTAACTTTTGATGGCTCCGACCGGTGTCTTTTCAGTGAATTTCGTCCATCTCTGCGGTCATAATGCCCGCATTACTCCCTCCGAGATAAACGAAATTCCCAAGAAAATACACCGCCCCTGCATTAACATTTTTTGTGGAACGGAGTCTTACAGCGCACCTTGCTCTATCAAAGTGGCCACACGGTCGATGATGGCATCCTCCTCATTCTTTTCGGGATGGAATCCCGCCTTCATGTTCATGCCGAAGAAGCGTCCGAACGTCTGCCAGAAACCCGCCCGGAATGAGCCGAGGAAAGCCTTGACGATATTGAACGAGGATTGGTCAGTCTCACGGTTGATGAGCTTCAGAAGCACCTTTCCCTGCCCCTTGGTGAAGGTCTTTATGGCAGGTTTATAACGTTCGAATATATCCTTCTCCAACTGCTTTAGATGCTGTTCGCGCTTTTTCTTGTCGGGGATGGTCTGGATATATTCGTAAGTCTCACAGAGAGTGGAGAAAGCGAGCTTGGCATACGGGAGGGTCTTCCTGACATCGCGCACCGTGCGCCAATAAAACTCCTCCTGCTTCTTATTCTTGAATTTCAGCGGAGGATAGACGTAAATATCCCTGATGATCGTCATCCTAACAGTGTCTCCGTATTCATCCACAAACCTGTAAAAGCCCTTGTAGGCCTTCACCTCGAGCTGTGGTTCCTGCTCGGCAGCGAACGCCGGCAGGGCGAATGCCGAGAGCATGACAATCAAAAGGGGGAGGAGACGATTCATTACTCTATTGTACTATATTGTTTTTCTCTATTTTTTAGGATTCAACGTAGGCAGCAGCGTGAATATTGCCTCGCGTCCGAGCCTCATCGCGGCGCAAGCCATGCTCTCATCCATGTTTACGATTGCTGACAGCTCCCTACCGCGTCTTGCAGCCGCCTCTTTTTCAGGCTGATCCAACCCTCTCCATAGGGCTGACGCCTCACGTATGTCAAGGAAGCGTGATGTGGCCTCATGAAGTCTCGCGGAGAGGATACAGAAGCCGGCGCCGGCTTCACCATACTCTGAAAGGCACTCCCTGAGGACTGGCATCAGATGCTGGAAGAATGGAGCGCGCCCCATCACGGCTTCAATGGCTCCAAGATGGGTGTGGCGCCAGTTGCCATGGCCTGACAATTCCGCCTTGGCGAGTCCATGCTTTGCGGCCGATGCACCTCCGGCAAGAGGCACACTGAGCCTCACCCCAGTAGGCAATAGCGTACGGCAGAACTCCTTCGGGCGCAGCCCGAGTGTCGCGCCAGCAATCCTGCGTGCGTCGGCCTCGCCGCTTCCGTCACACAACGCCCGGAAATACTCGCCATACCATCGCACACTCGCAAGGTAAGGCACGACAGCGCCATCACCCTCTTCCGTCAGTTGCGCCCCCATTTCTTCTCGGGATTGGCGTTGGAGAGGATACGGTTCCAGCGTATCTTGCCACCCTCAAACCAACCCTTGTCTTCATCGAAGGAGATGATGACGAAGCCCGGCGAACCAACGATATGGTCTTCCGGCACAAGACCCCAGTAACGTGAATCGAGCGAGCGGTCGCGGTTGTCGCCCATCATCCAGTAGTAGTCGAGCTTGAAGGTGTAATATTCGGAAGGTTTGCCGTTGATGTATATCTTGCCGTCGCGCACCTGGAGGTCGTTGCCTTCATACGTGCGTATGGCTCGCTCGTATACGGGGAGATTGTTAAGCGTCAGATGCAGCGTGGATCCCCTTTTCGGAATCCAGAACTCACCCATGTCGGGGCGTGTCCAACCGAAATCGGCACCCAAGGGAAAGACTCCGCTGAGGTCATAGAAACCGCTCAGGCTCTCGCGGACGAGCGGACCATTTACCTCCGGCCATTTCTCTACCTCAGCCTTCATGGCATACGTCAGGGGGACATTGTAGAAAGAGAATCCGAGTGTCGGATCGCTCACGGGAGCCTCACCATGGTCTTCCGCACGCACACCGATGCTCTCCCACTTCTCACGCGCTATGGGTCGGGTGGCCGGGATGATGTAGTTGAACTGCACATTCTCCGGTTCTTCGATAGCCTCACCGTTGATGAAGATGGAGTCATTACGGATCATGAGGCGTTCGCCCGGCAGACCGATTGCGCGCTTCACATAGTTCTCGCGGCGGTCGACAGGACGCCAGATGAGTTTGCCGAAAACATCCGGATTATCCAGTATGTACTGCTTCGGATCGGCAATACCCTTTGCACGCAGGTCATGGCAGATCTGATAATAGTCAGGGTTGGAGATGCGGGTGGTCACTGTGTCACCCTGCGGGAAGTTGAAGACCACGATGTCGCCACGCTGGATGGAGCGTATTCCCGGCAGGCGGTGATAGCCCAACTGTGGATTCTCAAGATAGCTCTTTGTGTCCTGCGTCAGCGGAAGAGTATGCTGGGCAAGGGGGAAATGCAGCGGTGTCTGCGGCACGCGAGGGCCGTAGAGCGTCTTGTTAACCCAGAGATAATCGCCCACAAGCAGTGATTTCTCAAGACTTGAGGATGGTATCTTATAATTCTGTCCGATGAAGGCAAAGATGATATAGACCAGCACCAGCGCATACACGATGGCATCCAGCCAACCGAGCACGGTGCGGGTAGGACCCTTGGTCTTCTTCCACCACGACCAAGGGATGTAAGCCGTAATATAAATGTCAAGCAGCAGAAGCCAGATCAAACCGAGCCAGGGGTTACCCATCCAGATCACCCAGAGGATAAAAAGCACGGTAACAATGCCAAAGCGAATCCAGCGCGTACGGGCAGTATTGTTGAGCCGGCGCAGGAAGTCGGCCGCAAAACCCTTGTCGGGCACAGGATTCTCCGGCCCATCCCCCGGCGGGACAGACTCATTACTATTCGGGTAAGACCAGTTGTTGTTATTGTTACTGTTATGTGGTTGCGATTCCATCAATTATCGTGATATAAATATTTGCCCTAAAACCTAAAGCCCTAATCCCTAATTCCTAATTCCTAATCCCTAATCCCTAATTCCTAATCCCCGAACAACCCAGTAGTCCCGGTGATGTCGGAAAGCATCTCGCCCATAGTGTGCCAACCCTTCTTGCCGGCAAGCCATTCGGCAGCCATTACAGCCCCGAGGGCGAAACCCTCGCGCGATTTCGCAGAGTGGGTGATGGAGATTGTGTCAGCCTCACTTTCCCAGACGACAGTGTGTATACCCGGCACTTCCCCTTCACGCACATGGTCGACGGGAAGTACGTCAGCCTCTATCTTCACACCCTCTGCCGGTTCCTTCCAATCCTTCAGACGCTTCACCTTGTCGATGAGTTCCTCCGCCAGTGTGATTGCGGTGCCCGAAGGATGGTCGAGCTTATGGATATGATGAGTCTCCGTCAGCGACGGACGATACTGCGCAAAGTCATCCATGATACCCGAGAGATAGCGGTTGAGGGCCATGAAGATATTCACGCCGATAGAGAAATTGGAGGCATAGAGCAGCGTGCCCGCGCCTTTCTCACACATGTCGCGGATAGCCGGCATCGAATTTGTCCAACCCGTAGTGCCACTGACGACAGGCACTCCGGCCGCAAACGATGCAAGGATATTGTCGACCGCCGTGGCGGGAGTGGAGAACTCTATGGCGACATCCGCGCTCTTGAATCCGTGGGAGTCGAAATCATCCGTGTTGCCGGCATCGATCACACACACTATCTGATGGCCGCGCTTCCTGGCCACCTCCTCTATCATATGGCCCATCTTGCCATATCCAACTATCGCTATCTTCATCTCTTAAGGAATTTTCCTCAATTGGTTTCAATGATTCATTTTTCTGTGTCAGCGGCGACAATTTCTGAGGGATCCGGCGTCACCTGTCAAAGCCAAAGGCCACATTGTCGATATACAGCTTTATGCCCTCGGTGCCGACGAACGGTTCGCCGCAGGAGGCCGACGCCATGAAGAGCACGTGGGTTGGCACAGCATCAGCCGGAGCCCATCCCACCTCCTCCACAGGCACCATCTTACCCTTTGAATTGCGGGCATAATAAGCCTTGTTGCCGTTGAGCAAGCCCATCCAGGGCTTATAGAAACTCTTGCCCGTGATGTCGCCGTAATGTATCTTGAGCTGATGACCCTTTGTCCAGGCCACAGGTTTGCCGTAGCGTTCGCGTCCTGTTCCGACACGGCGTGCATAAAGCTTGCCATTCTCCTCCCAACGCTGCTGGAGAATCACGTATACCTCCGCATTGTCGCGTCCCTGGAGCGTCTTCTTCGCCCCAATGCCGCTCGACTTCACGCGTGTATTCACAGCCGGCATCTCCACCTTATAGTCATACACCACACATGATGGGCGCTTGGTGTAGGGAATGCCCATCTCCATCTTGCCGAAAGGCCCCTTTGTCGACGTGATCGGCTCAAAGACCCTTCCGAGGAATATCGAGCCGGCCACCATCACATCCATATTGACGATGCCGAGCACCTTCACATGCTCCATCTTCGACTCCAGGCAAGCCACGGTGTTGCCGTTCAGCTTTGCGGGGGAGACACTGTTCGACCCCTTCACGATGCCCGAGACCTTGGCGTAGACATTGCTCGTGGCCCAGGGAGAACCACCCCGGTTGGCGTAGGGTGTATTTCCCGCAGCCTTTCCGGTGGGCGCAATCTCATATATGGTCTTATGATTGCCTCCGATCACCTTCGACTCGGTGATGTCGCGGGTGAACCATTGTGAGAAGTCACCATATTTTATGGGTTCGAGGCGCAAGGCCGAGACCGGAAGGAGACTCATACCCGCAAGCAAGGCTGCCGCTATCGTTCTGAAGCTTTTCATTTCCGCTGTTGTCTTCTTATAAGTGGTGTGAATGCGCGGGCAAAATTAACAAAAGTTTGCCACATTGCCAATTTCCTGACGGCGCATCATCGAGAGAAGAGCCTGTAAGTGAAGAAAGCACCTCGGTGGAGCCATCTGGCGTGTAGGAAAGTAAGCCTGACGGCGAGACGTTCCGAGGCATCTGCAGCGGCAAGCGCCTGTGAGAGTATGGCGTCAGAGGCGACACTGTCGCCCTGCTGCCGGCATTCGGCCGCAAGCACAGCCCGGCGATAGCCGAGCCAACGGAGCAGACGCCTGTCGCCATGCCGGCGCAGGAAATTCTCGGCTATTCCGAGCGTCTGTGCGCAACGGTCGGCATGACGGCGCGTGCCCGTGATGGAGTCGGGAGTGAAATGCATCACCACTGTGGCCTCCCCCTCTGCCTTCACCGTCTTGGGATGAAGCCGGAGCAAGCGTATGCCCAACTCCCAGTCATTCCAGACCATGGCATCCTCACACCATCCGCCGGCAAGCCTGAAAAGCGACGTGCGCGCCATGTAGCGTTGAGTGGCCATGACGGCGTGCACCATATTGTTCCATTCCATATCCTGCGTCACGAAACGCCCCCTGCGCCGGCTTCCGTCGGCCAACTGAAGATCCACATCCCAACCCACTATGTCGGCCTCCGGATGCGAGGCAGCCGTAAGCATGGCCCTCTCTATATGGCCAGGAAGCATGATGTCGTCGGAATCAAAGAACATCACCCAGTCGGTGTCGGCCTCCTGCAGTCCTCTGTTGCGGGCAGCCGATGCCCCGGGCTTGCGCTCAGTGAGCACCGTTGCCTCGATACCGGCCGCAGCGGCTTTCTGCGCCACCCAACGCTCCACAGCACGCAGCGTGCCGTCGTCGGAGGCATTATCCACCACTATGAGACGCTGCGGACGCAACGTCTGGGCAGCCACGCTGTCGAGAGTGCGCACTATCAGCGTCTCGCGGTTATAGACCGGAATGATGACCGTAAGAGTTTCCATACTATTAGAAAACGCTCCCATTCAACGTATTATTATAAAGCACTGCAATACCCGATTATAAGGCGCTGCAATGTCCGCAACGATAAGAAGGCATCGCGCAAGTGAGGAGGGAAGGAAAGGCGGGTGTTGGGTATGTCACAAAAAATGGCTACCTTTGTGGAATATTCCCATCATACCCCGACACTTCATTTATCTCATGAATGACGATAATTTCGATATAAGGCAATCCGCCTCCTCCATCCCGCAGTCGGATTCTGAGGTGGAAAAGGCCCTGCGCCCGCTCCGCTTCGCCGACTTCTCCGGACAGGAGGGGATTATCTCCAACCTCCGCATCTTCGTGCAGGCAGCCCGCCTGCGCGGGGAAGCCCTCGACCATACCCTCCTCCACGGCCCCCCGGGATTGGGCAAGACCACACTCTCAAACATTGTGGCCAACGAACTCGGAGTGGGATTCAAGGTCACTTCCGGGCCGGCCCTCGACAAGCCAGGTGACCTTGCCGGCATCCTGATGTCGCTCGAACCGCATGATGTGCTCTTCATCGACGAGATCCACCGCCTCCACCCCGTAGTGGAGGAGTATCTCTATTCCGCCATGGAGGACTATCGCATAGATATCCTGCTCGACAAGGGCCCGGGAGCCAAAAGCGTGCAGCTCTCACTCTCCCCCTTCACCCTCGTGGGCGCCACCACCAGAAGCGGAATGCTGACCGCCCCGCTCCGCTCGCGGTTCAGCATCAAATGCCATCTTGAATATTACGACCATGACGTGCTGCGCAAAATCGTAAGACGCTCCGCCGGTCTGCTGGGAGTAGGCATCGACGATGAGGCTGCCCTCGAGATAGCACGCCGCTCGAGAGGGACGCCGCGTATCGCCAACGCCCTGCTCCGTCGCGTGCGCGACTTCGCCATGGTGAAGGGCAATGGCCGCATCGACCTCCCCATAGCCCGCTTCGCCCTCGAGGCCCTCAATATCGACAGCCATGGCCTCGACGAAATCGACAACCGCATCCTGCTGACAATCATAGATAAATTCAACGGAGGTCCGGTCGGACTGACCACCATAGCCACTGCCCTTGGCGAAGACTCCGGCACCATCGAGGAAGTCTACGAACCCTTCCTGATTCAGGAAGGCTTCATAAAGCGCACGGCACGCGGCCGCGAAGTGACCGACCTTGCCTGGGCACATCTCCACCGCCGGCGCAAACCCTCCGACGATACCCTCCCCGGTTTCGATTAAGACTCCGTTCCCCAAATGTCATCGCAAAGGGGCGCAGCTGCGCCCCGAATCTTGATACGGCTGCAATGAGGGGTTTCACAGTCGAATCGCACTCAGTAGAATACCAAAAGAAAAACAATAAATTATGGAAAAGAAAAAACCACTGCTCGTGATCTCCACAGGCGCAGGCATAAGCGCCGAGAGCGGCATCAAGACCTTCCGCGATGCCGACGGACTCTGGGAGAACTATCCCGTGATGGATGTGGCAAGCGCCGACGGCTTCCGCCGCAATCCGGCCCTCATCCATCAATTCTACAACGAGCGCCGACGCCAGTTGCTTGAAGTGGCACCCAACGCCGCACACGGCGGACTCGTAGAACTGGAGAAATATTATGATGTGAGGATCATAACGCAGAACGTCGACAACCTGCACGAGCGCGCCGGCTCCTCCCACGTGCTCCATCTCCACGGCGAACTGATGAAGATACGTGCCGTCGACGACCCCGACGACATCGAGATCCTCACTCCCGAATGCATCGAGACAACTCCCGAGACCCGAGGACGCAACGGGCGCCTGATGCGCCCGCATATCGTCTTCTTCCAGGAAAACGTGCCCAACATCGAGCCAGCCATCGAGCTTGCCCGCCAGGCCGAAATATTCGTGGTCATCGGCACCTCCCTCCAGGTTTACCCCGCCGCCTCGCTCATACAGTTCGTGCGCCGGGGAGTGCCCATCTACTACATTGACCCCCGCCCGGCCGCCACACCCGGTATCCCGGGACTCACCGTCATCGCCGAACCCGCTACAAAAGGCGTCCGCAAACTCGTGGAAATACTCGAAAAACGGGCAAAAGACACCCAAGACTGACACAGTAACGACCCGCAAAAGCGTTGCCAGACGAAAAAGTTGAAAAATATGTTGCACAACATATTTTAGCAACATGACCCAAGCGGAAAAAATTACTACTTTTGTGACATCTAACGCGACACCCGACAACGCGACGCGAATAATCTTAAGATCGACTCAAATATCTTAATAATCTAAGACTCTAAATATGGCAAAAGTACAAGGCGCAATTACCGTCAACATCGACAGATGCAAGGGATGCAACCTCTGTGTGGTGGCCTGTCCTACCGACACTCTGGCACTGCAGCCCAACGAGGTCAACGACCGTGGCTATCACTATGCGTATATGGCTAACCCCGAGAAATGCACAGGCTGC
The DNA here is from genome assembly GCA_964588625.1 of uncultured Sangeribacter sp. Lineage (GTDB taxonomy): Bacteria > Bacteroidota > Bacteroidia > Bacteroidales > Muribaculaceae > Lepagella. The sequence continues at coordinate 1,359 of CAZPQD010000028.1, read as the reverse complement.
TGCTCCTGCGCATGGGTATGCCCCGACGCATGCATCGAAGTCTATCGCGTGAAGGTAGACTGATCCCCCCAACATTGAAACAAGACAATCCAATTCAGAACAACGAAACAACAGAAGATATGAAAGAAGAGGTAAGATTAATGAAGGGTAACGAGGCCATCGCCCACGCTGCCATCCGCTACGGCTGCGACGGCTATTTCGGCTACCCTATCACCCCGCAGAGCGAGGTTCTCGAGACCCTTGAGGAGCTTATGCCCTGGGAGACTACCGGCATGGTGGTGCTCCAGGCTGAATCCGAGGTCGCTGCCATCAACATGGTGTATGGCGGGGCCGCCACCGGCAAAGCCGTGATGACATCTTCATCCTCTCCGGGCGTCAGCCTCAAGCAGGAAGGCATCAGCTACATAGCCGCCTCCTCGCTCCCTGCCCTTATCCTCAACGTGATGCGCGGCGGTCCGGGCCTCGGCACAATCCAGCCCTCCCAGGCCGACTATTTCCAGGCTGTCAAAGGCGGCGGCCATGGTGACTATCACCTGATCGTGCTCGCCCCCTCCACAGTGCAGGAAATGGCAGACTTCGTAGGCCTCGGCTTCGACCTCGCCTTCAAATACACCAACCCCGCCATGATTCTCGCCGACGGCATCGTAGGCCAGATGATGGAGAAGGTGGTGCTCCCCGAGCAGCGTCCGCGCCGCACGGATGAGGAGATCCGCAAGCAGTGCCCCTGGGCCGTCACCGGCCGCAAGGATGGCCGCAAGCGCAACGTGGTCACTTCCCTCGAGCTCGAATCCTCCAAGATGGAGGTCATCAACCATGAGCTCCAGGCCCGCTACCGCGAGATCGAGAAGAACGAGACCCGCTGGGAGGAGATCGACGTTGAGAACGCCGACTATCTGCTCGTAGCCTTCGGCTCCATCGCACGTATCTGCGACAAAGCCCGCGAACTCGCCGCCGAAAAGGGAATCAAACTCGGCATCGTGCGCCCCATCACCCTCTGGCCCTTCCCCACTGAGGCCATCGCCCGCGCCGCCGAAGGCAAGAAAGGCATCCTCTGCGTCGAGCTCAACGCCGGCCAGATGATCGAGGACGTACGCCTCGCCGTGCACGACAACCTCCCCGTGGAGCACTTCGGCCGCATGGGCGGCATCATCCCCAGCCCCGACGAGGTGGTGGCGGCTGTGGAAGAGAAGCTCATCAACAAGTAATTTCCTTACCACCTGTCTAACTCAATCTAACGAAATTTCATGGAAATCCAAGATATCATCCGCCCGGAGAACAAGGTCTACAGCAAACCTGAGCTTCTCGAAGAAGTGCACATGCACTATTGCCCCGGCTGCAGCCACGGCTTGATCCACAAGC
>CAZPQD010000027.1:0-28432 GCA_964588625.1 uncultured Sangeribacter sp. | reverse complement strand
AATGACCACACGGAAAGTCAACCCATAGCAAAGCCATGGTTGAATAAAAAAAGGGCTGCAGCTCGAAAGCGGCAGCCCTTTTCATAAAATAAGCAAAGATGTTTTATTATTTTATGGTAAATATGTTTCTGATGTCTTTACTTAATCATCATTGGATTCGCGAAGCCCGGGGTTTACTTGCCCAGACGAGCCTTCTCGCGCTCGATGTAGGTCTCGATGCTCAGGCCATTGCCAAGCTGGAACTGAGGATAATCCTTGTAGATAGTCTCGTAGCATTCCAGAGCCTTGTCATACTTCTTCTGCTCGTCGAAGACGTTGGCCTCCTTAAGGAGAACTCTCGGAACGATCTGCGGGTTGCCGTCGGCCTTGCGCACAGCGCTCTGGTAGCTGCTGATGGCATCGTCATACTTCTTCAGGTTGACATAGCAGTCGCCCAACAGTACCTCTGCATTTGCTGAAAGCACCTTCTCCTTGGTGGAGAATTTCTTAAGATAGTCGATGGCCTTCTGATACTGACCCATATTGAAATAGCTCTCGGCGGCTGCGAGGGCGGCAAGATTGCCACTGTCGGTGGAAGAATACTTGTCGGCCACCTTGGCGTACTCCCCGGCTGCTACAGAGTCATTGCCGAGTGTCTGCATCTCAACCTTTGAGTAGGCCTCAGCTGCCTCATTGAGGCGGGGGTTACGATAGATAAACACATAGCCGATGACGAAGGCCGCTATCAGCAATATCACGCCTATGATCCAGAGAAGCGGCTTGCGATTGTTGGCTATTCTTTCGCCGGCCGATGTAAGGCGGTCATTGAGCGCATCCACTGTATTGGATTCCTGCTGAGGATTGTTCTTATTTTCTGCCATTTTTTATGTTGAAATAGCTTTGGGGGTGAATTTTATTTACACGTTTCGGCATCCTCTGCGGCCGCTTTTTGCCTTCGCGCTGCGGGGGATGCTCTTACGAGTCGCAAAATTACAAATTAAATTTCTTCCTTACAATTTTTAGCCTCAAAAATTTTTCTCTCTCCCAGAAATGCACTAAATTCGCGTTGATTTTCCTCCTCCTGCCGTCAGAAAATGGCCTCATCCCAATCGCTTTCCCTTGAACAGCGCACTCAATTGCGCCTCTCGCAGCAACAGCTGCGCTTCGTCAGGCTCCTCGAGGATTCCGCACAGGAGTTTGATGATGCTGTGGCCCGTGAACTGGAAGATAATCCGGCTCTCGAGGCTGTGGATAGTGATGAAGGACACCACTCCGACGATTTTACCGAGTCTGCCGACGAATTGCAACGCGCCGACTATGCCCGCACTGAGGATATCCCTTTCCTCCCAAGACGTGGCACGGACTCATCCATTTTCGCCTTCCAGTCATCTGACGGTGGAGAGTCGCTCCTCGACCATCTTATGCGCCAGCTCGGCAACCGTCAGCTGGATCCCTTTCAGAGACAGCTGTCCGAATATATAGTGGGGAGCCTCGATTCCAACGGTTATCTGAGAAGCACGGCGCAGCAGATGTCTGACGAACTCGCTTTCGGTCCGGGCATAGATGCCTCCGCCGAGCAGCTGCAGCAGGCCATAGATACAGTCCGAACCCTCGACCCTCCAGGCGTCGGGGCCTTCGACCTTCGCGATGCACTCCTCCTGCAGCTCCGCCGTCTGCCGGATTCCCTGGCGCGACGCGATGCCACCCAGATTCTTGAGAATTACTTCCGCGAATTCTCACTCAAGCACACCGACAGGATTGCAGCCGCCATGAAGGCTGACAGGAAAAGGATCGATGATGCCCTCGCCCTTATCCTCACACTCAATCCCAAGCCGGGCGGTGTCTACGAGCATCTTGAATCCTCCAACATCATTATCCCCGATTTCATAGTCTCTGAATCGGAGAGCGGCGAACCGCTGATCACTCTCAACAATCATATACCGGAACTGCGAGTGGACCGCACCTTCTCGCAGGCTGTGGCCGAACTGACCACCGCCGGCGGACGCACGCGCAGGAAAGGGTCGGAATTTATTGTGGACCGCACCAACGACGCCCGCGACTTCATCCGCATCGTACGCCGACGACAGCAGACACTCATGACCGTCATGGCTGCCATCGTGGAGTATCAGAAGGAATACTTCGAGACAGGCGACGTCTACACCCTGCGGCCCATGCTCATCCGCGACCTTGCCGACCGGACGGGAGAGGATATCTCAGTCATCTCGCGCGCCACTAAGAATAAATTCGTTCAGACTCCCTTCGGCATCGTCCCGCTCCGATTCTTCTTCAGCGATTCAATCGGCGAGGAGGAAGAGGGAAAGGAGGCTCTCACCAACCGCAAGATAGAGGCCGCCATCCGCGAACTCACAGAGGCTGAAGATAAAAAGAAACCCCTGAGCGACGACCGCCTCCGCGATGCACTTGCCAAGAGGGGATTCGATGTCTCAAGGCGCACGGTGGCGAAATATCGCGACAGGATTGGAATCCCGGTGGCACGAATGAGAAAAATGCTTTGAATTTGTCCCGACTCCCTATTTTTTCGTAACTTTGCATCCTGAGCGTCGTCAGGCGCAGTTAGATTTCTATTTTTTTTCATGAAATCATGGAGTCGCAGACTCCGGACTATACCTCTCATCATCACATCCATATCAACCGAAAACATAATATGAAGACATCACGCTTTCTGGCGGGCGCACTGCTCGCCCTCGTCTCCCTTCCAGCCTTCGCTGCCACAGAGAAGGAGATGGAGGAGGCCCGCACATACGCCGCCCAGGCCTATCTCAGATACGCCAACGATGCCTCCGGCTATCTCGACGAGATAAAGGCCACAACCATGTCGGAACTCAAAGGGAAGCTGAAGGCTCAGGAACTTGAAAACCTCAAGACTTTCGAAGCTGTGGCCCTCCCAAAGGATTATGCCTCATGGGACAAGGCAAAGCTTTCTGAATATTGGTCGGCCACTTTCTTCAGTTCGCCGGGTCTCATCGAGAAGGGTAAGCATCCGGGGGCCAAGTCGCGTGTGAAACGCAAGATTGAAGCCATGACCGTCACTGCCGGAGCCGCACAACCGGCTGCCGAACAGCCCAAGAATGACCGGGAGGCGGCAAGCGCCGACCCTCTGGAAGGCCTTGAGGTTGACCCCAATGCAGCGGCCGAGGCAGCCTCCGCTCTCCCGGACTCAATAGAGCAGACCGCACGCCGCCTTGAGGAGGCCATGGCTGAAGAGGAGGCCGCACGCGCCGGCGGAAATTCCTACACGTGGGTGTATGTCGGCATCCTGGTAGCCTTGATAGGTGTGGTTATCTGGCTCGTGATCTTTGCCTCCAAAGTCATGAAACGTGGAGAGGAGAGGGGAGAAGGGTTCACAGCCCGCGATTATCCCGATGACAGTGAGATGGCCGACAATCTCCGTCAGGCATCGGCCCGCAACTCAGCCCTGACAGCGGAGAACACCGCCATTAAGGCAGAAAACGCCACCCTGAGGGCTGAGAACACCACAATAAAGAATGAGGCAAGCCATCTGCGCGAGGAGTGCCGGCGTCTGTCGAGCGAATGCGAATCCCTGCGTGAACGCCTGCGTCTTGCCTCACGTCCGCAACCTGCGGCCGCCCCTACTCCCAAAGTGCCGACTCCTGCTCCCTCCGCCCCCTCCCCGCGCCCGGCGGCAGCCCCGGTTCAGCCTCAGGCTCCTGCGGCAGTTCAGCAGCATCCTGCACCCCAGGGGCCGCGTACAATATTCCTTGCACGTGCCAATGCAAGAGGACTCTTCGTTCGTGCTGACCGCAAACTGAACATCGGTCATACTATCTTCCGCCTCGACACTTCCGACGGCTTTGCCGGCACTTTCCGCGTGGCTGCCGATCCCATGGTCTGGGAAATGGCCCTGCTCAATCCCGGAGAGGCTCTTGCCGGCGCTTGTATCGCCCCCGACCTTGAGGATACAGCCGGTATGTCGCGCGTCGTCACCGAGAGTCCCGGCACTGCCATCTTCGAGAATGGTTGCTGGAGGGTAATCCGGAAAGCTAAGATACGCTACGAATAAATCAGACTATTCGTCCCATGCGGAAGACGTTTTTCCCTTTCAGAAAAAACGTTTCAGAAAAATCAGAGGGCAAAATTTGCATATCCCGAAGGAATGTCGTAATTTTGCCAACTGAATGCCCGAATGGCGGAATCGGTAGACGCGTCGGTCTCAAACACCGATGGAGCAATCCGTGCCGGTTCGATCCCGGCTTCGGGTACATTAGTTAAACAAATAAGTTAATGACCTCTGGGGGTCGGCAGTCTTCGGATTGCCGACTCTTTTTTCTCAATCATCTCCACATCCTGCCCTCAAAAATATGGAAAAGATAGTCAGCTTCACAATCGACCATCTGCGCCTGCTGCGCGGTGTCTACGTCTCCCGACGCGATGTCACTCCCTCGGGCGACGTCATAACCACCTTCGACATACGCCTCACAGAACCCAACCGTCAGCCGGCCCTCGACCCTAAGGCCCTCCATGCCATGGAGCATCTGGCTGCTACATATCTCCGCAACCGTCCGGACTGGAAGGACAGGGTGGTCTACTGGGGCCCCATGGGGTGCTGCACCGGCAACTACCTTCTTCTCCAAGGCAATCTTGAACCTGCCGATATCCTGCCGCTGCTGCGCGATATGTTCGCATTCATGGCTGACTATGAGGGAGAAATCCCGGGGGCCACACCCCGCGATTGCGGCAACTATTCCTTCAACGATCTCCCGGCAGCCCGCAAGGCTGCTTCCCTCTTCCTCCATGAAGTGCTGGAGCCGATCACTCCCGAACAGATGAAATATCCCGAGTGATGACCTATCGCCTCCTCCTTTTCCTTCTGACGGCCCTTTCATGGTTGCCGCTGCGCCTGCTCTACATATTCGCCGACCTGCTCGCATGGCTCGCCGGTGATGTGGTGCGCTATCGCCGGCGTGTGGTGGCCGACAATCTCTCCTCGGCTTTCCCCGAACGCTCCCCCAAGGAGATAGGCAAAATCTCACGACAGTTCTATCATTTCCTCGCCGACTATTTCGTGGAGACCGTCAAACTGCTCTCCATCTCGGATGCCGAGATGCGCCGGCGCATGCATTTCGAGAATCCGGAAATTCTTGAGGAGGCAATCCGCAGCGACCGTGACGTCAGCGTCTACCTCGGCCACTACTGCAACTGGGAATGGATAAGCTCACTCCCGCTTCATCTCTCACCCGACATGATAGCCGGCCAGATCTATCATCCTCTTGAGGATAAGGCAATGGATAGGGTATTTCTGAAACTGCGCGGGCGCTTCGGTGCGCACAGCATCCCGATGGCTTCGACTCTGCGCGCTATCCTCACGTGGCGTCGCGAGGGACGGCGCTCCATAGTAGGCTATATCGCCGATCAGGCCCCGGGCTACGAGGGAATCCACCTCTTCCTCGAGTTCCTGCATCATGACACACCGGTATTCACCGGCGCTGAACGCATCTCCCGCAAACTCCATGCCGCCGCCTTCTACTGCCACGTGGAACGTCCGCGCCGTGGCTTCTATACAGCCCGTTTCATCCCGATCGCCGACGATACCTCCACGCTACCACCCTTTGAGCTGACCCGCTGCTACTATCGTCTGCTCGAAGAGCAGATCTGCCGTCATCCCCAATACTGGCTCTGGAGCCATCGCCGCTGGAAACGGACCCGCGCCGGTTTTGAGCAGACTTACGGAGCCGATGCACCCTCCCGCCTCACCCATCTCTAAATTACGCTCCATACTTACTTTTGGTCCCGCTTCATACTTCTATAAGCTTGGGGGTAAGTAGCAGAAATGAATTATTCCAAATAAATTAAGATAGAAGAATAAAATTTAAGATAGAAGAATAAAATAAACAAATAAATCAAAAATGCTTCGTATTCCCGAAAAATGATTATATTTGCGCCGTAATCCCATAACAAGCAAAAAATAGGGGAGTGGAGGCAATGATGCCCACTGTGTGTCAGCGCGAAGTCCCGGTTCGCTCCCTTATCACTCTTTATCAACTTTTTCTATTAACTGAAGGTCGTTCCGGGACTTCAGACCGCAAACAATATCAACACAGTGCTTATGAAGAAACTGTTTACATCCCTTGCACTGCTTGCAACGGTGTTCTGCGCTTCAGCAGCCGATGTCATCGACGCTGTCGGCCTGCACGCCGACAACCCGTCAGCCATCATCACCGAATGGAACGGTGATAACTACGACGATGCGTTTAAATTCAATCCGTCCCTGACATGCGAGGCATCATCCGGAGTGACCTATGAACTCTCGGAGGTAGCCCTCACCGAAGATTTCTTCCGCTTCAAGTACAACTACGACCTCTCCTCCAACATCAGGGGCTACAACGCTGAGAAATGGGTGAAGAACATTACTGTAGAAGGAATTTCCGGTGAATATCTGACTGTTTACCTTTACGGAGACACTGAGAAATTTGATTATACAAGCTGGGACGAACGTAATGGAGCTTCCTATCAGTATCAGGAGTATAGTGTGCATCCTAATGAAGACAACGAGTTTGTCTTCAATATCAATGTCCCCATCCACTTCTTCGTGCTCTCTCTCCCCCAGGGTAACATCGACAACATTAAAATCACTTGGACTGACGAAAAACCCGTCCCCACAGTCGAGACTCCTGTAATCTCTACTTATGCCAACCCCGTACAGGTTGGAAGCTCCGTATCTGTAAAGACGGCCACAAAGAATGCTACAATCCACGCATCGGTTTATGTCAACGATGTGCTTTTTGAAACTCAGCCCAAACCTTGGGTTCAGGAGGAGGAATATCTCTCCATGTCGATCACTCTCCCAGGCAAAGCTGGTGATAAGGTGACTGTTGAGGCTTATGCCACTAAGGAAGACTGGGCCGACAGTGAGACTGCAACTTGGACTTGCGACGAACTTGCAATGTCTCCCGCTCCTCGTCCTACCATAACAAAGGTCGGCTCTGACATGCCCTGGATCAGCTATCTGATGATCGGCGAGCAGCTCGAAATTCAGGTGAACACCACTGACGTTGAGGGTAATGAGGTTCCTCTCGAAGGTGCTAAGGTCACTTATACCTATGGATGGAGTGATTGGGATAATCCCGATAATGACTTCACATCTGAAAGCATAACAGCCGACGCTCCCGTCATCGTTACTGTGCCCGATAATGCTGTAATCGGTGCGAACTTCGTCATCAACGCCACTGCCATTGCCGAAGGTTATCGTGAAAGTTCTGAAGCCAATTCGTACATCCAGATCATCTCCAATGTGCTTGAGTCTCCTACGTTCAGCCTCGAGGATGGTGCAGCTGTAAAGGCTGGTGGTTCGCTGAATATCAATCGTCCTACCAATGCCACTGAGATCCACTACACTGTAAACAACGGTGAGGAGCAGATCTGTGAGGATTGGAGCGCCACTATCCCCGTTGAGGAGGAAATCACTGTGACTGCCTGGGCTACCGGCGAGGCTCCCTTCGAGCCCAGCGAGAAGGTGACTGTCACTGTAGCTCCCGAGAAATTCGAGGATTGGATGGACGTGCTCAACTACAACACCTTCGGTCTGACTAACGATGATCAGGATAGTTCCTTCAAGGTTTACGATTCCAAGCTTGTAAACGAAACTACCGGCGTCAACTATAAATACGAAGGCGGTTTCTATCAGAGTTGGGTTGATACTGACTATGTGAATTGCTTCTACATGAGCAGCAACAGCTGGAACGTATCTCCCTATCTCCGCAATGTCAATCCCGCTGCCAGCAAGGATGGCAATCTTGCTCCCCTTTCCTGCATCCAGATTGATCCCTGCAACGATAAGGCATTCTATGTATTCCTCTCCGATGAACCCATCGAGGAAATTACCAACGATATGACAAACTATTCCTACGATGAGAATGCTCCTCTCCGATTCACCGTAGCTTGTGACTATAGCTATCCTGGTTCAGATTATCCCGATCGCGTTGATATGCTCGGCAAGATGATCAACCTTGACGACCTTCAGGATGAGATTGGCACAGACGAGCGCGTTTACAACGACAAGCTTTATTTCGCTATCGTTCCTCTTCAGGCAACTCAGAGCAACTATCTGGAGCGCGCCATCGTAGGCTACAAGAGCGATATCCTCACTGGCGTTGAAAGCGTTAATGCTGCCGACCTTACCGGCGTTGAGGCCATCTATAACCTCAATGGCGTGAAGGTTGAGGCCAAGAACCTCGTGCCCGGCATCTACGTTCGCATTGCCGACGGCAAGACCTCCAAGGTAATCGTGAAGTAATCACTGCACACACAATCAATCTCCATTATAATGCGGCCGCCGGGCATCCCCCGCCGGCCGCATTCTTTTTTTTACACTAATGGGCTGAAATAAAGATTATTACAAAACTATACAACGGCAAATTTTAGAGGAATTTGCCGTTGTATAGTTTTTTGAATCAAATTTTATTGGCTTTTTGATTTACTTTTCCCATACCAATGGTATATAACCATGGAGGGGACTCAAATAGACCGCAATGTCTCCCCCAGCGTGCAAATTCCGGTAAGGATTTGCACGCATTGAAAATCTTTATTACTTTTGCGCCATGTTTCAGAAGAAATAGCGTACATACATTTTTGGTTTAGAGTTCCTGACCCGCAAGGGCAGGTCGCTCAAAATTTTCTTGAATTTAATGCTGACAGCCATTGCTATGCCCTTTCGGCAAGCACGGCAGCCACAATGAGTTCCTTGACATTTTGAGCGGATGCTCGGAGGTAGGCCTCCGGTAAAATTCTAAACAACCTCGGTTGCAATCCCACACTCAAACTCCGCAGTGGGCCATGCAATCGAATTTTTTTAATCTCTAAACCAAAAACAGTATGAAAACAAATCAGAAAACCAACTCCTCTCTCTCTTCCTCTCTTTCTTCTTCCTCTTTTCTATCTTCTCTTTCCTCCTCCCCCTCCATCTCCTCGCTCTCCTTCAAGGCCCTCGAGGCCAGAGCACGACGCGCTGCTGCAATCGCAGCCAACATTCCGGCACCGGAAAACTCGGAGAAAAAGAAAAACAAGCAACGCAAAACCTCCAACCGACCCTCACCCATAGAACATGAGATTCGCTCCATCTTCCAGTCGCTCAGTGCCAACTCCCCGGACACTGAAGTCGTATTCCTCGAGATGACCAAAAACTCCTCCTGCCTCGCCATGATCCGCGTATTTAACCGCGATGACCTCGCACGCGAACAGCAGGAAGCTCAAGAAAAACGCAATGCCTCCCGTCTCGACCGCACGCTCCGCAGAGATGACAGGGATTCCAAGGCTAACGCCAAACCCTTCAAGGCATCCCCGATAGTCAGCTACGCCCTCTATCCCAGTTCGTATGATGCCGGTAAGCTCGGCTCCGTGGCCATATATGGCCACGACGCACCAGCCCGTCGCACACAGATCCTCAAGCAACGTTCGCTCTTCGGCTACCCCGTGGTCAGCGCCACCCTCGAAGTCGGCCGTCGCCCCTTCGTCGACGTGACCCTCCGCGCCTAATGACGTGACCCTGCGCGCCTAAGATTATAGGGAAAGGTTACGGCAACGTCTATTTTTCAAAAAAAAGAGATAAGCCTGTTTACCTTTCCCTGAATCCCGGCATATAATAACACAACACCAAACATTCACGCCAAAACAAAATTCAAAAAAACATGAGTAATTCCGATTCATTCGACAAGACAGAAGGAGTGCGCGTATTCAATCTCATCATCCTTGACGAGAGCGGCTCCATGAGCGCGATCTATCATCCTGCACTTACAGGAGTCAACGAGACGCTCCAGACCATCCGCCAGGCGCAGGAAGACCATGAGGAACAGCGCCACTTCGCAACGCTCGTGACATTCGACACTCGCCACTACAACGAGATCTACAGCAGAACCCCGGCTGAAGAGGCAAAGGACATTGCCCCTGATCAGTACCGCCCCTGCGGAGGCACTCCCCTCTACGATGCCATGGGACGCGCCATCAACGATCTCCGCCAGGCCGTCTGTGACGGCGACGTAGTGCTCGTCACCGTCATCACCGACGGCTACGAGAACGCCTCCAGAGAGTATAACGGACCCGCCATCAAGACCCTCGTGGAAGAGATGAAGACCAAGGGATGGGTCTTCACCTACATCGGAGCCAATCAAGATGTGGAGAAAGTGGCGGAATCCATGGCCATCAACAACCACATGGCCTTTGCCTCAACAACGGAAGGCACGAACGCCATGTTCGCCCAGGAACGACGCTCACGCAAGAGATTCTTCGAAAAAGTGAATGTCTGCTGTAAAAAAGCAGCCATTTCCCCGGAAGCATTCTGCGACCTCTCCGATGGCTATTTCGACGACATGACGGATGCTCCGGAATCCGCCGACAAAGATCCCAACTCCTCTACGGATTTTCCTTTCTAATATCTAACTGAGCCGGCTCTTCTCTTTTCTCTAACTGAGCGGGCTCTGCTCTTTTTTAATATCTAACTGAGCCGGCTCTTCTCTTTTCTCTAACTGAGCGGGCTCTGCTCTTTTCTAATCTCTAACTGAGCCGGCTCTGCTCTTTTACCGGTTGCGGCTTCAGCCGCCATCAAGCTTTGGTTCTACGCGCTCCCGCCCCGCAGATTCCTTGGGATAAGCCCTCTCAAGAAATCTGCGGGGGGCCTTAAACCCCACTTTCCCACTGCTTGTTTTGGGGAACGGAGCCTTAGTAGATAGTGCTATTTCCGAGGTTATGCAACAACCTTCAGGCGTATAAAAAAACCACGTCCCCCTTGCATCGCTGCTTGGGAGACGTGGGATTTTTTCACAGTTGCCTGTGAAAACAAGCGAATCGGATCTCACGACCGGACTGCTCAGTTGCGCTTAAATTTACTGATTCTATCAGTTCCCTAAATTTACACCTAATTATCCATTAAATCTTATAATGCCTATGAAAAAATAAACTATTACTTTTATCCTATGAGAGAAATCTTATCTATGTTCCTTATTTGCGCGCAAAATTAGGAAGTTTTTCCGTAACGTGCAAATTTTCCCCTTAAAAATCTTTAAAAAAATTAAAAAGGGGCTATTTTTTTCTGGAGTCTGGCTGTAAAGTTCTGTTATTTCGAGCTTTTGCGCTGTCTGGAGGCACGCTTGGGAGCCGCATTCTGCTTCTCCATGATCTCCTTGGCCTGCTCGAGGGTGATCTCCGAAGGCTCCAGATCTTTGGGCAGCCTGTAATTGGTGGCTCTCCTTGCTCCTTCAGGCTTATAGGCCATGTAGGGGCCAAACCGGCCGTTGAGTATCTGGAGACCGGGCATCTCTTCAAATTCCTTAATGAGTTTGTTGGCTTCGGCCTCCTGCTTGGCCTTGATGAGCTCAAGAGCCTGCTCGAGTGTGATCTCCTGTGGAGTCAGCTCCTTGGGGATGGAGGCGAAGAGGGAGCCGTATTGCACGTAGGGACCGAAACGCCCGATGGCGGCTTTCACCGGCTTGCCTTCGAGCTCGCCGAGTGTGCGGGGGAGTTCGAAGAGCTTGAGGGCTTCCTCAAGGGTGATGGTGTATAGGCTTTGGCCTGACGCCAGGGAAGCGAAGAGGGGCCTGTCTTCATCGCTTGCCTCGCCGATCTGCACAATAGGCCCGAACTTCCCTATCTTCACCGATACGGGACGGCCCGAAGCAGGATCCTTGCCCAAAACGCGCTCACCAACCTTGTGTTCCGAGCGGTTGGCGTTGATGCTCTCGATGCCCGGATGGAAATCGCCGTAGAAATCGGATATCTCATTCTTCCATCCTAACTTTCCCTGGGCTATGTCATCGAATTTCTCCTCAACGCGAGCCGTGAAATTATAGTCGAGGATGTCGGGGAAGGCTTCTGTCAGGAAGTCGTTGACAACGCGTCCTACGTCTGTAGGCACAAGTTTCCCTTTCTGGCTGCCATATTTCTCAGAGAGGTGTTCGCGCTTCAGCTCTCCATTCTCCAATGTCAGCACGTCATACTCGCGGGGGGTTCCCTCCCTTTCGCCTCGCTTCACATATTCGCGCACCTGGATTGTGTGAATGGTGGATGCATAAGTGGAGGGGCGGCCGATTCCGAGATCCTCCATCTTTTTCACCAGAGTGTCCTCCGTATATCTGGGAGGTGCCTGTGTGAAGCGCTCGGTGGCGGTGATCTTTTTCGTTTCCAGGGGCATTCCGACCTCGAGGGGCGGCAGCATATTCTGGTCGCGGCGGTCGGGGGTCAGCACCGAGGGGTCATCGTTGTCCTCCTTCACTCCATAGACGGAGAGGAAGCCCGGGAATTTCACCATCTCGCCCTCCGTATGGAACACATCGGGAGTCTGTTCGGAAGTGATTGTGACATTGGTCTTCTCGAGAAGGGCATCGGCCATCTGGGAGGCCACAGCCCTCTGCCAGATCAGCCTGTAAAGCTTCTGTTCCTGTGGTGTGCCGGCTATCTCACGCTGATTGACATAAGTGGGGCGGATTGCCTCATGAGCCTCCTGCGCACCCTTTGAGTGAGTGTGGTAATGACGTTGCTTCACCCAGTCGGCTCCATGGGAAGCCATGATCTCTGCGGCGATGTCGCGCAGCGCAAGGTCGGAAAGATTGGTGGAGTCAGTACGCATGTAAGTGATGCGACCATCCTCATAGAGCTTCTGGGCCACCATCATGGTCTGGTTGACAGAGAATCCGAGGCGTCTGGCCGCCTCCTGCTGGAGTGTGGAGGTGGTGAAGGGGGCCTGCGGCGAACGCTTGAGCGGTTTCACCTGGATGTCGCTGATGGAAAAGCGCGCATCCCTGCATCTCTCGAGCAATTCGAGGGCCGCCTTCTCATCGGGCATACGCTTAGGGCATTCCGCCTTCACGGGCAATCCTGTTCCGGGCGTGGAGAAGAGGGCATTGATGCGGAAGAAGCTTTCGGGAGTGAACGCCTCAATCTCCTTCTCGCGTTCGCAAATGAGCCTCACCACGACGCTCTGCACCCTGCCTGCCGAGAGGGCCGGCTTGATCTTCTTCCAGAGCACCGGGCTGAGCTCGAAGCCCACGATGCGGTCGAGGACGCGGCGTGCCTGCTGGGCGTTGACGCGGTCGAGGTCGATAGTGCGCGGATTCTCAATGGCGTGCAGCAGCGCCGGCTTGGTGATTTCGTGGAAGACGATGCGCCGCGTGTTCTCCGGCTTGAGCCCCAGCACTTCATACAGATGCCAGGCGATGGCCTCTCCCTCGCGGTCTTCATCGGAAGCGAGCCAGACCATATCGGCCTTGGCAGCCGCTTCCTTCAGTTTGCCCACCACGCCCTTCTTGTCATCGGGAACGACGTATATGGGCGAGAAGTCGCCCTCCACATCGATGCTGAAGTCTTTGTTCTTCAGGTCGCGGATATGGCCGTAGCTTGAGAGTACTGTGTAGTCGGGACCAAGGAATTTCTCAATTGATTTCACCTTGTTGGGCGACTCGACTATGACGAGATTTTTCATCTTGATTGCTGGTTTAGGCTCCATCCCTAAGACGGAGACGCTGTTTTTTGTCGGCGTTTTGAGCGTCCGGCATCGGCCGGGGAAGCCTCCTCTGACATGGAGGCAGGGATGCGAAAAGAGGTATCTGTGAGACCCCGTCTCAATTCGGGCGCAAAATTAACCTTTTTTTTGGATTAACAACATATTAAGGAGAGTTGTTTTTCAGTTTTATTCTCGGGGGGTGGTATATGTCAATTTTTTTTACTACCTTTGTAATTTGAAAAATAGGCCTCCGCCTCCACCTTCTCCCCTCGAGCGGCAATGAGGCCTTTCCGCTCACAGATAACAACGAATCAGAAGTCAATAATGGCAACAGAAGAGAAAATCGAAGAGAAAAACGAAGGCACCAACCATTATCAGGCCGACAACATCACCGTGCTTGAAGGCCTTGAGGCAGTGCGTAAGCGCCCTGCCATGTATATCGGCGACATTTCGGGCCGCGGCCTTCATCACCTTGTGTATGAGGTGGTGGACAACTCAATCGACGAGGCCCTCGCCGGATTCGCCAACCGCATCTCCGTCACCATCAACGAGGACAATTCCATCCGCGTTGAGGACAACGGCCGTGGCATCCCGGTGGATATGCATGAGAAGATGCATAAGCCCGCCCTCGAGGTTGTGCTCACCGTGCTCCATGCCGGCGGTAAGTTTGACAAAGGTTCCTACAAGGTCTCCGGCGGTCTGCACGGTGTCGGAGTAAGCTGCGTCAACGCCCTCTCCGATTTCCTCCGTGCCGAGATCCACCGCGACGGAAAGGTATATATGCAGGAGTATTCGCTCGGCAAACCCACCTGCGATCTCCAGGTGATAGGCGAATCCGACCATACGGGCACAATCATCACCTTCCATCCGGACGCCACCATCTTCACGGAGACCGTCTACGACTATGAGACGCTCGCCAACCGTCTGCGCGACCTGGCTTACCTCAACGCCGGAATTGACATCACGCTCACTGACATGCGCGACCGCGACGAGCAGGGCAACCCCCGCACCGAGCGTTTCCACAGCGATGAGGGACTCAAGGAGTTTGTAAGATACATCGACCAGGGTAAGGAACCGCTGATCGAAGACATCATCCATCTCAACACATCGCGAAATGGTGTGCCTGTGGAGGTGGCGATGACCTACAATACTTCCTTCAATGAGAATATATATTCTTATGTAAATAACATCAACACCATCGAGGGCGGCACGCACCTCACCGGTTTCCGCCGCGGTCTGACCACTACCCTCAAGAAATATGCCGACGACAACCATCTTCTCGACAAACTTAAGATAGAGCTCTCGAAAGAAGACTTCCGTGACGGCCTAACGGCAGTGGTGTCGGTGAAGGTGGCCGAACCGCAGTTTGAGGGACAGACGAAGACCAAACTCGGCAATAATGAGGTCTCCGGCGTGGTGCAGACTGCCGTAAGCGAAGCACTCCGCAATTATCTTGAGGAGCATCCGAAGCAGGCCCGTGCCATAGTGGATAAGGTGGTGCTCGCAGCCACGGCCCGCCATGCGGCCTACAATGCCCGCATGAAGGTGCAGCGAAAGTCGCCTCTCTCAGGAGCCGGCCTGCCGGGTAAGCTTGCCGACTGCAAGAGCCGCGACGCGGCTGCCTGCGAACTCTTCCTCGTCGAGGGTGACTCCGCCGGCGGAAGCGCAAAGCAGGGCCGCAACCCCAACTATCAGGCAATCCTGCCTCTGCGCGGAAAAATCCTGAACGTGGAGAAGGCCATGGATCATAAGGTGTTCGAGTCGGAGGAGATTGTCAACATCTTCAAGGCCCTCGGCGTCACCATCGGCACAGAGGAAGACTCCAAGGCTCCCAACATGACCAAGTTGCGCTACAACAAGATCATCATCATGACCGATGCCGACGTCGACGGCGCCCACATCGCCACCCTGCTGATGACCTTCTTCTTCCGCCGAATACGTCCCATCATCGAGAATGGCTTCCTCTACATTGCCACTCCGCCGCTCTACAAGTGCTCCACAAAGGGAAAGACTAAGGTGCAGGAGTATGCGTGGGACGAGCAGCAGGTGCAGCGTTTCGTCGACACTCAGTGCGGAGGCGACCGCAACCGTATGACGCTGCAGCGTTACAAGGGTCTCGGCGAGATGAATCCCGAACAGCTATGGGAGACCACCATGGACCCCGAGAACCGTATGCTCAAGCAGGTCAACCTCACCAACGCCGCCGAAGCCGACCATATCTTCTCGGTCCTCATGGGCGAGGAGGTGGCTCCGCGCCGGGAATTCATCGAGAGCCATGCAACTTATGCCAACATCGATGCATAATGCGCTTCGGCTTCCCTTATCCTATTTATTAACCGCTTATCAATCTACACACATTAACAACTTTTTCAAATGAAGAAACTGATTCTCCCTATCGTGGCCCTAATGGGTATGGCGGCTCCGGCTTTTGCCGAGACCACCACCATCGGCTACGTATCACCCGGATGTGAACTCACCGGCGACAACGGTGCCCAGAAAAAGGATGTATGGAGTTCCGGCGCAATCTTTGTGCCTGCCTCAACCCTCCATGCCATGCCCGGTGCTCAGATCAAGGCCGTAAAGGCCGGTATCCAGTCAAAACTCCATATCGACGGACTCAAGGTTTGGATTCGCCAGAGCCTTGATGGCGAGAACCTCGCAGAGGGTTCTGAAGATGCCATGAAGAAGGGCTGGATGGAAGTGTCACTCGATACTCCCTGGACTATTCCCGCCGACATCACCGACGGTATCTACATCGGCTATTCCGTGCATCAGACGGGTATGTCTTACTGCCTCTCCAATACTTCCGACCCCACAGAAGGAGGCTATTTTGTCAATATCGACGAGGAGGGATGGAAGGATATGTCGGCCGACGGCACACTCTGCCTTGAGGCTATTGTGGAAGGCGACAATCTGCCTGCCACCAACCTTTCGGTGCTTGCCATGGAGACTCCCAAAAGCTATGTTGTGTCCCGCGGAACTCTCGTCGGCAATGTAACTCTCAAGAATCACGGCGTGAAGCCTGTTGGCAAATTCAATGTCTCCCTTCTCGTTGATGGCATCAAGGATGCCGTGCAGACCATAGAGACTCCCATAGTCCCGGGTGGCGTGGTGAAGGTGCCTTTCATCCTCCAGCCCCGTCTTGAGGATGAGTCTGTCTTCAATGTAAGTTACGTCATCGACGGTATCGACAGCGGCGACGATGCCAATATGGAAGACAACTCCGTAAACCGCACTCTCGAAGTGCTCGCACTTCCTGTGGAGCGTGTGGCCCTCATCGAGGAGTTCACCACCGAGAAGTGCCCCAACTGCCCGTCGGCAGCCAATCTTCTCAATGTATATTCCCACGATGAGCAGTTTGTCAACAATCTCGCAATCGTGGCTCATCACGCCGGCTACTATACCGACCAGTTCACCAACGACTTCGATGTGGCTCTCGAATGGTACTATGGCTCCCCCAGCACTTATGCTCCTGCCATGATGCTCGACCGCTACGTTAATGGCAACGGCACTCCCGTATCGCAGGTGAACTCCACAACTCTCGAGCGCAACCTCGTCAACCGTATTGCCGTTGAGCCCCGTCTCGGCCTCGACGTCAACGCTTACTATGATGAGGATGACAATACACAGCTTCATGTGAAGGTGGAGGGCAAGAAGTATTCTACAAGCTTCTGTGAGAATCCTGCCGTCACCATCTATCTCTGCGAAAACAACATTGCGTCCTCAACACAGGCCAGCGGCGGTGCTAACTTCGTACATCAGCACGTGGCACGCGCCACCAACAGCACCTGGGGCGACCAGGTTGATTTCGACAAGGACGGTTGTCTCACTTACGAATACACCTTCACTGTCTCCCCCAACTGGAAGAAGGAGAATCTTGAGGTGGTGGCTTTCGTACACAACAAGAACACTGCCAAGGTCAACGACAACGAGGTGGAGAACGCCGCCAAGGTTAGCGCCGACAATTTCAAGAAATCAGGTGTAAACACTGTCGTAGCCGAAGCGGAGGACGAAGTTGAATACTACACTCTCGACGGTATGCGCGTCTTTGGCGAGCTCGCTCCCGGCCTCTACGTACGCAAAGCCGGCGAAGCCGTCACCAAGATCCTCGTCCGCTAAAAAATACTGAACCGCCCCTACTGGGAGAAGCGCTCTCCCGAGCGTTTCAATCAACCTTTTGAATGTATTTAAATAGCCCCATCCGCTGTACAGCGGATGGGGCTATTTGTTCCCTGACACTAAAACTAACACGTTACATGCTTATATAATTGAACTGCTCATATAACTCCTCTGTAATTGAAGAGCACTGATATAATAGAAGAGCCTCGTAATAGAAGAACTCTCGTAGCAGAAGAGCACTCGTAAGCTCTCGTAATGGAAGAGCACTCGTAGTAGAAAAGCTCTCGCGTATGATTCCGTAAAAAGAAGAGCACTCGCGTATGATTCCGCTGTACTCAGGTTTCGCCGTCAGCAGCCCCGGATGGGGCTGAACCTTGGTTAACCGCGGACGAAGTCCGTGGACACTGTGATATTGAAAAAATCCTCCCCCACAGTCGCGCTCGCGCGACTGTGGGGGAAGTGTTAATCAACCATATTTAGGGCCACGGACTTCGTCCGCGGTTAACTAAAGTATCGTCCCTCCGGGACTCCACCGAGGGTACTCCGGATTAGCACCCGGCAGCGGTCGGGAGACCGCTGCTCCCAGTCGCGGAGGGCACCAGGTGTACTCTTACTTCTTCTTTCCTTTCTTCTTGCCTGAGCTTTTCTTCTTGGTGCTGGTGGAACCGCTGCTCTTGCTCCCTTTGCTGCTCTTGCCACTCTTCGAGGCGGACGCCTTCTTGGAGGGTATCTTGATGTCATCGCCGGCACGTAGATTGTCGTTTTTCATGCCGTTGGCTTTCTTGATCTCTTCAATGCTCACTCCGTATTTCTTGGAGAGGGATGAGAGGCTTTCGCCGTTCTTAAGCTTATGCGTGGAAGGTTTGGCGGATTCCGCGGCCTGTGTCTTTTTCTTCTTATCCTTGGCAGGAGCGGCAGCTTCTGTATTGCGGTTCTTCTTGGATGAGGAGGCAGAGGCGGCCTTCGCAGGGGCGGCTGCCGGTTGGGGTGTGTCGGCGGCGGCCACTGCAGTTCCGCTGATCTTCAGCTGCTGACCGGCGCGCACAGCGTTGCGCCGCAACCCGTTGGCGGCCTTGATGCTTGCCACACTCACCCCATATTTCTGGGCGATGGCTCCGAGGGTCTCGCCGGCCGCCACCTTGTGAGTGATGGTCTTTCCGGAGGCTATTGTGCGGGAAGCGGGAGCTGAGGCCGCTGCCACAGCTTTAGTCTCCACAGGCTTGCTTTCACGTGCTTTGGCGGCTGCTGCCTGTACTTCCGCCACATCTTCCTCAGCCACCATATCGTCATATTCGTTCTCCACCGTCTCTCCGTCGGATGGCTCACGGCCCGGATCGGCTGTCACTCTACGCGCATATTTGTCGGCCTCATAGCAGAGGATGGCATCTTCACTCATTATATATGCGTGCACCTGCTGCGAGGGGAGAATAAGGTGGTAGGGATGGGCCGCGCTGCCCGGCACGATGTCGGCACGGTATTGAGGGTTGAGAATACGTAGCTCCTCGACAGGGATGTCAAGCACCTTCGAAATCTGATCGAAATGCACGCGCTGTGTGATGTTGACTGTGTCCGTCACGAGCGGTTTTGTGGGGAGCACCGGGGAGATATTGTGCTGAGGATAATAATTCATCACATAATTGGTGGCGATGAACATCGGCACATAACCGCGAGTCTCAGGCGACAGATAATAATAGATCGACCAGAAATCATGGCTCTTGGCATCGCCACCGGCTCTGCGGATGGCTTTGTTGACGGCTCCCGGTCCGCAGTTGTAGGCGGCGATGGCCAGCGACCAGTCGCCATACGTGGCGTAAAGGTCCTTGAGGAATGAGGCGGCTTTGGCCGAGGCCACATAGGGGTCGCGCCGCTCGTCGACAAGGGAGTTGACCTCCATCCCCAGTCCGCGGGCTGCCCCGAGCATGAACTGCCAGAGACCCGTGGCTCCATGTTTGGAGACGGCATTCGGGTCCAGCCCCGACTCGATGACGGGAAGATACTTCAGCTCCAGAGGAAGACCCTCAGCCTCGAGGGCCTGTTCGAAGATAGGCATATAATAGAGGCTCAGACCCAGCGTGGCCGCCACCTGCGGACGCGCCTTCTGGGTGTAGCGGTCGATGTAGCTGCGCACTATCTGGTTGAAGGGCATCTCGATGATTGTCGGCAACTGCTGGAGGCGTTCCACTATCTCCTCGTCGGAGGTGCGCACGTCGTTGGTACGTGCATAGCGGTCATCGGTGGCCGTATAGTTCTTCATATACCATCCTTCGAGAAGCTTCTGAGTGTCTGTCTCGAAGCTTTCGGGGAAGACAATGGCGTTGTCGGTGATGCTCGTCTTCACGTCATAGACGTTGGCTTTCTTTTCGGATCTCGCCGCGAAGGGGATGGCAGCGGCGGCGAGAGCTATCAGGAAGATGTGTCGTCGTATGTTCATGCGTTCTTATTATCGTTGTTAATCTAAAAGGTAAAGGCCCAGTTGACCCCCATCGAAACTTTGCGTCCTTCCGGGGAGGAGGGAAGCATGACGGCGGGAGCAACGTCCATTGAGAGGTCGGGAGATATGTCGAAGTGTGCGAGAGAGGCGTCGACGTAGGCATCCACCATACAGAGCAGGTATAGCCCCACGAGGCAGATGATGCAGAGGTCGCGGTTGCGCCGGTAATAGTCGCGTCGGCTTTTCATGACATTGCTCAGCCAACTCTTGTCGAGATCGTTTTCCGTAGTTGTCGGCGGAAAGAAATTCATGTAGGAGTTGGAAGCAGGGTCATTGTCGAGCAGGTCGCGGTAAGCTTGCGTATAGTCACGAAGCTGAGAGTTATTCCAGCTTGTGCCGTAGCCGAGCCCCATGAATCCGGCCACCACTATGGGGAGTTTCCAGTAGCGGCGGTTATATATCTGTCCCAACCCGGGGAAGAGGGCTGAGAGCCATACTGCCCGTGTGGGATCGGGATTGAAAGGTTTCTTGCCGTCGAGTCCATAGGGATAGTCGGGAGCCGTCACCACGGTCATGACAGTGTCGCCATCGGCGATGGTGTCGGCCGTAAGCAATTCCCGGTCGGCCGGGCGCTTCACGAGAATCTCGGCGTCAAGATATTCGGTGCTGTCGGGGGGTGCTTCCGGAGTCTGGGGCGCTTGGGGCAGACGTGTGCCGGCTACCCATTGCGGAGGCACGAGCATGATGAGCGTGAGCAGCCACACCAAAGCTGACGCAGGCGTCGAAATCTTCGTCGCCCCGTCCCTGTCTCCTTGCTTCAGAAGACGCTTGAGTGCATACTTCAGGCTTCGCATTGTCATTCTTCCGGATCTTTCTTCACAGTCTCAAGGAGCGCCATGATGGAGCGCAGTTCATCGTCGGATGAGAATTTGAGGGTGATGGAGCCTTTTCCGTCAGCGCGGCGTGCAAACTTCACGGGAGTGGGGAAGAGGCTGGAGAGGTTCTTCTCCATTTCAGCCGCGAACGCGTCAGGACGCTTCGCCGGTTTCTCAGCCTTCTCCTGAATATCCTCGGAATCATCCGTAATCATGCGGGCGAGTTCCTCCACACGTCGCACGGAGAGTCCATCCCTCACAATCATGTAGTAGAGGCGGAGCTGCTTCGCCGGGTCGTCGACGGAGAGCAGGGCGCGGGCATGACCCATCTCAAGCTTGCGGTCGCGCAGGCCGAGCTGGATCTCAGCGGGGAGCTTGAGAAGACGCAGGTGATTGGCTATGGTGGCGCGCTTCTTCCCGACGCGTTCGGAGAGTCGGTCCTGAGTGAGGTGATATGTGTCGATGAGCTTGCGGAAGGTAAGTGCCACTTCAATGGCGTTGAGGTCTTCGCGCTGGATATTCTCGATGAGTGCCATCTCCGTCAGTTCCGAATCGGAGACACTGCGCACGTAGGCGGGCACTGAGCGCAGGCCGGCCATCTGGGCCGCGCGCCAGCGGCGCTCGCCGGCAATTATCTGGTAGGTGCCATCATCCTTGAGACGCAACGAGAGTGGCTGGATCACACCTAACTCACGGATGGAGGATGCGAGTTCCTCGAGAGCGTCCTCGGCGAAGAAAGTGCGCGGCTGCTCCGGATTCGGGGAGATGAGATCCACAGGTATTTCGTTGATGGCCGAAGCGCCCTCCGTGCGTATGTCGGAGATGGGGAGCAGCGAGTCGAGACCTCGGCCTAAGGCATTGCGTTTTTGCATGTCGGGCTATTAATTATGGAGTTTAGCCGCGTGCGTTGCGGCGTCCTTTGGAGATGAGTTCGCGGGCAAGGAGTTTGTAGGCGATCGCGCCGCGGCTGTCGGGGTCGTATAGGATCACGGGCAGCCCATGGCTCGGCGACTCGGAGAGCTTGATGTTGCGCGGAATGACCGTGGAGAACACCATGTCGCCGAAATGGCCCTTCAGCTCCTCGAATATCTGGTTGGCGAGGCGCAGGCGGGCATCATACATCGTGAGCAGGAATCCTTCAATCTCGAGCGAGGGCCTAAGGCGGCTCTTGATGATGCGGATGGTGTTGAGCAACTGTGAGATGCCCTCCAGGGCGAAGTATTCAGCCTGTACTGGGATTATCACCGAGTCGGAGGCCGTCAGGGCATTTACGGTGATTACTCCTAACGAAGGGGAACAGTCGATCAGGATATAGTCGTAGCTCTCCTTCAGGGGAGCGAGTACGCGGGCGAGTGCACGCTCGCGGTCGGGACGGTTCATCAGTTCCACTTCGGCTCCCACAAGGTCGATGCGGGAGCATATCAGGTCAAGTCCCTCCACCACTGTGGGGCGGACGGCATCGGCCGCCGGATAGCCGTCGGCCAGACATTCGTAGATGGAGGCATCTCCTTCGTCGGGCGTCACACCCATGCCGGATGTGGCGTTGGCCTGGGGATCGGCGTCCACGAGAAGCACTTTCTTCCCCTCTGTAGCCAGGCAGCTCCCCAGATTGAAGGCCGTGGTAGTCTTGCCGACTCCTCCCTTCTGATTCGCTATTGCTATGATCTTACCCATATGATTGGGGTTGTTTGTCTGTTTAAGCGCGCAATTTAATCATTATTTTGCTTTCGGGGGCCCTTCGGAATCTTAACAAGTCTTAAAAGAAGATAAGTTGTTGATAACTTCCCTTCATTTTGCTCCATTTTAAGGGTCTCTATCCCTCTTTATGGGGTCTTGATCATGCGCTTATGTATTTTTTATTCCATAGCCGGCGGCCGCAAATTCCCTTTCTTTGCTTCTGACTGCACGGCGGAAGGCGATGACGAGAAGTACGGAAGCTGTGAACAGGGCTGCCGAGAAACTGAGGTAGACCCCCACATTCTCCAGTTCCAGCACCTTGCCCAAAAGAAGCAGCAGCGGACATCCCACCACGATATAGCTGATGGTTGAGATCCAGAGCAGCGGACGCACAACGGAGGTGCCCCTCAGGGCATTGGCGTAGGTGAGTTGCACGGCGTCGCCGTATTGGTAGAGGATAAGCGGCCCGATGAGCAATACGCCGCAGGCCACAACCTCAGCATCCGGAGTGAAGACGCCGATGAGCCATCTCCCGCCGAAGAGGAAGAGCAGTGAGGCGGCCGTGCCGAGCAGAAGGTTGAGATGCAGACCGGCTTTCGCCGTCTGCCTTGCTCCCTGCATGTCGCAAAGGCCGGTCTTGTTGGCCACGCGTATTGAGGTGGCTGTGCCGAAACTCATGTAAGTCATGAAGCCGAGTTGTGAGATGGTGTTGACCACCTGGTAGGCGGCCAGCTGTATTTTGCCAAACCAACCGCAAACCACAGCCCCCAGGCTCCAGAGCATACATTCCACTCCACTCTGTATCATTACGGGATAGGAGGTAACCCAGACTTTTCGGCGCAGTCCGCCCAGATCTTTCGCGGAGCGGAATCCTTCGGCCATGGGATGATAACGTCGCGAGCGGAGCATGATGTAGCTCATGGCTATCATTGCGCATACCCTTGCCGTGAGAGTGGAGTAGCCAGCTCCGGCAAGTCCCATCTCGGGCATACCGAAGTGGCCGAAGATCAGGGCGTAGTTGCCCACTATGTTGATGACGTCGGCCCCGACGATCACCCACATCGGGCTCATCGTGTCGGTCATGCCGTTGGCCGTCTGCTGCAGGCAGTTGAAGATGGCCATGGGGATGAGCGTGCAGAGGATGATGAGGTAATATTCACGGATGAGCGGCAGCAGTTCGGCGGGTTGGCCGAAGAGATGAAGGAAAGGATAAAGAGCCGCCATTATGATGGTGAAACTGACGGAGACGAGCAGATTCATCTGCATGCCGGCCCGCAGGGTGCGCCCCGTCTCGTGGTGCTTGCCGAGGCTGAAGAGCGCTCCGGCAAGTGGGGTGATGCCCGCCGCAAAGCCAATCTGCATGACTCCCATCACAACAAAAAGACTGTTGACGAAGGCAGAGGAGGCCAGTTCGTCGACTCCGTAGTAACCCACCATCATGGTGTCGGCGAAGTTTACGAATATGATGCCCACCTGAGTGATGAGCACGGGAAGCCCCAGACGCAGCAGCGCCCGGTATTCTGCCTTGAGACCTCCGGCTATTTTCTTGGGGGAGAGATGCTGGCTGATCTTGCTTGTCATGGTCGGAATGTAGGCTTTGGAGATTGTGATTGCAGACTTTGGAGATTGCGATTGCAAAATTACTGCTTTTCGGGCGTTCGCACAAATCATGAAATTTTCTTAATTTTGCAGCTGAATGAATACTGAAGGGATCATACTGAATGAATACTGAAGGGATAAAGACTCCGGACGGCAGGGTGTTCTCGCCGTTGTCGGCGGGCGAGAAGCGGGCTGTTGGCATCGCGGGCTGGGTGGCCTTCGCGGGTGCGCTGCTCGTGTACTGGCTCACTGTCGCTCCCTCCGCTTCCTATTGGGACTGCCCGGAGTATCTGCTGACGGCCGTGCGCCTTGAGGTGGGCCATCCGCCGGGTAATCCTTTCTGGACTCTCTTCCACCGTATGGTGACGATGTTTGTGGATTCGGCACATGCGGCACTGGCTGTGAATATGGCGAGTGGCCTATTCACGGCTCTTGCGGTATTGATGCTGTCGAGAATGGTGTGCTTCCTTTCACTCCGTATACTGAGATGCCGCTGCGGCCGGGCCGGTATGTTCGCCGCTGTGGTGGGTGGAGTGTGCGGCAGCCTGATGTTCGCATGGTGTGACTCGGCCTGGTTCTCGGCTGTGGAGGCGGAGGTATATGCCATGTCGGTCTTTTTCACTGCCCTCACCCTATGGCTCATGTTGCGCTGGTGCCTCATGCCGCCCGGTCCCGGGGCCTCTCGGATGCTGCTTCTCATAGTTTATCTCACAGGACTCTCATTGGGAGTGCATCAGCTCAATCTTCTTTCATTGCCGGTGCTGGCGCTCATCTATCTCTGGCGACGGAGCCGAGGCAGGATTCCTTCACTGAAGGTGTGGGGAGGCCTGATAGTTTCCTGTTTGGTGATTGTGCTTATACTCAAGGGAATGATGCCCGGCACTGTCTGGACGGCGGCCCTCTCCGAACTTTTTGCCGTCAATGCCTGCCGCCTCCCATTCCATAGCGGCGAACTGATCTATCTTTTGCTGCTCTCCCTTAGCGCAGTGGCGGCGGTGGCTTTCGCCCGGTGTGATTCTTCCTCCTTGGCTGTACGCGTAGGCTCATCGCTCTCACTTCTTTTGCTACTTCTGCTCTCGGGCCTTTTCTTTCCTGCTGTCTCGCCATGGCTTACGCTCGGATTGGGAGTGTTTGCTGTGTGGTGGTTGCTATGGTCTCCTTGGCGTCCTTCACGCCATAAGGTGCTGATGGGCATATGGAGCGTCGCACTTCTGCTCATAGGGTATTCGTCGCTTCTCTTGATTCCCATAAGGGCGGCTGCCTCTCCCTATGTCAATTCCGGTTTCGCTTCCGATGCTTTCGGACTTTATTCCTATGTGGAAAGGGAGCAATATGGCGGTGCTCCGCTCCTGTATGGACGCACTCCCTACAGCCGTCCGATGGCTCTGGAGGAGTTCGGACCGGATTCTGTGCCCTCTTATTCGCGGATTGCTCTAAAAAAGGGACATCCAGTCTGGCTCAGGGCATTGCCGGGTGGTAAGATTGCTCCGAGGAGCGGGTTCGTCACCGCAAAAGATTCTGCCGCAGCTGAAAGCAGGCTGAACTCTGCCTCTGATTCATATGTGCTTGCCGACTATCGCTTCAATCAGATCACTACTCCGGAACTTGACATGTGGTTGCCGCGCATAACTTCGGGTAATCCTTCCGATCTTGATGCCTATGCCTCCTGGATCGGAATGGACACCTCCAACATGAAGCGGGTGGCCGTGAGCGATGCTTTCGATGCGGAAGGTAATCCCGTTAACCGCCGGAATGCCTTGGGAGAAAGGGTGCAGGGATGGAGCCACCGGCCAACCTATCTGCAGAACCTCCAATTCTTCTTGGGCTATCAGACATATTACATGTATCTGCGCTACCTGCTGTGGAATTTCGCAGGCAGACAGAATGATTTCGTTTCTTCCGGCGAGGCTGACCATGGTAATTTCCTGACGGGAATCCCGGTGGCCGACGATCTCATGCTCGGCAGTCAGGAGCTGTTGCCGCCGGAGGCAGGGGACGACAATGCGGGCCGTAATGTGTACTGGATGCTTCCTCTCTTGCTTTGCGTCATAGGCATGGTAGCCTTGACGCGCTCAGGACGACCCGGACGCCGCGCTTCGTTTGCAATCCTGATGCTTTTCCTGCTTACGGGTGTGGCCATCGTGGTCTATCTCAACCAGACTGTCGGCGAACCGCGTGAACGTGACTATTCTTTCCTCGGGTCATTCTTCGCTTTTGCTGCCTGGGGCGGGGTAGGGGCTGCATGGACAGTAGGACTCTTCCGGCGACGCATATTCCGCATCTGTGCCGCTGTGGGTGTGCTGGCAGTGCCTTCGATCATGCTCGCACGCAATTACGATGATCACGACCGCTCCGGGCGCCATGCCGCCACCGATTTCGCCGTCAACACTCTCGAATCCCTCCCTCCGGACGCCATACTCTTCGTCGACGGCGACAACTATACCTTCCCAATGTGGTATGTGCAGGAGGTGCTTGGCGTGCGTCGCGACGTGACGGTCGTCTCGCTCTCCTATCTCACTCTTCCGCGCTACGTACTGTCCCTGCTTCAGCCGGGAGAGGAGGGAAGGCCTGTGGAGATGCACGCCGGAGTGTCCGATCTATTCTATGGCAGATATGCCTTCTGCCGCTTTCCGGCTTTTTCAGCCGATTCAGTGGAACTTCCCGCCGACACATTCTTCAACCTTCTCTACACTTCTGACACTCCGAAACCGATACTTCCTTCATCAAGGATGTATATAGTGTCAGAGGGGGACACCCTACATATCGACCTACGGGCAGCGTCGGCCGGATCCTCGATGCTCGGACAGCGGCAGCTCGCCATTCTCGACATTGCAGCCTCGTCGCTCACTTCCCCTCACCCCAGGCCGCTCTGCTGGATTTCGCAATTGCCCGAACGCCAGTACTCAGGTCTATCAGGATTCACTACACCCGACCTTTACGTCCGCATACTCCGCCCTGAAGCGTCGCCCAATCCCTCATCTGCGCTCTCCCGACTCGCCGACATACGCTGGGGTGGGTTCAACGCCGGCAGAAGACCATACGCCGACCCTACAGTGCGCTCCATGGTCAGCGCCCAGCGTATAGCCCTCATCCGAGAAGGGCGGAGGTGGTTCGAGGCAGGCAGACCCGACATCGCACTGCGATATGCCTACGCCGTGCTTGATTCCCTACCTTCCGAAAGCTCACCATACGGATATGCTCCGATTGAGGGAAAGACAGCGTGGGACGGCCTTGAACTCTCCTCACTGCTCCGCGATGCCGGAGATGCGGCAGGAGACCCAGTCGCCATAAAACGCGGAAACGAAATCCTCAGAGAGGAGAAAAATAAAATAGAGGCATGGCGTCGCTGGCGCAACTCCCTGCCGCCACACCTGCGCCCAGCCGTAAGCTCCCGCACCCTGCGACTGCTAAACCTCAATCCCGACTCCATCTAACCCCCTCCCCCAAACCTATCGCCTAAAACCTAAAATCTACCGCCTAAAACCTACCGTCTAACCCCATGACATCAGAAGAAAAGCTTCCAGCATCCACCGACCCACACGCCCCCATATTCCTCATAGGCTACATGGGAAGCGGCAAGACAACCCTCGGCCGGGCCCTCGCTGCCGCCCTCGGCCGCGACTTCATCGACCTCGACTTCTACATCACCCAACGCTTCCGGATGAGCATCCCCCAGCTATTCGCCCAGCGAGGAGAAGCCGAGTTCCGCCGTATGGAATCCGCCATGCTCCGCGAAGCCGGCGAATTCTCCGACGTAGTGATAGCCTGCGGCGGAGGCACCCCCTGCCACTCCGGCAACATCGACTACATGAACTCCCGCGGCCTCACCCTCTGGCTCCAGGCCGAACGCGAACGCCTGCTCACCCGCCTCGAACGAGGAGCCCACAAACGCCCCCTCATCGCCGGCAAGACCCGCGACGAAATCGCCGCCCACCTCGATCTCACCCTCCCCCAGCGCGTCCCCCACTACTCCCGCGCCACCCTCACCATCGACTCCACCCACCTCGAGAGCAAAACCGAGATCGCCGCCACCCTCGCCACCCTCCTCCCCCTCCTAACTCCGAATTAAGTTCAGATTAAAGCCCAAAGCCCCAGCCCAATGTCCCTAAGTTCAGATTAAAGTCTAAAGCCCCAGCCCCTCTAACTCCCTCCAGAGCCCGCAAAACCCAAGCCCATCAAAAAAACTCCAAAAAAATTTGCACACCTCAAAAAAACTCCCTAACTTTGCACCGCAAAAGCCCAGGTGGCGGAATGGTAGACGCGCTCGTTTCAGGTGCGAGTGCTGCG
>CAZPQD010000026.1:13325-28458 GCA_964588625.1 uncultured Sangeribacter sp. | reverse complement strand
CGGCGAGAGCGTCGACACCTTTCTTGAGCTCTTCACGAGCCTTGATATTGAATTTAATTTCTTTTGCCATGACTTTATTCATGTGAATCAGCACCGGAAGATCACATCCGGTCTAATTGCTGTTGGTTTTTCGTTTTTAAGGTAATAAATAAGATTAGAGCACGACTGCGAGCACATCGCTCTGACGCATCATGAGATACTTCTCGCCGTCAACTTCAATTTCTGTGCCTGCATATTTGCCATAGAGCACTACGTCCTTCTCCTTGAGCACCATAGGCTCATCCTTTGTTCCGTCGCCAACGGCGAGGACAGTGCCTTTGAGGGGTTTCTCCTTTGCGGAATCAGGAATGATGATACCGCTCATTGTCACTTCTTCAGCGGGAGTAGGCTCGATAAGAACTCTATCTGCCAGAGGTTTGATATTCATTTCTATTTTGTTTTTGGGTTTGTATTACTGTATTTCTATCTTTTTTCAATGCAAATAGTGTGCCAAAAAGGATAAGGTCTGTCGGGATGTGTCTGTATCCTCAAGTAAGGGAAGGGCATTCCCCGCACATCATTAACTCCAATCCGGCATCGTACATTTTTTAAACGCACACGCGGCAACGGAGGTTCAATGTTTCCATTACCCAAGATTACGATAAAAATACCGCCTGGCAGACGAAGAATCCGGGAGGGTGAGTTGCCTCAGCTCCGCTCAAGTTCTTCACGAAGGAAGCGGGCAGTGTGGGTATCAAGTGCGGCAATCTCTTCAGGAGTCCCTTCCGCCACAATAGTTCCACCGCCTCGGCCTCCCTCCGGACCCATATCGATTATCCAATCGGCTGTCTTCACCATGTCAAGATTGTGCTCCACTACGACAACCGTATTACCCTTGTCGACAAGTCGTGAGATGACGGTAAGAAGCACACGAATATCCTCGAAGTGAAGGCCTGTGGTGGGTTCATCGAGGATGAAGAGGGAGTTTCCCGTGTCACGGCGAGCAAGTTCAGTGGCAAGCTTCACACGCTGATTCTCACCTCCACTCAAAGTAGATGAGGGCTGTCCTAACTTTATATAGCCCAGGCCTACATCCTCAAGCACCTTTATTTTTCGCAGGATAGACGGGATTCCCTCGAAAAAGACGCAGGCTTCACTTACGGTCATCTCCAGCACATCTGCAATGGATTTACCCTTATAACGCACCTCAAGTGTCTCACGGTTATAACGCTTGCCAAGACATGTCTCGCAGGGCACCAGAACATCGGGAAGGAAATTCATTTCCACGGTGCGGTAGCCATTTCCTTTGCAAGTTTCACACCGCCCTCCGGAAACATTGAATGAGAAACGTCCCGGTTTATAGCCTCTGAGTTTGGATTCCGGTAATTCAACGAAGAGTTTGCGGATGTCAGCGAAAACACCCGTATATGTGGCGGGATTAGAACGTGGTGAACGCCCGAGGGGTGTCTGATCCACTGTGACAACTTTGTCAACATTCTCCAAGCCTTCCACATCACGGAAAGGGAGCGGGCTTTGAAGTGAGCGGTAAAGCTTCTGACTAAGAAGAGGCTGGAGAGTACCGTTGACTATCGATGACTTACCGCTCCCACTGACACCCGTCACACATACGAAGCGCCCGAGTGGAAGGGTAAAATCCACGTCTTTAAGATTATGACCGCTTGCACCACGGATTACGATGGATTTGCCATTGCCCTTGCGACGCACGGAAGGGAGTTCTATCTTTCGGTCGCCATTAAGGTAGGAAGCGGTAAGTGTATTCGATTTCTTCATCTCGTCAGGTGTGCCTTGATACACCACTTCCCCACCCTTCACTCCCGCTCCCGGACCGATATCGACTATGTAATCAGCCTGCTCCATGATGTCGCGGTCATGCTCTACGACAATGACAGAATTGCCATTGTCGCGCAGCTGTCGCAGAGAGTTGATGAGACGTCGGTTGTCTCTTTGATGAAGTCCTATGGATGGTTCATCAAGGATGTAGAGAACATTGACGAGTTGCGAACCTATCTGGGTGGCAAGTCGGATGCGCTGACTCTCTCCTCCGCTGAGCGAGGCGCTCGATCGGGAGAGTGAAAGGTAATCAAGCCCAACATCAAGAAGGAAACTGAGACGCGAACGTATCTCCTTCAGTATCTCCTCCGCAACCGAACGGAACTGTGAGGGAACCCTGTCTTCCAGGCCCTGGGTCCACTGATAAAGCTCGGCTATATCCATATCGCATATCTCAGCTATGCTCTTACCGTCAATGAAGTAATGACGAGCGACGATATTGAGCCGCGAACCATTACATTCCGGACAGGTCTGTCGGGAGAAGAATTGTCCGCTCCAACGGTTGGCTTCCGTGCCGGCTTCCTCATCCTGCTGCATCTCGATATATTTCACCAATCCGTCAAATGGACCATTCATAGCGGAGGTTGAGAGTGTGGAGTTGCGTATCTCAAGACGCGTGTCAGTGCCGTTGAGGATGTCATCAAGAGCCTCCGCAGGAAGATCCTTCACCGGAGTGCGCAAATCGCATCCATGAAGTTTGCAGATGGCATCTATTTGCCAGAATACGAGAGAGTCGCGGTAACGCCCAAGTGGAACGATGGCACCATCACGTATCGATTTGGATGTGTCGGGGATTATTTTCTCTATATCTACCTGATTGACATACCCCAGACCGCGACAACGCGGGCAGGCACCCTGAGGAGAGTTGAATGAGAAACTGTGAGGAGCAGGCTCGGGGTATGACAGACCATTCTCAGCATCCATCATGGACTGCGAGAAATGAGTCACTTCGAGTGTGTCGGCATCAAGCACCATCATCTGGCGGTCGCCCTGCCGGAGGGATTCTGATACTGATTCACGGATGCGCTGGATATCGGAAGAGGAAGCCCTGAGACGGTCAACCACAAGCTCGATGCTATGATTCTTATAGCGGTCAAGTTTAAGACCGTAAGTGATTTCCCTCACCTCTCCGTCAACTCTGACATGAAGGTAACCCTTCTTTCGAAGTGTCTCGAAAAGCTCACGGTAATGACCCTTTCTGTTGCGTACAAGAGGAGCGAGCAACATTATCTTATGGCCTTCGTATGAGGAAGCCACCATCTCGACAATCCTCTCCACAGTATATTTCTCCATGGGTTTTCCGGAAATATAGCTCACTGGCTGTCCGAGCCGTGCATACAGCAGACGGAAGAAGTCGAAGATCTCCGTGACTGTGCCAATTGTGGAACGCGGATTACGGTTGACGGTCTTCTGCTCGATGCTGATGACAGGGCTCAATCCAGTTATCTTGTCGACATCCGGTCGCTCCATAGAGCCAAGGAGATTGCGCGCATAAGCTGAAAAAGTTTCTATATAACGGCGCTGACCCTCGGCAAAAACAGTGTCGAAGGCAAGCGATGACTTTCCGCAACCACTGAGTCCCGTGACTACGGAAAGAGAGTTGTGAGGAAACCTCACGTCTATATTCTTTAGATTGTGGACCCTTGCGCCGTAGACCTCCACAGCATCCGCTGCAGCTGGAATCGGAAGCAGGGGTTTGTTTTCGTTTTTCATAATCAGTTGCTTACATACTATCTATTGCTCAGCTTGCTTAAGGTCTTAGCCTACTCCTCTTACTTAAGAACAACTAAGACTCTCAAGGGATCAGGGATTGGGGTGATTACTCAGCGGATGAGTCATCGGAAGAGGAACTTCCTGAGGGTTTTCCATGCAGAATGTTGATATCGCCGCTGAGCTTGTATTTCTTTCCGTCGGCCCCTTCAGCCCTGATCACATAATAATAAACTCCCGACTTCACAGCTTTTCCTCCCCGCATTCCGTCCCATCCAAGGGAGGGATCTGTGAAGTGGCATAGCTGATTGCCGTAACGATCGAATATCCAACACTCGAAATCAATCAGCGAACGGTAGGCCACTTTCCACTCATCGTTGACTCCATCTCCGTTTGGGGAGAAAACATTGGGACAAAGTAGTTCGGATGCTCCTACGGATACGGCATAAGTCTCCCCGACCGCCTCGCAGGAGCCATCGGCATTGGAGCCTATGTAGCGGACGTAATGCGTGCCTTCCTCGAGGAAGGTGTAGGTTAGATCCTGTTCGTTAAAGCGATAGTCAATATTTTCAAATGATTCGTCATCCGACATCTGCCATTCGTGATGCAGCACGCCATCGGAAGCATACGCATAGAATGTAATCTCACATGGCGCGCTTCCACCCAAAAGGGAATCTTCCCCTCGAATTAGATTCGATGCCCCAGGTTCATCTCCTTCTTCGGTACTCTGGGTTTCCGAATCCTGGAGTGCCTCTGTATATACCTCAACCGCCGTGGGGGAAATCATGGGCGAAGTAGCGGTCTGCAACCAATTCCATGCCTTAAGGAAGCGGTCGCCACTCACCTGAAATTCCGTTGGGCATAGAGCTGCAGGACGAACCATCAGCTGTTCAGGCAGATACTCGAAGTTCTGGGTTCTGTCTACCTGATTGAAGAGTTTGGCTCCTGAATCCCATTCCAAGGTGGTGTAATTGACCTCTATATCCCTACTCAGGACTTTCTGCTGTCCGGAAATTGTATAAAAATGTATTGGAACCCCGGCACCATCAACATTAAGGACAGATGCATCACAGTCTGATTGAGATTCAGCATCGACACTTCTTATAGAAAATCGGTGAGGCAGATAATTGACCACCCAAAAGTAGTAAGTCTTGTCGCCATCTTCTATGATATAGCCACTGTCACCCTCCACCTTTGAGATCGAAGAGACACTGCCCGAATAGCTTACATCCTTAATTTCCTCAGCATACCCTCCACCAAGATTGGAGTAGCGAAGCCATCGAGGATGATTACCTGTGGCCGATTCGAAGGAAGCGCCCACACCGCTAACGTCGTAGACAACATAGATCATATCAAGCCCGGTATTCTTTTCAGGCATGATTTCAAGAGCCTTCAAGGAAGCACCCTGAAAGGAGAGTCCCGGCGCTCCCACGGCAGTACCGACACCAGAGGACATGATAATAGAAAGCAGGAAGACCTGTCTTGATAATGATGACCGGCTAATGCCAGCCTTACAACTCCGTAAAAGAGGATAAATCTTCATATCGTTTCTGAGGGAGGAGTGAGGTAGGAGAATTCATCTGAAAAATAGTGTGGTTGAAGAGAGGCTTCATATAATAACGATTGTCTGACATTTATTATTATATCATACTGACGACCAATAGGGCAACCTGCGGTGGAGCCATGGGATAAAACATAATGTTTGGAAATGTGTGTGAAAATGTTTCTTTTATGAATATATAAAATTATAGAACAACCTTCAGATATAAAATATAAAATTAGGCAATTAAAAAAAACACCATTCATTAGTTGAGTAATATACATTGTGCAATCATAATAAGACTACCTTTTCATACTCACTTATCATAAAATCTTATCATAAAATAATGAGAAGATATTATTATATTACTAACAAAAATTGAATGTTTCAATTTCGTAAAAATATTATTTGATATATACCATTCAAAAATAACATAATTGCTGATTTACAAGTGTAAATAATTATATTATATAAATGAAGATTTTTACTAAGCTTTATATATAATTATCCGCAAAATTACATAAATGATTACTTAAACAATTCTTTAATTTTACCCCGAAATAAAGTTAGAATATAATTAATTGAAAAGGTAAATATTATCATAAACCATAATTAAAACATGCCTATTACAAAAGTATAAATTCAGTGCTTAAAAATATAAATATAATATGAATCGGTATTGTGATCAGAAGTAAAGCTTACTTACAATTAAAAATTATAAAATAAATGAGAAATGAATTACAGATTAATATGAACAAGAATGATGCATTATAGCGCTAAGAGATAATATAACTGAGTTATCAAAAGGATGCATTAAGACACAAGCCATTTCGCAACTCATAATAAGAATAATGGTCGGAAGAGTCTTTGTCTCAAATAACTCAAAAATAAACGGAGGGGAAGTAGGAGAATAAACGGAGGGGGAGCAGAGGAAACAGGCAGAGCAGTGGGGGACATCACAAGCTGAGTGTAAAAGGTGAGCAGAGTGGAACAGATGGATGTCAACTGGGACGGGGGGAGAATAGAGTGGAACAGGAGACAACACCTATTCATGAATGAGCAGGGAAGAAGGTTTCAAAGGTTGAATCATCATAATAGATGGTAATTTGGGTTACTTTTCGGGGATTAGCCTTAAGATTTTCTATTTGACGTGCCAAAGCAAGAGTACGTAAATCGCCCTCAAATCCTTTATTCATGCGGGTTGAAGCACTATTTTCTCCCTTTTCTAAGTCCTCGAGAATAGGCTGAGAACCATTTTCCGACCCGTCCTTCAGATTATTTACATTTTGAGAAGGAACAAAACCCACACCAGTTTCGGAATTTTCTGAAATAAGACGTGGATCACTTCCTGTTATCCCTGAAGAAGTATCCTGACTATTCTCGATTGCCGAAGTAGGAGTTTCAACAGTGTCAGAGGAATTAAAACCAGGTAGAAACATGTCACCTTCACCGAACATAAGCCACAGAACCGAAAGCTGAGGAAAAACAGAATGAATCTGGCCGATAAGGGTATCACTTATCTTTTTATTACGACCAGAAAGGATGGAAGAGAGCGAAGGACGTGGTATTCCACACCTGTCGGCCAGCTGTGAACTGGTCAGACCGACGGAATCCATGAAGAGTTTTAGACGAATGGCAAAATTTGAGTCGTTCATTATCTATTCACATTCTAAAATATCAGTTTACAAAGGTAGTAATAAAATTTGAAACTACAAAATAAAATACTTAATGCAATTGTAATTCACATAACAAAATCAACCTGATTCCAAAGCACTATTAGCATTTACAAACCAAAATTTACATTTATAGTAAAGCTTAACTTAAACATCTTATCGTGATGGATGATAGCATGTTAAACTCAGACTGGTCTACAAATACTCCATATCACTTTAAATCCGATAGAAATTTCACATCTTTCAAATAGAATGCCATTATAATTATCTGATTTACAGCTTATAAATTAAAAATCAAACAAATGTTAAAGGAAAGAATTTGGGTTTGAGAATAGTTCTCAATCATATAATTATAATTCGTAAATATGTAATTTCAAAAAGGCTCTCGTTGGATTTATACATTTACAGACGAATAATCTGTTCAATTCTTAAATTCTCATTTCAAAACAAAGGATAAAAGCCATGCTTTATTTTCAAAATGAAATAGCAAGTCTAATAGGCAATTCATGCTATCCGACAAATAGGACAATCTTCACTCCCCTACTCTATTCACATCTCAGTACGGATTTTGGCCAATTCAATTTCTCTGACCTGCCATCAAACTCATGCAACCAATCCTTTGATGATTTTACCATTTCTCTTTACATATCAAAACTCAGAATTGAATATAGCTGTCCCGTTTGTCGATTCTTGAATTCCATAAAAAAATAAAGGGCCTAAATTGGCCCTTTTATCTTTATAATTTACTGATGTCCTGCTATTTACATTCTAAAATCCAACTTCTGTTTCGTTATGCAAATAGAAATTAATATACCCTTAAAGGTATAATCTGAATGTATAGGCTCGAATTTAGGAGATTTGACTGAAGATTGATCAACCTCATAGAGTCAGAATGCGCCCTGATGGAGAGGACGTCAGTCAAATTTGGAAATATTAGTCTAACAGGAGAGCCATGTTCATCTCGATAGCCGGTAACCCAAAAGCTGTGAGAACGGCATCATCTCTCTCCCATCTCCTCAGAAGCAACGACTGTAGTTGATGCCTCGATAATATGACTGGCAACATTTCGTCCTGCTTCTTCTGTCGACTGCCAAATTCTTCTTTTGAAAATTCCTCACATTCCAATCCTTTGCCTCTTGAAGAACTGAAGCGTGTCACAGTATCATTCCGAGGGTCGTTCATGAGAATTGAAAATTTTGAGTCTCCCTTATTGTTGGCAGCAAATTCCATAAAATTAGAAAATCTGAGGATTCTGGCCATTCCATAATTTTGGGCAAGCGAAGAACTGCTGACCACCTTTTCAGCATATCCTATCGCCGGCACATTGGTTGCCTCAGGCATTGCCGCTCCATAATATAGATCGGAGATAGTTCGACGTCCTTCCACTTCCGAAGGATATTTCACCACCTCAAGTGGCAAATCAGGCCAACGGTTTACAATCTCATGGAGCATCCTAAAATAGGAACATTCACTCTCAGCAATTACGCGTCTGACTTTTATTTTGTCCTTATTATTTTCTAAAAAGGCAATAGCCGAAACATCATGCTCCTTACTTGTCAAAAGCATAATTTCACCTCCAGAATTTAATAAATCTTCGGCGACAAGTATGAAATCTTTGAGACTATGAAACAGTGTGAGATTTTTATATCCAGTCTCATGCTTTTTCACAAATTCATATATCTTGAGAAGATTAAATTCATGAGTAACTGAAACGATAATTTCATTATCGTTTGCAGCATTTTCGAGTAGATTGGAGACTATAGAATCCGCCATTGAATCCGCTGATGATTCCGCGACTTCCTTACTGTTCATTTCAAGCTCATCAAGATCATCAAATTCTTCGTCTGATTCTATCTCTTTTTCTAAGACAATAATTTTGTTTAGAGCCTCTCCGTTATCTCCATTATCTTCAGATGGGAGAGGAACAACAGCGAATTCTTCAATATATTTTTCAAGATTATTCTGTCTTTCATTCTCTGTCAAATCCTCAAAGGAAAGACCATTCCCTCTCTTCTCAATCTTCCAGACAAGAAGATTCTCAAAATTGCGGAGACGGTTAAAGCGAAGACGCTTTTCCCCTCGCTTTACGGCAAGGGCATATTCCCTATAGAAATTATGGCCCGAAGTGAATCTTTCCACTACATTGCGCATGGCAGAAGAATAGCCTCTGTCCTCATAATATTTCCGGAGTCCAGCATCGGCTGGAATAAGGAAAGTGAAATCAAAATCTAATGAAAGGGCCCTCTCGTTAGCCTCCTCAATCATGCGCGACATTAAACCATTTCCTCTGAATCGTGGATCTGTGGCAAGTCCGCAGAGATAGAGGCCGCGAAGCTCACCCCTTGTACTCTTGAAACTATAAGGAACACCTACAAGAGCGGAAACAAGTTTTTTTTCTTCGTAGCTCCAGAGGCATAGCCTTGGATCAAAATATGCGTCGAATATCATCCCAACATAGCGATCCGTGTCATGAAACGTTTCCTTCCAAAGACGCATCATGTCATTTTTCACCTGTTGCAAGTCATATCCAACCGGCATCTGTTGCAGAGTTCCTTCCATAATATAAAAACGAAAAAGTCCTTTCTTACATAACAATCTTAACCCCAAACAGGATAAATCACTTATCTTTATCTTTGAAAATCACAAGAACTAAACGTATTTTAATTTACTTATATCAAATAAATATCAACTAATTCAAGAATATGATTATGAGGTACATACTCGCAGATAAGAAAAAAGCCACAACCAAATGCTGTGGCTTTTCAATCCTATCCTCCACTCTTATCCATAGGATAATTTGGAGGACGGAATACCATATATCGGCCTATCCAAATCAGGCTTCTTTAAAATCGAAGTTTGAATCTTATTTAGCGGTCAGGAGCAAAAAGAGGATCCCAGGCTGGGAGTCGCTCGGGAGTCTGCCGAAGCACGTCAAGGACTTTCTTTGGTACATACTTCTTCTGAGCCACCAGACGGAACATATACTCATCAAACCAGCGGTCGGACATGATAAGATGACCGTCGTTGGCACCCGGCCCCCAACTGTTCTCCACCATCCATTTGACAGGTTTTCCATCCTTGTCAAGGTCTACTGCCATGAGAGTCATTGCATGAGAGGAAGCAGAAGCATGAGTCCTTATTCTGTCGGCCTTATCCATTGGGAAATCCGTTGCGAAGAGCGAAGCGTAATCATAATTTTCAGTATCGAGATAACCACGCTCTCTGTCAAGGAATTTACCTACGTCACAAGAGAAATACATCATAGTGCTGTCCTTGATCGAGGCTATTGCGATCTCCTTGATATCCTCAACAGGAAGATTGACATATGTCCAGTTTTTGCCATCGTAAGTGTGGCGGTCATAATCTATCTCATAAAGCCGATAGAAAGGGCGTGAAGGGTCGTTCATGAGCATTACATAGTCTGCTGTCAGATCATTTCCAGCCATCTCCTTATAGAAGCTTTGAGGCGTATAGGAACGGGTATCGATGGGTTTACCATCTTTCCCGTATCGGGTCCATATGAACTCCGTGGGAGGTTCTCCTAAAGAAAGAACGAGCATATTGTAGATAGTTGAGAGCATCTGTTCCTTTTCATCAGCCATACTCTCCGAAGAAGCACCCTCGGCATTCATGGCACGCAGTTTCAAACCATATTCACGCAGTTTTAGCGCAATGAGATTGTTGAGACGGGAGGTGGAATTCGAGTTGGCGGTCTCAGCCATCACAGAAGCAGGGACTACACCGTATTTGGAAATGTTGTCTGAGAGACCCGTAAACTGGCCGCCATCGCTCAGGGGGTTGGCAAAGAGCCAATCCACAGTCTTGTCGTCCATAGGACGGTCGGCAGTGTCGATGATTCCCTGAAGGAAGAGATTCGACTTTTCAAGCTGGTCGTAGAAGAAATTGTAAGCTTGGGAAAGCTTGAGTTCAGGTAAGTTACCATCCCTCATCATTTGGGCGCGCAGCACGTTGAGGCCGGTGAAAAGCCAACAGCGTCCGGACTTCTGCTGATCGGTAATGCCCTTGCTCTCCACTCGATGAGAGAAGTAAGTGTCAAAGTTATTCTTGCTGTCAGCATTGCGGGCCACGTCATCTATCACATGTTCGCTGAGGGCATTACGAAGTGCTCGCCTGGCAACTGATGAATCGTTGCCATTCCGCAGACGCAGGAGCATCTCCGAGTCAATTCCACCGGGACCAGCGGCTGACGCACACAGTAACCCGGCTGATAAGATTCCGAGTGAAAGGAGTGTTCTTGAGATAGTCATTGGTGTGTATCTGTATTATATCTGATTCTGTTAAATCTTTTGATTCCAATTGAATCCTCTGTAACTCTGCAAAAATAGTAAAAAAATTTGAGGCCTTGGATTTTTGGCAACTTCTAATCCCTTAAATATTTGCAGACAGCATTAATTTGCTGAGGGAGGGAGCCCGGAAATTTATTTTCAAAAAAGGCGCCACCGATAGTGAAGAACGAGGCGCCTGTGGATTTTACCTCATCAAGGCGGTCATAACTGTCGATGCTTCCGGCAATACATACACGTCCTTCAGTGGCTTTGCTGACAGCCTTATTAAGCGCCGGAGCATCGCCGACATAACGGTAACCGAGAAGATCCACTCCATCTGCACCACAAGCAATGGCCAGCCGTGCTTCCTCCACAATCTCGTCTATATCACCGGAAAGTACGGAGGGTCTTCCTTCGATATGGCCTACGAAGGGAAAATAACGTATATCATTATCTCTACAAATCTTAGCTATATCGGGGTTGAAGAGAGTCCCCAGCAATATGTCACAACCGCATTCCACAGCCAATCTCGCACCCTTGAGGCCCTCTTCTTCCGTATAGCCCACTACCTCCAGGGCCGTGTTTTTTCCAGCCTGGCGCATCTCTGCATAAAGGGCTTTCATCCGCTCTACGGGGAGGGGAGCTTCCTTCATGCCCCAATATTGAGCTTCGGTATCCCGACATTGGCGAAAGATCTCTTCCGCATTTTCCACTGTAAAATCATTGTGAGTCAGCATCACTATCAATTGCGGCTGCACTCTTTCCATCTTATCTACACTCATGATATCAAGGTTAACTATCCAATGCGATTGCATCCATGCCCCCAAAAACAGGGCGCAAAATTACATCATCCGGAGGAAAATTCCAACCTTTCAGAGGAGTTCTTTTAAGAGCTACTGCGCCATAGCTACATATGGAGTTTAGACCTATTGAGAATAAATCAGGATTTCTCCTTCATCTCCTCCATTTCAATAAGCATCAATAAGATAATGTCTAAAGAATCATCAATATACCTGACAAATTATCAATACACGAGAAGCTCCCGACATCTCTGCCGGGAGCTTCCATTCTTGCATGATTACATTTTATGTATGAGTGGGATCATAAACTTCTCATACGAGAAGTTTCAACAGTATTATGATTGAATATGTTTATCTTCCGCCTGTTGTTGACCGATCTACGTTGGCATTGGCGTTGATGAGTTTGTTGGCTCCGCGCTTCTGCCGTCCCCACTGGAGATTATAGATAATGCTTATATAGGGCATCCGCATGTCGATTCGCATACTTTGCTCGTTGCGGTCCCATTTGCTGAGAGATTTTGAGCCTTGGCTATATTTTCCGAACGGGATTAACATACCAGCCTCAAACTGCCAGTTTTTCCAGTTGTATTGGGCTGCTAAGATATTGAAGTCTTCTCCCCAACTAATTTTTTCGCCCCAAAGGTCTCGTTGAGCTCTCACATATTGGAAAACAAGCTGGAAACCCTTGTGCATGAAGATCATGGACACATCGCCACTCCATGCGGCATTATGCAGAGAATAATTGTTGCCCCTCATACGCTCTGCCCTATATTGGATGGAGCCGGAAAACATCAGCCATTCGGGGATTATCTGTAT
The DNA here is from genome assembly GCA_964588625.1 of uncultured Sangeribacter sp. Taxonomy (GTDB): domain Bacteria; phylum Bacteroidota; class Bacteroidia; order Bacteroidales; family Muribaculaceae; genus Lepagella. The sequence continues at coordinate 15,803 of CAZPQD010000026.1, read as the reverse complement.
CTGCTCTGCGAGCCAAAAACTTAGGTTTTGCAATCCCTTGCTGTTCTCGTAAGAAGTGATGAGGTGGTCATTATCCCAATATAGATAAGGAGTTATGGCGTTGGGACTCGTAAAGGCCCTTACCCCGAATGAACCGTTTACGCGTTGATTGAATAGCGAGTGACCATAACGAAGGGTCAGCATATATGACGTGGAGGTCTTAAGATTGGCATTGCCAATACGCCATTGGAAACCGTCGAGCTGCTGAGGAGCGATGTTGGTCTCTGCCAAAGAGGGAGCTGATTGCCATGAGGTGAAAGCGAGCCTGAAGTTATGGAACTGATTCAAGGAGTAAGTCACAGTGGCCTGCGGACGAAGATTCCATGAGTTGCTTCCCTGATTGGTTTCCTTAAACTTAAACGAAGTATATTGAGCTCCAAGTCCGCCGGTAAATGTAAACTTATTCACGCGTTGGAAATATTCCGCAAAGAAATACACCTTATCCTGACGTTGATGGAAAATCGCTCCATCAAGATTTTCATAAAGCGAACGGTTTCGGTTGGCGGAATAGGAGACTCCGGCAGTAAGCTTAGACGCACTCCATTGCTTTATATAGTCCGCCTCAAGGCCATAGGCCTGATTTCGGTCTTTGATGTAAGTGCTGACATTGGTAATATAGTCGGTAGCATCTTCATATCTTTCAAGATAATCCGAGAAGGAATGGCCTGAATAAAGCGAAGCACTGAAATCAACCACGAGCATCTGGCGATGAGCGAAATGCTGTTCCAGATATGCTGAAAAGTGCGGAGTGGTTCCTTTACTTCCTGACCCATTGGAGAGCAACATATCTTTTTGTCCATTGCTCAGCGACAACAGACCATCAAAACTGGCGAGGTTAGAGAATGTGCGGTTGGCCACCAACTGGACATAGAATACCGTCGTATCCGGTTTGATGTAATTGTATGAAACCCACGCCGATCCCTGAGAGTTGTCAAGCTTTCCACCGAGTGGAGTTTCAGTTCTTGTAAGTTCCCGTCCATCTGGCCAGGTGAAGGTTTCAGTGAAGTCCCGGTGAGCTTTAATACCCTCTGTGAGTTTGAAGAATCCTCCTACCTCCCATTGCGAGCGTCCGTTATTGAATTTGGCATTTGCATTGTAATTACCCCAGGCACAGTTTAAAGCCGGCTGGACATGTGCCATCAGTGAGCCACCGACAGTAGGGTTAGCCACGATGAAGTTCAATACATAATTCGCCCCACCGTAGCGTAATCCCGGATTATCCATCCATTCCACTCGCTTGATGGATTCAGGGAGCAATGCCTTCACCTGATCGATAGAGGCCTGTCGGCCATTTATTCGAACCTGCACAGACTCTCCGGCCGCACTGATTGATCCGAGTGCGTCATTGACTGTAACTGACGGTATCATCAGGTTTTGCAGCAGCTGCATACCATTCTTTGAATTTTCAACTGCACTCAAGGAAGGATGATAAATATCCATGTCCGCTTTCCTGATGACTCTGGCAGCCTGCACCTGCACCTCCTCCAGCTCCTGAGCAGCAATGGAATCCGGCACCTCATTCTGCGCCGCTGCAATAACCGGAAGCAATGTGCTTAGAATACCTATAAGTAGTTTCATAATGCTTGTTTTTCTATTTCACGCTGCAAAATTACAATCGCGGTTAAAGCTGCACCATACCCAAATGGGTAAGACTTCCGAGATATAGGCTAAAAGCTGAAAATATACCCATTTGGGTATGGCATCGGGAAGTCCAACCTCCTAATTTTGCAGCGTAATAATAAAACAGCTATGACAGACGAAGAAAGAAGATTTATACAGGATTGTAAGGTAATGATAGTTGGATCAGGAGATTTCATTGCCTATTTACAGGAAGAGCTTATCAAGATAGGATTTGAAGCAATCAAGAGAATAACATCTGAATCATCGATTCTTGTTACCTTCAAAAGAGGCATCTTAATTGAAAACATTAACCACTCTTCTTTAGATACGGGCAAGAGGGAGAGCATAGGGATACCAGTTCTCTACCCGTTTGACTTTATCTCAGGGGCTGGAGTAATTGTGGTGAGCCCCGAGAATGATTATGATTTCATTCAGAAAACAAATCTAAGGAGTTGGGCTGCCCATTATATGGCAGGATATTCCTCATTCTGGAAGATGGCAGATGCAGATTGGCTTCACGGTGCAATTCCGGAAATAGAAGAAGGCAAGAACTGTATGGGAGCACAGAAAACCGCTGCCCTGATGTGTGCCCGCATAGCTGCCAACATCGCTGTGGGAAGGGAAGTGAAATTTTATCCACGCTTCTATCTTAGCAAGAATTTATAGGAAGAAAAATCATATTTTGAAGGAGGATACGGCTTTTGAAGGAGCTTATGCCTTCACCTTACGACAAACCTCTTGCAGAACTGATATTCTATTTTATCAATTTTTTGTTGGTGGCTGCGATCGAGGGATTATATCAATTTGTTGTTGGTGGCT
>CAZPQD010000026.1:0-13225 GCA_964588625.1 uncultured Sangeribacter sp. | reverse complement strand
CGATGATGGCTTCTGAGATGTTGCGTACCCCGAGTTTTACAAAAATCTGCTTGCGGTATTTCTTTATGGTATCTGGCGAAAGGCACATCTTGTCAGCTATCTCATTCATGGTGTAGCCCTGGATTGAGAGGGTGATGACTGACTTTTCTCCATCGGTTAAGGTCGGCATCCTTCTTTTGTCCCAACGACGGGTCACTCTATTATATTCGAAGAAATCCGGACTGCCCACCTTGCGTATTTCTATATGACCGGCGTTAGTATGATTTGATGCGGAGACAACACATAGGGCAAGCCAAATCTGTCCGTCGGAAGTCAGAGCCAATGGAGTCAACTTATGGTTTATAAGAATAGGACGCCCCTCATTCAGGATATGGAAATCATATTGGATAAACCAATCCTTCTTTTCCTCCATCGGTATGGTATGATGAAAGGCGAAGCCTGCGCGGTTGATATCTATCAATAATGACTGCTCATCTTGAGGTACATAATCAAGATAGAATCTATAGCCTAATTCCATCATTTTTTCCGGCGAGAGTCCACACAGGAACATAGGGTTGGGAGAAACGTATAGGAAATTCTGTCTGAAGTAGTCGATTATGTAGACACTCTGATAAGTGGAACGAGAGAAGGCCTCGGCAGACCGAATGTATTCTTCCACTCTGCTATAGTCCAACTCCTCAGGAAGTTTCACCTCATTATCCGGTATGAAAAAGTCGTCAGTTCGATTCATGAGTTTATCCAGCAATATTGATAAGTTGAGAGAATAGAAGTTGAGATCTTGACAAGTATGGGAAAAATCTCATCTGGCAGAGAGATCTATGCTTGCCTTTCTTGCCTGCTCCATCTGGATACGATGAGGAAGCCTGAAAGTCCTTGTTCCCTTGATAAAATTTCCTCCTGTTTGCTTAAAATGAAACCGTATGCCGGCGTCAGCACATTGTTTTCGCACGTCCAACACCCAATCGAAGTTGCAGGGACGGGCATACATTCCGGATTCACCTCCGACTGTGACGCTGTCAATTCCTTCAAGATTCCCATGAAAATCAATGGGCTCAAGCATGGGCTCAACTATAATGTCCTTATGGCTGAGTGGCAATGATTGGAATATCGGCATCCTTTCGTCAGAGCGACGTTGATTCTCCATAGTGCAGCAAATGAATATTCTATTTCTTATATTATCCCAGTATGCCGGAAGAGACTGCATTATGCGTTCAGGGCGTTTCGTCACCATATAGAATTGCAGATCTTCCCTTATATTCATCATATCCCATGCCTCATTCCTCCATTGATCCATCTCTTCAATGAAGAAGTCAGAAGAAAAACAAGTCATCACCATGCTTCCCGAAGGAATCTTCCACTCTTTGTCGCGCTTTCGACGCAATGGAAGATCAAACGAAGATGTCTTTCGCACGATATTGGTGTCAATATCGTGCTGAACGTCACGAGCGAAGACATAACAGTTCAGACATCCCTCGCTCTTACGATGACAACCGTGGATGAGATTCCAGATAATCATAAGAATGTTTATAGAAATTTCTCAATCGGAAAGGGCTTTCCTCTTTGTATAACGGAATGCATTGAAATTTTCTTATGATTGAGGCTCAGCTTCAAGGTAATAAGACATTACAGAGAGGGCACCGTAGGTGAAATCACCCACAGTGCCCTCAACGGTGTTCAGAGTTTCTTTTATGACACGATAGCATCATTGGCAGTCCATTCAGTAAGGCTGCCCTCCTTAACCTGGATGCAGACTTCAGTCATGTCTGTCTCAGCATGGAGTTTGCGTTTTGCAGAAGGAGCTATGCGAAGCCAGTCGCCTGCCTCCAGAGGCACATTCTCGCCGTCAACTTCCATGAAGCCCTTGCCAGAGACGATGAAGTAGATTTCCTCGTTCTGCTTGTGGCTGTGATAGAAAGGAATTACTGTCCCTGCAGGGAGATTGTTGACCGATACTTCCGCACCGGTAAGGGAGAGGATGTCGTGCAGCTCGGTGCGTGGTGCGCCTTCGGCTACGTGTGTTTTACTGTAATTACTCATTTTTTTGTCTTTAAAAATAGTTTTCTTCGTTACTGTTTTACTTGTCTAACATTGTTAAGAGACATTGGTTCTAATTGAAAACAGTAAAGCCTAATACGGAATATTTTATGCAATATTTGGAATATTATTAGTACAAAATTTCCTATTTGTGACAAACCAATGGATATGGATAATGGTTTAACAGGAAACAGTTCAGTCATGACACAGGAAAAGCTACCTCCCTTATGGACAATCAGCGACCTAAACTCCGCAGCCGCCGGGATGCAGTTCGGAACTGATTTCATATTCTATCTCGACTTCTCAGCACTCAGGAAACTTACAGACAAAATTGTGGTGAATTTTGTCGGCTTCATTTATGTGGCGTCTGGAAAAATGGCAATCACCCTCAATGATATCCATCTAAGGGTTGGGGCTGGTCAGATAATTTTCTATAAGGCAGGCGATTTTGTTTCCGATGTTCTTTTTTCTCCGGATTGCGATGGAGTGGTGTGTGGCATCGAAGCTACTGTTCCCTATGAAAGCCGAAGTTCTGTCGGGTTTCCACAACTCACCTCTTTGAAGGGTAACTGTATGGTTTTCAATTTGGGGAAAGATATGGTCAATTTACTTGGAATCTATGGAGAATTATTGGCACAGAAATACTCCATGGGAATAAAAAATGTTCGCTTCACAATAATTTCTATGATGGAGGATTTGCTTGCATCGGTCAAGCTTTCAGGGTTGGACAACGGAAAACTTCCAACAAGGCAATCTGCAGAAAGACTCTATCAAAGGTTTTCCACACTGCTTATAGAATCCTATCCAAAGGCGAGGGATATCAAATGGTATGCGGAAGCGTTGTCAGTATCTCCCAACTATCTTGCAAGAGTCGTGAAACAGATCAGTGGCAGATGTACAACAGAATGGATAAATGAGGCCATCATGTCTGACGTAAGGACTTCCCTGATACATACCGATGAGTCAATAAAGGAAATTTCCACACGCTTAGGCTTCAATAATCAAGCTTTCTTTGGGAAATATGTAAAGAAGCATTCCGGGTTGACTCCAAAACAACTCAGGGCATATCTTAAAAAGAAAGAGTCCAAAGAGAGTCAATCACAGTGACAGTCTATATTTATCCCTAAAAGTCAAAACTATATACAAAGACAAAAAGGTGTCTCCTAAATAGGAAGCACCTTTTTGATAGTAAGTTATATTCCGGAGCCGTCGTACAATTTGACAATCCGTCACTCATTTTTGACCAACGGAGTCAATTCAAAAGAACGTAGCCCTTAAGTGCGGATCAGCGTAGGCGAAGGAAGGAGTAGCCAAAGCGCTCGGCAGCCTCACGTTCGAGTTCTTCACGGAACTCGGGAGCGGCGATGGAGATCATCAGTTTGGCACGTTCCGCGAGGTTCTTGCCGCGAAGGTTGACAGCTCCATATTCGGTCACAACGAAGTTAGTCTGGAAACGCGTTGTCACCACTCCGGCACCCTCTGTGAGAACCGGTTTGATCTTATTCAGACCCTTGTTGGTGGTGGCAAGCATCGCAAGGAACGACAGACCGCCCTCACTCTGGGAGGCTCCATAGATGAAGTCGTGCTGTCCTCCCACGCTTGAGAATATCTTCTTGCCGATGGAATCTGCACAGATCTGGCCAGTAAGGTCGATTTCAAGACAGGAATTGATCGACATCACCTTGGGATTCTGGGCTATGATGAAGGGATTGTTGGTCCAGGCTACATCCTTGAAAATGATATCCTCATTGTAGTTCATGAAGTCATAGAGCCTGCGCGAACCGAGAGCGAGAGAGGCAACGGATTTACCAGGCATGACCTTCTTCTCAGAATTATCAATGATACCCTTCTCAAGAAGCGGGAGAACGCCATCGGTCATTGCCTCAGTGTGAAGGCCAAGGTGCTTATGGTTCTCAAGGGCACGGATCACGGCATTGGGAATACCACCCACACCGATCTGCAGAGTTGCGCCATCCGGAATATGCTCAGCGATTGCATTGCCGATGGCGATCTCCTTCTCTGTGGGTTCGGTAGTGGGAACCTCCACAAGAGGTTCGTCGACCATCACAGCAGCTGCAAGCTGCGAGAGATGAATCACGGGGTCACCATAAGAGAAAGGCATATGGGGGTTGATCTGTGCGATTACCCTTGAAGCGCACTCCACTGCGGAAGTTGCGACGTCAGCAGAGACACCGAAACTCACGAAACCCTCTTCGTTAGGCATCGAACAGTTGATGAGAGCCACGTCGACACGCCATGTGCCATCGCGGAAGAGAGCAGGTACCTCGCCAAGGAAGCGGGGAGTCATTGAGCCATACCCCTCTGCTATCCATTGACGCACACTATTGCTGACAAAGAAAGAGTCAACAAGGAAAGAGTCTTTATATTCAGGCTTGCAATAGGGTGCCGGACCTCTTGTCACGGCGAAACCCGAATAGAGGGTCACGTTGCGGAGTTCAGAGCCCCGGTCGGCCATAGCCTTCACGAGGACCTCAGGAACCGATGTGGAACCCTGAATATAGACATGGTCGCCACTTTCAATGAGGCGGGCGGCTTCTTCAGCCGTCATATAATTGATACTCATAAATCAATAGGATTTTACGGGTATATTGGAAAAATTTTTGCCGGCAGGATACTCTGTGCAGATTGCATCCTGTCGGCAAAGTGATTAATTAATGGTCATTGCGGAAAGCGCGGAGGCGCTCGTTAAGTTTGTCGAAATCAGCATCCTCACTGATCATGGAGACAGTCACGCGGATACCGTTCTGCTCACTGCCAGTTGAAGGAAGTGAAATTGAGCTTACGCCATAGCGCATGAGTTCCTGCTGGAGTTCGCCACTGGTCATGTCGCCATATCCGGCAGTGAAGAAGAAACCGTTGGAGATGGGCTGGTCGCCGTCGATGGCATAGACAACATGGAAACCATTGTCCTTGAAGATCTTCATCACTTTCTCACCACGGCGTCCATACTCACGGCTTGTCTCAACAAAATTCACCTTGCCCTCAACAGCACCACGCAACAGAGCCGCCATGGCGTACTGAGCGGAGTGGGAAGTGCCGGAAGAAGCTGCGTAGAGAACTCCGAAGACATAAGCCTTTCCGAATCCGGGCATATTGAAGAAATCCTTCAGGCCCTGGAACTGCTTCTTATAAAGAGCGTTGCTGATACCAACAAGTGCTATGCGCTGGCCGGCATAAGAGAAGATTTTGGAAGCCGAAAGGAAGAGCACATACTCATCAGTGTAACGCCCTACCGTAGGGATGTAAGGGGCTTCATAAGGACGGCTGAAATCCGTACGGAAGTCCATGCCAAGATATGCGAGGTCCTCGCAGACGATCACACCATGCTTCTTGGAGACACGGCCGATGATTTCAAGCTCCTCCTCAGTGAGGTTGGTCCAGGCCGGATTGTTGGGGTTGCTGTAGAGAATACCGGTTACGTCGTCGTCGGCCATCATCTCCTCAAGTTTTGCCTCAAGCTTCTTGCCGCGATAGTCATAGATATCGAACGACACCTCCTTGAGACCAACAAGCTTCGCCTGGCTGCGCTGAGCCGGAAAACCGGGATTGATGAAGAGCATCTTGTTCTTCTTCGGATCGCGTTCCTTGAGGAGCATCATCATAGTGCATGAGCCCTGCATCGACCCTACTGTCGGGATCAGTCCTTCCGGAGCTATGTCGAGATTGAGGAAAGCCTTCACGAAATCAGACCCAGCCTTCTTCAGCACCGGAATACCCGAAATGTCAGGATACTGGTTGGCCACTCCTGAGCGAAGAGCCTCACATTCGGCCTCCACACCCACTCCTTCAGCCGGCAACCCGGGATTGCCGATCTCAAGATGAATAAACTTATCGTTGGCCTTCTCCTCAACAAGAGCAGCAAGAGAGCATATCTGGCGGATAGTGGCAAGCGTCATATCCGTGATACCCGAAGAGGCCATAGCCTCTTCGAGCAGATGTTTTTCTATAGGGAACATACCTTATTATCTATCTTTATCAGGCTTTTTTCTGAGCAAGAAGTTTTTCAGTATATTCAAGTCCTGCGCGGAAAGCCTTGATGTTGCTTTCCACGATGGCAGCGCCTTTTGCGCCGAAAACAGTCTTGATGCCATCCTCGATCTTTGCAGGCTCCATCTCAATGAAGGGAGCAGCTGCTCCGAGAAGCACCATGTTGGAAGAACGCGGGGAAGCCACTTCCTTTGCCATCTCATCCATGTTGAAGGCCACAACGTTGCCCTGGCTCTCAAGTTCCGACATCACTGAATCCATCTCAGGATAATTGTCGATGTTGATGAAGGGGGCAGTGTTTGTCACGATCCAACCTTTGGGGGAAAGGTAGGGGACATAGCGGAGCGCCTCCATAGGTTCGAGGGAGACAACCAGATCGGCACCTCCGAGTGGAATGAGGTCGGAAGCGATGGGAGAAGATGATATGCGGAGGTTGGACTGCACGTCGCCGCCACGCTGCGACATTCCGTGCACCTCAGCCTGCTTCAGATAGAGATCCTCGCGCAGGGCTGCAGCGCCGAGGATAGTGGCGATAGAGAGGATACCCTGGCCTCCGACTCCGGCCAGTACTATATCGATTTTCATGATTTCTTGATGTGGGGTTATATAGATATATTTGTGAAAGGATAGAGGAATTTATTTCTTATTCTTGGCCGAAGCATGGCGACGGGCAGTCTGGATGCACTCACGACGCGGCACCACTACAGAGAGTCCCTTGTGGTTGAGTTCTTCACGGAAGAGAGCCACGAGGTCATCATGATTCTTCGGAAGGGCATCAATAGTGCGTACATGGGCAGGATCTACTCCAAGACCGATGCAGATATCCTCAATCTTGCCTGTGCCCTGGGAATCCTGACCGCCAGTCATGCCGGTTGTAAGGTTGTCGGAGATGATTACGAGAATGGGAGAATCCTCATTAACGGCATCAAGAAGACCAGTCATTCCGGAATGCGTGAATGTGGAGTCACCGATGATGGCCACTGCGGGATGCTGACCGGCATCAGCCGCACCTTTGGCCATTGTGATGGAGGCACCCATGTCGACGACAGTGTCGATGGCATTGAAGGGAGAGAGGAAACCGAGAGTGTAGCAACCTATGTCGCCAAACACTTTGGGATTCTCATACTCCTTGAGGGCATCATTGAGGGCGCCGTATACATCGCGGTGGCCACAACCCTGGCAGAGTGCCGGCGGACGGGGCTGAACGATCTGCGATTCGCCCTTGACCGTCTGGGGCATCAGCGAGTCAAGTTCACCCTTTACCTTCACAATGGCTTCGCGTACGTTATCGGGAGTGAGTTCTCCTGTGCGCACCACCTCGCCTGACAGTTTGCCATAGATGCGGCCATGACGGTCGAGCAGACCGCGGAGCTGACGCTCAACGAGAGGCTGTCCTTCCTCAATGACGAGCACTTCTGCGCACTCATCAAAAAGTCGGGAGATCATCTTTGTGGGAAGGGGATACTGGGAAATCTTCACTACAGGGAAAGGACATCCATTGGGGAAGATCTCAGCAAGATAGTTGGCGGCGAGACCGGTGACTACGATTCCAAGAGAATGGTCAGGCGCATCTGTATAGCTATTGAAGGGAGATTTCTCGGACTCCTCGCGGAGTTTCTCGTAATCCTCGATGAGCACGGGATAACGCTTCTTGGAAACACCGGGCATCAGCACCCACTGGCGGGGAGATGCGGGATAGTGGAGCTCATTCTGGGCGGCAGCCTGATCATCCACCTCCACGACAGCGCGGGAGTGGGAAAGACGGGTTACGAGGCGCACCATTACGGGAATGGCATATTTCTCGGAAAGTTCAAAGCCATATTTGGCCATATCGTAGGCCTCCTGCTGGTTGGAGGGCTCGAGAGCGGGAATGAAGGCGAAGTCCGCATAGAAACGGGAGTCCTGCTCATTCTGGGAAGAGTGCATCGAGGGGTCGTCGGCAGCGATGACAAGCAGACCTCCGTTGGCTCCGGTCATGCCGGAATTTACGAAGCAGTCGGCGGCAACGTTCATGCCCACATGTTTCATGGACACAATGGCACGCTTTCCGCAGAACGACATGCCGAGAGCTTCTTCCACAGCTGTCTTTTCATTCGACGACCAATGGGAATGTATGCCGCGCTCCTTAGTCAGAGGGTTGGCCTGCACAAACTCAAGAATCTCAGTACTCGGGGTGCCGGGATAGGCGTAAGCGCCCGAAAGTCCGGCATTCAAGGCGCCGAGAGCAAGGGCCTCGTCGCCGAGAAGTAAGCGTTTAGTCTTCATGATGTGATATCAGATTTAGAGTCCCGACAAACACCGGCATTTGGGTCATTTGGGTAAAGGCGCCGGGAATGCTCGGGGATAGGTTTTCTATTTTGACCGCAAATGTAATAAAATAAACCGGACCGCACAAAAAATTAAACCATAATAATGGCGGGAAGTCAAAAAAGCAGCATGGAATAAAGAAAAGAATGCTGAAGATTAGGGTATATGAAAAAATAATATTAACTTAGCACGAAATTATGGACTTTTCAGGCATGCCTGACAATCCAAAAGACAACGGAATGATAAAAGTTTCATAATTACAGTAAGCAAAAACTACTAAATACAATACATCATGATTAAGAAAATGTTTTTGGCCTGCGCATTTGCCTTCTCGGCATTCTGCGCATCCGCAGCTCTCCCTTCCGTAGTGCTGAGCGACATCAACGGCAACACAGTCAACACCGCCGAACTGAGCAACGACGGCAAGCCCATGGTGATAAGCTTCTTCGCCACATGGTGCAAGCCGTGCCAGCGCGAGCTGAAGGCCATCCACGAGGTGTACGAGGATTGGCAGGATGAGACAGGCGTGAAGGTGATCGCAGTCAGCATCGACGAGGCCCAGAACGCCCAGAAGGTAAAGCCGCTCGTTGAGGGCAAGGGATGGGATTATGAGGTGCTCCTCGACACCAACCAGGAGCTCAAGCGTCAGCTCGGTGTCAACGACATCCCGCACGTCTTTGTAGTAGACGGTCAGGGCAATGTGGTCTGGAACCACCAGGGCTATGTTGACGGAGGCGAGGAAGACATCCTCGAAGCCGTAAAGAAAGCTATGAACTAAGCTTCCGAAAAAAGACCTCGTCTTTAAAGAAAGACACTGTCTAATAATACTTAAGCTGCGGAGCCGCAGGATGGCGGTCCCGCAGCGACTATCCCAACATCTTCAGAAAATACCATGCAAGGAAACATCATCAAGGCAGCGTTGCTTCCCTTGTGTGCCGTGGCAATGCTGACACCCGCCACAATGCGTGGCGCAGAGTTGCCGGCAACCGACACACTCTCCATGACTCTTGAACCCCGCACCTACATGGGGCATACGGTCATGGCCAAAGAACCCGACTTTAAGCTTGAAAAGCCAAGTTGGTGGAGCCAGGTGCGAGCCACCGGAAGTATCCAGACTGAATTCCTGATTCCCCAGGAAGATTCAAAGATAGGCACCGGCACATATGAGAAGGACGTGCTCAACAACACTTATTTCGACTTCACCGTCAACGCTCCCTACATATCTGTAGGCGCGCGTTTCGAATGGGCAAAATGGCCACTTCCCGGTTATACCGACCCCGGCTTCGACGGCTGGGGTGTGCCATACATCTGGGCCACAGGCCGCTACAAATGGCTGCAAGTCACTGCCGGCGACTTCTATGAGCAGTTTGGTTCAGGTCTCATCCTGCGTCTGTATCAGGAGCGCAGCCTCGGCATCGACAACGCGATACGCGGCGGACGCATCAAGCTGAACCCCACAAGAGGCCTCAACATCACTATGCTCGGCGGTAAGCAGCGCCGTTATTGGGAGCACAACGCTTCCTGGCTGTGGGGCGCCGACGCTGAGTGGAGCATCAACGAGAGCGTCAAAGGGTTCGGTCGCGACTACGGTCTGGCAGTAGGCGCCAGCTACGTAGGCCGCCATATGAAAGATGAGGTCATCATGGTGCCCCCGGCCCTCGACTCCCGCCTCAATGTGCCCCGCAACGTAGCAGCTTTCGACGGACGCGTGAAGGTCAGACTCCATGATTTCAACATCCTTGCAGAGTTCGCTACAAAAAATAATGACCCCACGAGCGACAACAATTATACTTATCGCCGTGGTTCAGCCGTTCTTCTTTCAGCCACCTACGCTGCGAAGGGCTTCTCCGCATTCCTGCAGGCAAAGCGCTCCGACAACATGGCCTTCCGCTCGTTGCGCACTGTGCCCGGAACCGGCATAAGCTCCTTCGTCAACCATCTTCCCGCCTTTACCATGACCCAGACGTATGCTCTGGCAGCCATGTATCCCTACGCCACACAGAATGATGGCGAATGGGCGTTCCAAAGCGAGGTGCGCTATCTCTTTAAGAAAGGCACACCGTTAGGCGGCAAGTATGGAACCAACCTCCGACTCTCCGGTTCGTATATCTCTGCCCTCGACCGCGACGTGCCCCCCGGCATGGATCCCCTGAAGCCTGAGGTCGGCACCGACAACTATGGCACTCCCTTCTGGAAGATCGGATCGCTCAACTATGCAGATTTCAACCTGGAGATCAACAAAAAATTCAGCCGCAAGCTGCAGTTCACTCTCTTCTACCTCTTCCAGAAATACAACCAGCAGGTTGTGGAAGGCCATGGAGGAATGGTGACAGCCAACACCTTCATTCTCGAGGGTCAGTGGAAGATGGCCAAGAAGACCCAGCTTCGATGGGAACTCCAGTATCTGCAGACCAAGCAGGACAAGGGCGACTGGCTGTCGGCTCTCGTGGAAGTCAGCTTCGCCCCCCACTGGATGATCACCCTCACCGACACCTACAATGCCGGAGAGACCAACATCAACTATTATAATGCAATGGTCACTTACAACCTGAAGGCAAACCGCTTCACCTTAGGCTACGGCCGCACACGCGCCGGCTACGACTGCTCCGGTGGTGTCTGCCGCTGGGTTCCCGCCACAAAGGGTTTCTCTGTGACCTATAACTATACATTCTGATTTCCATGTGACTCTTACACATGATTCGGACAATCCTTATTATATAATGGAAAAGAAAGTCATCAGAAACATACTTGCCGGAGGCCTTTTGGCTGCGGCTTGCGCGGGATTCACCTCCTGCGACGATATTGATGAGAAGGATCGCTTCATCCCCGTGGAGCGTCCGTCAGTGGAGAGAGTGGTACTCGTGATGGACTTCACCGGAATGCGCTGCATCAACTGTCCTAACGCTGCTACCACACTGCATCAGTCGGCTGAGAAATATCCGGGGTCAGTAATCATTGTCGGCATTCATGCCGCTGCAGCTTCCGACTTCACCCTGCCGATCGGCACGCTTGACCTGCGCGCTCCCATTTCAGACGTATATTACAACTACTTCAAACCGGCTGCCCTCCCCTCAGCTTCCATAAATGGTGGAAAGGTTCTTTCCGGCACAGAGCTGAGCATGTGGACCACCACCATTGATGATGAGATTTCCAAGGCAGCTCCCGCCGATGTAGCCCTTAGCTCCACCTTCGATGAATCAACGCGCGAACTGAAGGTGGATTACACCGTCACTTTCAACGAAATGCATTCGGCAGAGACGAGCATCCTGCTCTGGCTTACGGAAAGCGACATCAACGGTCCGCAGATGAGCGCAAATGGTTTCATTCCGCAGTACCAGCACAACCACGTTCTCCGAGCCTCGCTCAACGGCGACTGGGGCGACGTGCTGGGTAACAACTTCAGTACGGAACAGAGCCTGAGCGGCACAGCCACTCTGAAACTTGACTCCAACTGGAAAGCTGAGAATTGCGAAGTGGTAGGCTTCATCTTCAACACCTCCGACCGCTCAGTGCAGCAGGCTGCCAGCGTAAGCGTGACAGAGAAAGAAGCCGAATAAGGACTGACGCGATTGATTCCAAAATAGAAACTAACAACCAACCTACATCACACAAATGAAAAAATGTCTTCTGACCCTGACGCTGATCCTCACAGCCATCGCCGCCATGGCTGCTGACGCAGTGAAATGGGACATCAAACTGACAGGCGACAACACTGACCATCCGGCAGTGGAAATCACGGCCACCGTCACCCCGGGCTATCATCTCTATGCGATGAACAACCCGGCAGGAGGTTCAAATCCTCTCGAACTCTTCTTCGACGTTAAGGGTTGCAAGCTTGATGGCAAACCTGTGCCTTCGAAAGCCTACACCAAGGAATTTGACGATGTGTTTGAAGTAGACCAGTATTTCTATACCGGCACTGTCAAATTCGTACAGAAACTGAAGCCCACAGCCAAATCCTTCAATGTGAATGTGGAGCTGAAAGGACAGGCTTGCGACGACAAAGGATGCGTACCCCTCTTCGCAGCTAAGAAACTTTCGGGCACTTCTCCCGTAGCCACAGAAGAGGCTGAGGAGCCGGAGGTTGTGAAGGATGGTGGCGAGGTGCTTGCCGAAATGACTGACTCACTCCAGGCAGCCGACGGCGCCCTTATGCCCGGCGCAATGAGCACCGGCGTTGCCGACCCCAACTGGTGGAACAATGTTGAGGCAGAGCTCAATGTATTCGAGGATAACCCCGAACAGCAGGAGCGCTCACTTCTCTACATATTCATCGCCGGCTTCATCGGTGGATTGATCGCCCTCGTTACTCCTTGCGTATGGCCCATGATTCCGATGACCGTAAGTTTCTTCCTCAAGCAGAACAAGAGCCGCAGCAAGAGTGTGGCCACCGCCGCTGTCTACGGAGCTTCCATCATCGTGATTTACGTGGTTCTCGGTCTGGCAGTGACGGCCATCTTCGGAGCCTCAGCCCTGAATGAACTTGCCACCAGCGCCCTCTTCAACATCATCTTCTTCCTGCTGCTTGTGCTTTTCGCAATAAGCTTCCTCGGCGGATTCGAGCTTACTCTGCCCGCTTCCTGGACGAATAAGATGGACTCCAAGGTTGATGCCACCACAGGTTATCTGAGCATCTTCTTCATGGCCTTTACGCTTGTGCTCGTATCCTTCTCATGTACAGGCCCGATCATCGGCACGCTTCTTGTCGAGGCTGCTGCCACGAGCAACTTCATCTCCCCGGCAGTGGGAATGTTCGGCTTCGCGCTTGCTCTTGCCCTCCCCTTCACACTCTTCGCGATGTTCCCCACCATGCTCAAGTCTATGCCCAAGAGCGGTGGCTGGATGAACACAGTGAAAGTAGTGCTCGGTTTCCTCG
>CAZPQD010000025.1:25331-28487 GCA_964588625.1 uncultured Sangeribacter sp. | reverse complement strand
TGCCCGCCAAGGCTTACATGTACGCCCTCCCTTATGAGGCTTACGAGAAGTATGGCGTGCGTCGCTATGGCTTCCACGGCACAAGCCACCGCTATGTGGCCCGTCGCGCCTGCGATTTCCTCGGTCTGAAGTATGAGGACCAGAAGATCATCACCTGCCATATCGGCAATGGTGCCAGCGTGACTGCCGTGAAGGATGGCGTGAGCGTCGACACTTCCATGGGTCTGACTCCTACGGAGGGTCTCATGATGGGAACACGTGTCGGCGATGTCGATCCCGGTGCGCTCATCTATCTGATGCAGTGCGAGAACCTTGATGCCGACGGCCTCGGCAAGCTCGTCAACAAGCAGGGCGGTGTGGCCGGTGTTTCCGGTATCTCCAGCGACATGCGCGACATTGAGGATGCCATCGCTGCCGGCAACGAGCGTGCACGCCTCGCCGAGGATATGTATGAATACCGTATCCTTAAATATATCGGTGCCTACACGGCTGTGCTCGGTGGAGTAGATGTCATCGTCTTCACTGCCGGAGTGGGTGAGAATGGTGTCGACATGCGCGCAGCCATCGTCAAGCAGCTTGCCTATATGGGTGTTACTCTCGACGAGGAAGCCAACAAGGCACGTGGCAAGGAAGTTGTGATCTCCGGCAAGGATTCCAAGGTGAAGGTAGTGGTCATCCCCACTGATGAGGAGATGATGATCGCTCAGGACACAGCTGCCATCGTAGGCGGAAAATAATTCTTTCGTCAGCGGAAAAACAGTATTTTTTAGAAGATTAGAAGAGACCCCATATGCTCGACTTCATCTATTGGAATGCCGACCCCGTGATCTTCTCCATCGGTCCGATAGCCGTGAGATGGTACGGACTGGCTTTCGCCGTGGGCTTCATCATCGGCTATAACATCGTGTCACGCATGTTCCGCCATGAGGGAGCGCCCGAACGTTGGCTCGGCATTTTGCTCACCTACGTTGTGGTGGCCACCATCGTCGGCTCCCGTCTCGGCCATGTTTTCTTCTACGAGTGGGACTACTACTCGAAGCATCCGGCCGAGATCCTGCAGATCTGGAACGGCGGCCTCGCCTCCCACGGAGGCACCATCGCCAATATCATAGCCGTCTTCCTCTTCTCCTGGTTTGTGGCCCATAAACCGGCCTCCTGGACGTTCGACAAACTGGTGATTCCAATTGCCCTCGTCGGAGGTCTCATCCGTCTGGGCAACCTGATGAACAGCGAGATATATGGTGGCCCCACCGATCTTCCCTGGGGATTCGTCTTCCTGCGCGACGGCGAGACTGTGCCGAAACATCCCACGCAGATCTACGAAGCTGTCTGCTATTTTGCCCTCTTCGCCCTGCTGATGTGGATGTATTGGAAACGGAATGCCGAAGAACGGCCCTGGCTCATCACCGGTATCTTCTTCTTAGGTATTTTCGTGCCGCGCTTCTTCATTGAATACATCAAGAATGTGCAGGTAGGATCAGAATACGAGATGATAGCCCGCTATGGCATGAACCTCGGTCAGATCCTGAGTCTCCCCTTCATAGCCCTCGGGATCTTCCTCGTCATCTGGGCTCTGACCCATCCCCGCCAGCACTGGACTTTCCCCAACCGCTTCGCCCCCGAAAAATAGGTAGAAGTTACCCGTCTCTGACTGGGAGGAGCGCTCTCCCGAGCGCTTCAATACGTTCGGATGCAGACCAGTGTGTTCTCGGCGCAGTCCCGGAGGGACGAAATTTCAGTTAACCGCGCACGAAGTCCGCGGAAGTGTAAAAACATAATAATTAACCCGGTATAATCCACGCGAAGCGTGGATTATACCGGGTTTCACTATGCTGAATCAAGTTAAAACATTGCTGCCACGCGGCGCAGCGCGGCGATGAAGTCGGCCACTTCTTCGCGGGTGTTGTAGACGGCGAAGGAAGCCCGCACCGTGCCGGGGATACCGAGACGTTCCATGAGGGGTTGGGCGCAGTGATGACCTGTGCGCACGGCGACTCCTAACTTGTCGAGGAGCATCCCGACATCGTAGGGATGCACGTCGCCGATGAGGAAGGAGAGGACTGCACTCTTATGGGGTGAAGTGCCGAAGATGCGCATTCCGGGAATTTCCATCAGTTCGCGGGTGGCATAATCAAGCAATTCCAATTCGTGGGCCTCGATGTTGGACAGACCCACTTCCTCCATGAAGTCGAGGGCTTTCGCGAAGGCGGCGATCCCGACGAAGTCAGGTGTGCCAGCCTCAAACTTGAATGGGAGGTCGGCGAAGGTGGTGTGCTCGAAGCTCACATGACTTATCATCTCTCCACCACCCTGATAGGGAGGCATCTCTTCGAGCAATTTCTTCTTGCCGTAGAGCACGCCGATTCCTGTTGGCCCATACATCTTATGGGAAGAGAAGGCATAGAAATCAGCATCAAGTCCGCGAACGTCGATGGAAAGGTGTGGCGAAGCCTGAGCTCCGTCAATGAGTACCGGCACACCGCGTGAGTGGGCGTAGGCGGTCATCTCCGCCACAGGATTGATGGTGCCCAACACATTGCTGACATGGCAGAAGGCTGCCATCACCGTGCGGTCGGTGAAGAGCGACTTATACTCTTCAAGGTTCAGCTCGCCACGGTCGTTGATGTCGACAACCTTGATCACGATACCCTTGCGGCGACGCAAGAGCTGCCACGGCACGATATTGGCGTGATGCTCCATCACGGTGAGTATCACCTCGTCGCCCTCGCGGAAACGGTCGCCGAAGGAGGAGGCCACAAGATTGATGGACTCGGTGGTGCCTCGCGTGAAGATCACTTCCTCCACACTCTCCGCATTGATATAGTCGCGCACACGCCGCCGGGTTGTCTCCTGCATATCGGTAGCCTCCTGCGAGAGGGTATGCACACCTCGATGTACGTTGGCCTTCTTATGCTCATACATCTCGACGATGCTCTCCACAACACGGCGGGGCGTCTGCGACGTAGCCGTATTGTCGAGATATATAAGGGGATACTTCCCGATTTTGCGCTCAAGGGCCGGAAATTCCGCCCGGATATTTTCGATATTCATTTGTGTGTGCATATTATGTGCGTGCCGTACGGTAGGGACATCGCGTGCGATGTCCGCAATTAAATTAAGGGTATGCCGTACGGTAGGGACATCGCGTGCGATGTC
>CAZPQD010000025.1:7334-25231 GCA_964588625.1 uncultured Sangeribacter sp. | reverse complement strand
CGCAATTAAATTAAGGTATGCCGTACGGTAGGGACATCGCGTGCGATGTCCGCAATTAAATTAAGGTATGCCGTACGGTAGGGACATCGCGTGCGATGTCCGCAACCGAAGCATTTTTGTCAAATCACAAACATTTCTGGCAGGAGGAGCAAGCCGACGAAGCACCGGCGAACCGCCGTTCCACGAGCATGCGCAGACGGTCGCGGAGCGACTCGAGGCGGACACCATCGATCACGTCGGCCATGAATGCCTGTTTGAGCAGCAGTCGGGCAGTTGCCTCATCGAGGCCGCGTGTGCGCAGGTAGAAGAGCTGCATGGGGTCAAGCTGACCGATGGCCGTGCCGTGAGAACACTTCACGTCATCGTTGTAGATCTCGAGCTGAGGCTTCGAGAACATGCGGGCCTTGTCGTTGCCCACGATATTGCGGTTTGACTGGTAGGCTTCTGTCTTGACAGCTCCCGGAGCCACGTGGATCCTACCGGCGAAAGAAGCCACAGCCTCGTCGTCGACTACAAATTTCATCAGTTCGTCAGTGTTGCAATGGCCTGTCTGATGGTCGATGTATGAATATGTCTCGATGGTGCGGTGACGGTCCTCGATGCCCATGCCGAGCAAACGCAGTTTCGAATGCGGGCCGCGGAATACGGTGTGATATTCATTGCGGGTAGTGCCGTTGAAAAGCGTGATGCCGTCGATGAGCACGTTGCTCCCCTCCTCCTGCGAGAGATAGAGGGTGCTGAGTCGCCCTGTCCGCTCGGTGGATTCCTCCATGTCGTAATAATCGAGGCGCGAATTGCGGCCTGCAAAGATTTCGATAGTCTGGAGTGTCAGGAAATCCACGTCGGGATTCTGCGTATGGTCGCAGGTGAGCAGTGTGGCCTCGGCCTCCTCCTCCATGATGATGAGCACACGGCGAACCGCCATCAGCGGGGCACCATTGTTGAGTATGTTGACGAGCTGCAGCGGTTTTTCAAGCTTCACACCCTTCTCCACATAGAGCAGGAAACCATCCTGAACCAACATAGTGTCGAGAGCCACGAGAGGGTTGGATAGCGGAGCGAGACGGCCATAATAGCGGTCTACGATATCCGGACGTCTGGCAGATATTTCGCGCAACGAACCCGCGATGACTCCCTCCGGCAGTTGACAACGGTCGGCATCTCCCACCGTCAGCGTGTCGTTGAAGTTGAGGTAGAGGGCCGACTGAAGGTCGGGCACATCACAATGGAATGTGGTGGCGGGGTTGATGTCGATGTTGAGTTTGGCGAGGTTCAGACCATAGTCGGGCGAGAGCATCGCCTGCAGGTCGGTATGTTCGTAGTTCTCCGAACCGAGAGGCGGAAGCTTGGCATCCTTCAGCGCCTCGTAAGCTTCCTCCCTGCGGGCATTGAGCACCGGCGAGGAGTTGGTGTCGATGATGGCGCGAGCCTCACGGAAGAGATCGAGATATTGAGTCAGTGCATTCATGGTGCGGAGTCTTATTCTTGGGAGTCTACCTGAGCCTTGATCCAGTCATAACCCCTCTCCTCGAGTTCGAGGGCGAGTTCAGGGCCTCCGGTCATCACGATACGCCCTTTGTAGAGGATATGTACGAACTGCGGCTTGATGTAATCGAGCAGACGCTGATAGTGGGTGATCACGATAGTGGCGTTGTTCTGTGTCTTCAGTTTGTTGACACCTTCGGCCACGATGCGGAGCGCGTCGATGTCAAGACCGGAGTCAGTCTCGTCGAGGATTGAGAGTTTCGGTTCGAGCACCGCCATCTGGAAGATCTCGTTGCGCTTCTTCTCACCGCCCGAGAAACCCTCGTTGACGGAGCGGGAAGCAAGTTTGGTGTCGAGTTCCACGATAGCGCGCTTCTCGCGCATCATCTTCAGGAAGTCGGTGGCGCTCATGGCGGGTTCGCCGAAGTATTTGCGCTTTGCATTGACGGCAGCGCGCATGAAATTCACCATCGAGACTCCCGGGATCTCCACAGGATACTGGAAACCGAGGAAAAGACCTTCGTGGCTTCTCACGTCAGGAGTCATTTCAAGAAGGTCCTTGCCGTAGAAGGTGGCCGCCCCTTCCGTCACTTCATAAGCCGGATTGCCGGCCAGCACCATGGAGAGGGTGGATTTTCCCGAACCGTTAGGTCCCATTATGGCGTGCACCTCTCCGGGACGCACTTCAAGATTTATACCTTTGAGGATTTCTTTCCCGTTGATGCGGGCATGAAGATTTTCAACTTTAAGCATTATCGTGAGTTATAACGTATTTTTCAGGTTTTGGAGAGTAGTCTTTTTCGAGTTTGGAGAGTCCCGCATCCATTTTCGGCATGAAGCCGGTAACGCTATCTCCCTCTTGAGTTATAACGCCCGGGAGGGGGCGGAGGTTGCAGGATATTTTCCTTGCCTCACGGAGCTGCACTTCGTGATGGAGGTCGCAGGCATCGGGCGAACCGAACACGGCCGGGGCGAGCAGCAGCACAGTCTGCGGGGCATTGGCGTCGTCTGAGCCGCAAAGCTTCAGCAGCGGACCCTCCGGATTGAGGCAGAGCCAGAGGTTCATGGCGATGGAGAGTAGGAAGACCCCATTGAAGATGCCGAAGAGCGCACCGAACAGGGAGTCGAGTATGCCGCTCTCGAGCATTGAGAGGGCACGGCGCACCACCCCCGTCAGCGAAACGCAGACACCATACACTATGGCATAGACCACTGCTGAGGAAAGGAAGGAAGTGGCGAAATGCACCGCCGTAGGATTGTCCGAAGGGATCAACGGTTCGATGATTGCCATATTCACCTCCGAAGAGAAGATATGTGTGCAAAGCGAAGCGATGCAGAAGCCCGTCACGGCGCACACCTGCCCCGTGAAACCCCGGTGCCATCCGCGGATGCCAGCCACAAAGACAGTCACACAGACCGCCACAGTCCAGAACACTTCCTCCATTCCGACTGCAAAATTAACTATTATTTTGGTTATGGGGCATTTTATGGCTATTCAACTTCGATATAACTCAAATAATGATACCGAACTCAATGAAGCTGAATAATGGGAAAACTACATTAGGAGAGGACATAAATGGCGAGAACCATTACAGACTCTTTTTGCCCATAAAGCCAATGAATTCTAAAAGAGGAATAGAATCGTTCCATCTCTTGCATGTTGTTGGTAGGGATTACAGTTCGATCATCGCTGGGGAGATTTGTGGCTTGTCTCGTCCTTTATCTACAATCCTGAACATATTTAGAACATCGTGAATGGAGTAGTAATGCCAGTTTTGCAAAACTTGATTAATTCACTGGATATCTCCAAGGAAAGATCAGTGAAACTCTCAAGATTGCTTTAATCTTTCAGTATAATGCATTGTAAATCAATTAAATATTATTATTTTAGTTCAGAATATTAGCTAATGATTTGTTTTTATGGATTATTTTATTTAATTTTGCAATATTATTTAACAGCCTATACAATATCATGAAAAATCAACTCTTATGGATGATTATCATCTTGGTATTTTCGGCTTTTATGAGCTGTAGCCAAGATGAGCTCGCGCTTGAAAATTTTGTGCAGGAAGAGAAGGAAGGACATTTTGTATCCTTAGACGAGGCTCTCATAAAGCTCATGCCGTTTTACAATGAAGTCGCGGGTACTACAAGGTCTGCTGCATTGCCATTGGTGACTAAGTGCGAGTATCTGAAAATTCAGAATCAAACAAGATCTTCCGACGACGTGTCTCCGTATTACGTGGTAAGCTTTGGTGAAGACGCAGGTTTCGCCGTGCTTTCTGCGGATGATCGACTTCTTCCAGTTTATGCGTTTTCTACAACAGGTAGAATGACTCTCGCAGACACAGCATCCAATCCAACATTATCGTATTTTTTTAATCATGTCCTTCAGGGGGAAGCGGAGTTGGCAACCTCTGATGATCCCAATTATACAATAATTCCGGGAATTACACCTGATCCCATAAATCCCAACCCCAGATTTACAGTAGTTGTAAGACCTTTATTGCCATATGGTGTCAGTATTTGGACTCAGGTAGCTCCCTATAATAAGTATTGTCCAAATGGTTCTGTCGTTGGTTGTGCAGCCCTTTCAATTGGCCAAATGTGTGCATTTTATGAGTTTCCCAGTTCTTTTTCTATTCCAAACTCGAATGGTGAGACTGTGTACACTATAAATTGGAAAGCTGTGAAAGAAGACATTGCATCAAGCAGCTCAATTAATATTATCGCGAGATTTCTGTATTATTTGGGGTTGCCATCTCTTCTAGATATGAAGTATGGTAGGGATAATAGTACTGTAGATAAGGAAAAAATTACACCTGCTATAAAAAAACTTGGATTCAACGTCAGAGAACAAAACTATGATATTGCGGCCGCTAAAATATCTTTAGAGAATGGAATTCCATTTGTTGTGAATGGTATTTACGGCTATTATGGTAAAAATACAAATGGTGAAGATGAGTTTAAGTATTTAAATGGTGGGCATCTCTTTGTAATCGATGGTTTGGCTGAGTTTGCATATATTAATTTAGGTAATGTTTCTTATTATGTTCATTGTGTATGGGGGTTAAAAAATGGTAGTGAAGACGGATATTATTACAATCCATTATCTGAACCCTATACAAATATTTTACCATATACATATAAAAATGAAAATGGGTTACAATATACGCAAAAAGATACTTTTAATATTAAATTGAATAAGATGTTTATTATTAGAAAATAGTATTAAGATTATTAATTTTTATGTTCCTTGTATTTTACATTTGAAGTATCTTTTTTAACTTTGCAAGAATTCTATCGTCTTGTATTATGAGAAGTTTTGTTATAGGAGTTTTAGTTCTCTCCTTTTTTTCTCTGTACGCGCAAGTAACTAATGGTACTATTGTTGAGTCAAGCGAGTTAGTGATTGGGTATGATGAAGATAGGGGTTCCGCTACTGTGTTGGAAGTTAAGAAATTTCGTGGGAATTCTTTTCAAAATAATATTGATTTTGAGGGTAAAAGTGTATCCATTACGGAGACAGGTCACAATATGAGATGGCCGCAAAGAAATTTGTTTCATCCTGAAGAAAATCCTGATACTCTAATAATCCCCGAAGGTATTGAAAGGATTAATAGCTATTTTTTAAAGGGAAACCGAATTGTAAATGGTGATTCGTATGGTAAGTTACGTAGTATTGTTTTGCCTAATTCTCTTAAAATTATTGAGGAAAATGCTTTTAATACTATGGGGGCACGTGATTATCAGTTTCAATTTGAGAGTTTTAGAATCCCTTCATCAGTAGAAGAGATTGGTGAATATGCCTTTTATTGTACTCGTATAAAGAATTTGGATTTAGGCCGGACTGTATATATCGGACGTAATGCTTTTGATCAAAATGATTCTTTAAGATGGGTTGTTATTCCAAGGGAGACCAAGATCATCGGCTTGAATGCTTTTAAGTGTAAAAATCTTTTTTTCGTCCAACTTTCATCAAAGGAATTAAACCCTGTAATTGATTTTTACCAGACTTTTGGAGGGAGGGAAATTGCATGGATTGGCTGTCCTTCCGAATTTCTGTCAGCTGATATTGGCGCAAAGTATCAGACTGATATGCCTGAGGTTTTTGCCGGGAGGGCTATGATTAATCTTAAGTCAAGTCCGGTGCCCGTATTTTTTTCATTTGAAGAAATAAAAGATAAGGAGTTTCTATGGGTGCCAGATATTGACCTTTGGGGCTTACAGGAAAGGGATGGAAGTAAGGATGAAATTACTACTGATGAAAATGGGATGCTGCCCTTTCAATCTCCTGTAAGGGTTAGACTGGATGTCTCAGGACTAACCGAATATCAGAAAGATACCCTCAAAGTATTTTATAATGATGAGGATATCACAACCCAATTACTACACTCCACCTTCGTTCTATCTGATGGAAGACCGTTCAATTATTATGGGTGGCAGTCCGGTGAAACCCCTATCCTTAACCGATTGAAAATTACTATATAACTTAAGTTTGCAATTGAGGATAGGAGAGGTAGTTCTCTAAGTGGATTTTTTATTCATGTACACCTTAACCATAATCAGAAATACAATGAACTATTGTCCAAGTTTATTCTATGTATTCTTCGTATGCGTAGTGCATTTTCTTTCATTTGACGCCAACGGAAAGAAGATTAACGCTACTCCGGTGGTGGTGCAGGATGGTGTGGTATGCCGTTTGGATCCTGACCACAAAATCGCCACTCTGATAGCTGTGACAGAATTTGAGGGAAATACCATTCCCGCTGCGGTTTCATACAATAATAAAAGTTACACCATCGAACGGATCGGTTCATTCTGTGTGTGGCCAAAAAACCTGCAGCAGGTTGACAGCCTTATCTTGCCGGATGGTATAAAAGAGATTGAGACTTGTGCTTTTACTTCATTTGCTAACCTGAAATACGTAAAGTTGCCAGAATCGCTGAGAGCTATAGGACCATGGGCTTTTGCGCATACCACCCTTGAAAAAGTAGTTTTTCCAAAGTCGATGAAGGTGATTGAGCAAGGAGCCTTTGCCGGTTGCCGCCGACTATCAGATATAAATTTTAAAAATGTGGAATACATCGAACCGGAAGCCTTTGAGAATTGTGATTTGAAATGGCTTGACATAAACGACGATAAACTGCTCGTTGGAAGGGACGCCTTCAAGGGATGCAATATATTCTTTCTCAGGTTTCTTTCCGGCAGAGGAGTCGTGAATGATATTGGAAGTCTCAAAGGTATGTTCGGATCTGATTCTATCCCTTGGATAGCGTCCTCTTATAGCGACCCTATCGATTTCATTCTTATGGCTTCTCCGGAGAAGTTGAGTGGACGAGCAGGGATCCGTTGTGAGTGCGAGATCGGGGCGCCGGTATTTGTGTCATTCATCGAAACCGGAAAACGGGAAATGATTTGGAAAGGAGAAAAACTACTTCCGTTGACCGATCCGTCGCTTCCAGCCTCGCGAGAAGGTTACGAACGGTTCGCCTCACCTGTCAGAATACGTTTTGCCACTCTATTGGGAGGTAAATATAAGAAGCCGCAAGTGCTCTATAATGGGGAGGATATAACATCCGCGATGAAAGGTGATACATTGATCCTTGATGAAGGATTTACATTTGAGAACCGTAAGACGTTCGGAGATGAAGATTACAATAGACTCGTAATTCGATTTGTAAAGAGATGATTCCGGGGTTAAAAAGCTGTAAAATTTGAAAAATACGTTAAAAAAGCGGTAGGGGAGGGAAGGAAACGTAATGACGCTATTTGCAGATATCCGAAGAAATCGCTATATTTGCATTGGAATTGGGAGTCCGTAGCCTTTGGCAACGGAGACCTGACAACATTGGAATTGGGAGAGTTGTATATGGGAATGCCGTCATTTTTTTCGCGCCGAAAGGACATGTGGGCAAGCATCGGTTTTCTGCTGCTTGCCGTGCTGCTGGTCTTCACCTGCGTGTGGGCCTACCGCGAGTTTGTGACTTCCCCTCCATACGTAGATCTTGAGAAATATCCCATACGTGGCATCGACGTGAGTCGCCACAACGGGTTGATGAATCTCGACGCAGCTTCGGCGGATGGCATCGAATTCATCTTCATCAAGGCTTCCGAAGGCACAGATTTCCGCGATGAGAATTTTCGGATCAATTACCGCAAGGCTCGCCATGCAGGCCTTAAGATAGGAGCCTACCATTTCTTCCGTTTCGACCGCGACGGTGTGGAGCAGGCCCGCAACCTCATCGGGGCCATCGGCCACCGGAAACTCGACCTCGGTGTCGTGATCGACGTTGAATCACACGGCAACCCCGAAGGGATACCCCTGCCGGAGATCGCCGACCGTCTCACCCGAATGAAGGAATATCTCAACCTGATGGGCTTCCGCGTGATGTTCTACACCAACCGCAATGGCTACTACGACTATCTCGAGGAAAATTTCCCGGGTTCACCCCTCTGGATATGTGCCTTCTCGGAGACTCCGATCAATGCCGAATGGACCTTCTGGCAATACAACCACCGGGGTCGTGTGGCCGGAATACGCGGCAATGTGGACCTCAATACCTTCTGCGGCACCCGCGAGCAATGGGAATCCTTCCTCTCCGGCGACGTCTGGCCTTACGACGGCACCAAGACACTCGGAAAGAGCAGGGAAGGGTGAGTCCGGATGTGTGATGGCTGAGAGCTCCCTCGCCCCCAGGGCAGAAACACAATATCACCCCCGTTCCGACGTTAAACTTATGGAATAAAGTGCGACTTCTTATTCTTAAATTCTCACTGATATTCCCACTGAAAATTACACCGAAAAAGAAAACTTGAACCGATTTATCTCCTACACTATAAAAATGATGAACACTCGGACTCCCGGACTCCGGCGTCTCTTCGCCGGCTTCGCGGCTGCCGGGGCAATAGCCCTGGCAGGCACTCTTCCTGCTTCCGCCCTCGACGAATCCACTTTCGCCGGGTCTTCCCGCATGGCCTCCGGCAAGTGGGTGCGCATCAGCGTGGAGAACACCGGGATGCACTACATTTCCGACGCCTCCCTGCGCGAGATGGGTTTCTCCGACCCCTCGGCCGTGAATGTCTACGGCTTCGGAGGCCGAATGCTCAGCGAGAACCTTACCAACGGGATGCCCGACGATCTGCCGGCAGCCCCGGCAATGCGTTCCGGTTCGGGAATTATCTTCTTCGCCACCGACATCTTCAGCTGGAGCGGAGCCCCGCGAATGTCGCATACCATCAATCCCTATTCTGCCGAGAGCTATTATTTCCTCAGCGATTGCCCCGCTCCGGAAAGCATGGCTGTGGAGAAAAGGATGCCGCAGGATGGGCTGCCGACTCAGGATTCCTTCATGGAATACATAGTGCATGAGCAGGACCTTACCGCCCCGGGTGAAAACGGACGAGACCTGATGGGTGAGGAGCTACGTAGCGGTCAGAACCGCAGCTTCTCTTTCGCCACTCCCGACAATTGCGGCGGGAAAGTGCGTGCCGACATCACAATCGGTGCCAACGTAAAGGGTGGCCAGTCGAGTGTCATCATCGCCGCCAATGGTGTCGACCTTCCCTCAGTGCCTGGCGATGTGCTCGGCGGAGTGACTTCTTCCTCGGGATTCCTGACACGCAAGACCACTACCAAGGAGTTCGACTGCACGTCCGACAAAGTGGACCTTACCATAAAATATTCAGCCTCCGGCACATTCTACGGTGCCTGGGTTGACCATATCGAGCTTACTTACGACCGCAGCCTGCGTATGCACGACGGTCAGCTCCATTTCTACCTGAACCCCGTCAGCGAGACCAATGTCGCGCTCGACGGCGTCAGTGCCTCCACACGTATCTGGGACGTTACCGACCCGATGCGCCCTGTGGAGGTGAAGTTTACCTTGTCCGGCAACAAGGCTCTCTTCCATGCCTCTGCCGGCCTGCGGGAGTTCATGGCCTTCAATCCCGAGACTGTGAAGAAGGCTCCGAAAGACCCTGTTGAGTTCGAGAACCAGAACCTTCACGCAATGGAGTCGCCCGACTACGTCATCATCTCCCCGAAGGAATATCTCTCGGAGGCTGAGCGTCTCGCCGAGATGCGCCGCCGTGTAGACGGTATGACGGTCTACGTCATCACTCCCGAAAAGTTCTACAATGAGTTTGCTTCTGGCATGACCGAACCCACCGCCTTCCGCAAGGCCTTCAAGATGTGGAACGACCGTGCGGCCCGCGGGCAGGGCAACCGGTTGCGTTACGCCCTCCTCTTCTCGCGTCCCACTTTCGACAATAAGATGGTGACGCCCGCAGTGCGTCAGGCCGGTTATCCGCGTCTGCCGCAATGGCAGTCGGAGGGTATATTCGTCGATGACTCCGCCTTCGGCACCGACGACTACATCGGAATGCTTGAGGATACCGACAATTTCCGGATGCCGAAAGCTACGGTACAGGTGGCTGTGGGCCGATGGGCCGTAAGCAGTCTGGAGGAGGCCCGCCGGATGGTGGATAAGACCATAGCCTATGTGGAGAACCCCGATTTCGGTTCGTGGCGCAACTCGGTGCTCCTCATCTCCGATGACGGCGACAGCAATACCCACATGCGCCAGTCTGACAAGGCCCGCGACAATATGCTTAACTCCGGCAATGGCGCCGATTTCATCTACGAGCGTCTATATACAGATGCCTTCGTGCGCAAAGCCACCGGCACCGGCCTTGCCTACCCGGATGCGCGCACAAGGATGCAGAAACGACTCAGCGAGGGTGTCGGCCTGCTTCATTATGTAGGCCATGCCAATCCGCGTGCCTGGACTCACGAGAACCTGCTGACATGGAACGACATCACCTCCATGAGCAACAAGCGTCTCCCTTATCTGGCGGCCTATTGCTGCGATTTCCTCCGCTGGGATGCCAACAGCGTCAGCGGCGGCGAGAAGATGTGGCTCCATCCTGAGAGCGGTGTCATCGGTATGTTCTGCGCTACGCGTTCGGTATTCATGGGTCCCAACGGCAGGCTCAGCGCTGCTTTCGGAGAGGCTCTCTTCTCCAAGGATACCGCTACGGGAATGCCGAGGCGTGTCGGCGATGTGGCTGTGGAGGCCAAAAATCAGGCAGACAGTTACGACGACAATAAATTCCGCTTCGCAATCCTCGGCGACCCCTCCTTGAAGGTGCTGAGTCCGGATATGCGTGTAGTGCTCGGAAAACTCGGCGACAATGAACCTGATCCTGAGAATATGCCCGAGATCGGGGCCGGTGCTTCGGTAAAAGTATCGGGCACTGTGGAGGATTCCGAGGGTGCGCTTGCCGCCGATTTCAACGGCATCATCGAACTCTCGCTCTATGACGCCGAGACCCCCGTGACCACCAACGGATGGGACAGCGATGAATACAGCTACAACGAACGTCTCGCACGCCTTGGCAATGTCCGTGCGCGTGTGAAGGACGGCAAATGGGAGGCGACACTCCATGTGCCAATGGAGATCACCAACAATTATTCTCCCGCACTCCTCAACCTCTACGCCTACAGTGAGGATGGACGTGAGGCCGGAGGTTCCAGCACGGATTTCTATGTCTATGGTTATGACCCGAATACGAGCGACGACACCACCGGACCGAAAATCACCCGCTTCGTGCTCAACGGCGACCGCTTCACAAACGGGGCAGCAGTGAGTCCGTCGCCCGTAGTGATGGCAAGCTTTACCGATCCTTCGGGCATCAATGTCAGCGACACAGGTATCGGCCATAAGATGACTCTCGCGCTTGATGGCCGCACATATTTCGACGACATCAACCTCTATTACTCCTCCGATCCCGACGACTCTTCGGCCGGCAGCATCGTTTATCCGCTTTCCGACATCGAACCGGGTGCGCATACGCTTGAGCTCACTGTCTGGGACAACGCCGGCAACTCTTCCAAAGCCTCTATTGATTTCCAGGCTGCCATCGGTGTGAATCCCACCATCTATGATGTGACCACTGACTGCAGTCCGGCCCACACATCTGTGGTGTTCACCGTGACGACCGACCGTGCGCTTTCGGCGCTCGGATGCGAGCTGGAAGTGTTCGACCTCAGCGGCAGACGCGTCTGGAACTCATCTGCCGATGCCGTCACCGACACTCAGAGTGACATCCGCATGACGTGGGATCTGCGCGACAACGGCGGGTCTCGTGTTAAACGCGGCATCTACCTCTACCGTGCTACCATCACCACACCCGAGGGAATGAAGCAGACAAGCACACGTAAACTCGCCGTCGCAGCACAATGAACGAGATAGACGACATCTTTCAGAAAAACCGCAATGAAACGCGGCATCCGGGAGGAATCATACTCCCGGAGCCGACGTTGCGCCGTCTTCCATGGTATCTGGCGTTTGTGGAGATTCTCTATGCACAAGGCACCGACCATGTCAGTTCCACCCATATCTCCAGAGCCCTCAATGTCGATGCCTCGCAGATAGCCAAAGACCTCTCTTTCCTCTCTATAAAGGGAAAGACACGCATCGGCTACGACGTGGGCGAACTTCGTGACATCCTTGCTGATTTTCTGGGATTCCGGGTGAGTCACAAGGCTCTCGTGATAGGAGCTGGCAGTCTGGGGCGCGCCTTGATGTGCGACACGGGTCTCTCTTCTTACGGCCTCGACATCGTGGCAGCCCTTGACGTGAATCCGTCCCTGGTGGGAACATTCGTCGACGGGCGCCCTATATATCATATTGACGATATCGAGAGCGTGGCAGCAGATACCGAAGCTTCCATCGCTATACTTACAGTTCCCTCGGACGCAGCTCAGGAAGCTGCCGACATAGCAATCTCGGCCGGCATACGCGCGATTTGGAATTTCACCCCTTACAGGGTGAAGACAGCTGAAGGGATAGTGATGGCAAACACCTCCATCTATGCCCATCTCGCCATGATCTACAACCGACTCGAGAACCTCAACCGCCAATAACCGTTTCCTACCCATAGTCTCACAAAGGGACTTCCCAAGACCTGACAAAGAATGAAAACGATAGCAGTGATCAGCAATGGCAAAGATAGTTTTGCCCGGCA
The DNA here is from genome assembly GCA_964588625.1 of uncultured Sangeribacter sp. Lineage (GTDB taxonomy): Bacteria > Bacteroidota > Bacteroidia > Bacteroidales > Muribaculaceae > Lepagella. Next base: position 12,715 of record CAZPQD010000025.1, on the reverse strand, counting down.
GTTTGCAGATGACTTTACAAAAGCCGATGTCTTGCGCCGCGATATTATGCTGGATATCCCTGATTCATGCCTGATACGCAGTGGCAAACCTTTCTTTATCCCGGAGTTCGACAGCGAGTTCCGGGCATGTTGTTGTCTGGCGGTAAAGGTCAGCAGGCTCGGTAAATGTATCGCTCCGCGTTTTGCCGGACGATACTGGGCCGAGTTCAGTCTTGGAGTCAGCATCCATGCGGCCAACACTCTCAGTGTGCTCAGGAGGGAAGGTCTGCCATGGTCGGGAGCTTATGTCTTCGACCGTTCGCTCATCATCGGTGATTTCTGCAGCAAGGATAAGTGGATGGCCGGGACTTCGATAGGGCTTAAGTATGGCGAGGAGGAGATACGGATTGGGTATGACTCTTGCGATACGTCGGCCATCGATGAGATAATGTCGTTCGTCAGTGAGCATAACACTATCCGACAGGGCGACATGGTGCTTGTGAAGATGAGCCGGGAAAATTTCCTGCTGAAGGCTCCTACACGTCTCGAAGGCTTTTTATATGAAAGACCGCAGGAAGCATCCGTCACACTGTTGCGCACCAATATCCGCTGAGGCTGCATTCCTTTAATATCCTGTGTATAGAGTCAGTGTCAAAATACTGGGATAAACTTCCTCAGATTTATCCTCTTTAATCCTCTTTTCAATCCTCACATTTCCATATGAAGATCTTTCCTTTCTTATTTGCGTCTGCAGTACTATCATTTTCAGCAGTGGCTGAAGCCTCCTCCCCGGGATTTTTCGTTCCCAACTCCCGTCTTGCCGAGGGCAACTGGGTGAAGGTGGGTGTCGACAAGAGCGGCATCTACGAGATTTCCTATGCTCGTCTACGCGAGATGGGTTTTGAACGCCCCGATATGGTGGGTGTCTTTGGACGTGGAGGCCGGCAGATGGCGCTCGACTTTGTGGATGAGAATGGTCAGCGTCTTAATCCCGACGATCTTCCGCCGGTGGCGGTATTCCATCATGACGGCCACCTCTATTTCTATGGTGAAGGTACAGAGACTTTTACTTTTGAGCCTGATGACAAGGCTGAGACAAAGGGGTACTTCCATCGCTATTCCAAGAATGTCTACACCGATCTGGGATATTACTTCCTCTCCGATATGGAGGGAGCGCGTCTTGACATGAGTGTAGCCGACACCAACCTTCGTCAGGGAGCCGCAGAACTCAAGGAGGGTCTTTCGTTCATATCCCATGAGGTGGATCTGGAGCAGAATACATCTCACACCGGTCAACTGTTCTGGGGCGAGAGATTCAACGGTCAGGAGCCCTCGCGTCGCGAGTGGTATGTCTCCGCACCGGAGGCAATCGCCGGGCGTAAGGCCATGATGGAATGCTATTTCTATTCGGAACGTGTCTCCACCGGCACTCTGGAGTGGGGCATCAAGGGGAGTGAGGATATTCGCTCCGGGGCCACCCGCAATTACAATTCAGTGAAGTTCCGTCCGCAGGATCCCCTCACACATTCCACCGACATTCCGGGCGACAGCTTCTTCGTCTACGTGGATTATAAGACTTTCGACAATTTCGAGGGAGTGGCCAATCTTGATTTCTGGACCCTCACTTACCCACGCACTATTCCCACACTTCGCAAATACGACGGGAGTAGCCGTGCGCAGGATCACATGGCCTTCGTCTCGCTTCTTCGCGGCGGATATGTGGACATGGATGGTTTTCCGGAGGGTGTGCTCTTCGATATCTCCGATCCCCGGAATCCTGTTGTCTCCCACAGGTTTGAAAAGGATGGAAAGATGGTGGCGGCGGTGCCTTCCAACAAGGGGATGGCACAGGTCATAGTGGCCGACCTCTCTGTGCCGCAGATGCAGATAAAGGGTTTCTCCCAGGATTATAGCCGCGTTGTCAACCAGGACCTGCATTCTCTTGGTGAAGAGGGAGCCTCGCTGCTCATCATCACCACTGAGAGGCTGCTGCCGCAGGCGCAGCGGCTGGCACGTCTGCATACTGAACGCGACGGCATACGTGTGGCTGTGGCCACCGCCGACCAGGTCTACAATGAATTCTCCTGCGGAGTGCCCGACCCTATGGCCTATCGCGCATTCGCCAAAATGCTATATGAGTCGGAGGGAGAGAAGCTACGCAATATCCTTCTTCTCGGACCTCTTTTCAGCGATTTCCGTGGAGTTGACGTGACGCGCGACAAAAGCAATGGCCTCATAGCCTACCAGGTCTTGGACTGCGAGCCTGAGAAGGGGGCGGCAAATGCCAATGACATTCTCGGCATCATGTCCGACCGCCTTCCTGATTCGCGCATAGAACGCTGCCCGGTGAGCGTGGGTGTCGGTATTCTCCCGTGCCAGACCCCGGAGGAGGTGGAGGCCTATGTCGATAAAGTGGAACAGTATCTATCCGACGACTCTTTTGCCTACCGTCTCAATAAGATGCTTAATATCGGCGGACTTGGCGATCGTCATACCCACGACCAACAGGCCGTCTCTCTTGGCGGTTATCTCAACGGCAACAACCGCAATCACCTGATTGTTTCCCCGCTCGTCATTGACGCGTATGGCTCGGCGGAGGCTAAGAAACGTTTCCGCAACGCCCTCGACGAAGGAGTCAACCTTGTCACTTATTTCGGACATGGAGGTCCTACGATGATGGGCAAGGACAGGAATTTCTTCTCAATGGCCGACGTTGGTTCTCTCACCAACAATCATTATCCTTTCATGATATTCGCAGGGTGCATCCTTTCCAACACCGACCGGGGAATACGCGGTATTGCCGAGCATATGGTGCTCGGGCATGACAGCGGACTCATCGGGGCTGTGCTTGCCACGCGCGATACATGGTCGGGTGAGAATATGGACCTGGTAAAGATTCTTTACAACAGGATGTTCAAGAATGGAAACTCAGTGACGTCGCCTCCGCTGGAGCGTCCGCTCACCATCGGGGAAGCATATGCACGTGCGAAGAACCAGAGCGAATACGCCAACGAACTCTCATATCACCTTGTCTGCGACCCGGCCCTGATTATCCCGATCGCCACTCACTCCTGTGAACTGAAGGAGGATGTATCCACTATCTATCCCGGTGGAAAACTGCGTCTTTCCGGAAACATCGCCGACTGCCTGAAGCATGCCGATGGAGAATTCAGCGGTGAGTTGGTGGTAAGGATCATGTATCCTGAAAAAATAATGGAGAGTCCTGACCTTGATACCGGGAGCCGCGAGGATGGCGATATCCTGACGGTGCCTTATGGCGATGTGCAGGCGGCAGCTGGGGCTTCGGAAGTGAAGGATGGTCTCTTCTCAATAGAACTCGATGTTCCCTCCGCTCTTGTCTCCGCTGAAGGGGAGGATGTGGGAATCTATCTCTCTGCTTACGATCCTGAGCGCCGCCTTGGAGCCGCATCTCGCCTGATGGTGCGGGTGGGACATGCTGCCTCGGGTGGTATATCACGTCCCGACAATGTCGTTCCCGTGATTGATGATTTCCATTTCGATGCGGAGGAAAAGACACTCGAAGTGTCGGTCAGCGATAATTCCGGATTCGACACCTCATCTGCCGGACATCTCTCCTCTTTCCTTCTTACCCTCGATGGTGAGGCTTTAGGACTCGGTGGCCTTTCCCTCACACGCTATTCCCATGAAGGCTACGGCTTCAGCAAGACCATACCCGTAGGGTGGATGTCGGAGGGGAGGCATAAGGCTTATGTGGAGGTAAGGGATGCTGATGGAAATGTGGCGTCACGTGAACTCGAATTCACACTTGGTGCTGAACCTCGTCTCCTTTCTCTCCGCATGTTGGGAGAGGCTGCCAGGGAAGAGGCGCTTTTCGAAACCCTCGGTGTGAACGGTGAGACACAGCTTGTTATCACCGATTCCTCCGGACGGCGAATAACCTCCATTCCCGTCAATGGCGACCTGACAAGGTGGGATCTTAATGACAGTGAGGGACACCTCGTCCCCCCGGGTCTCTATCGTGCTTTCATGCGCGAGGCCCGTGGTTCGGCCGACGGAATGCATTCCGAAGCAGTGTTTGTGCCCGTAGTTGTGGCCTCGGGAGCGGAGTGAGGATGCAGACTGCGGGGCTTCAATGCAATAAATAGCCCTCTTTTTCAGTTAAGAAAGTATGAAATTTTCAACTGACCTGCGTGCCGGCGTGTTGGTAGCCCTCCTGGCGGGAGCCTGCGGAGCTGCCTATGCCGCTGATTCCGACATCAAAGACAACGATTTCAACCCGGTGAATACCGGTGTGACCACACTGAGCATCACCCCCGATGCCCGCGGTAGCGGTATGGGTAACCTCGGCGCGGCCACCGAACCCGATATGAACTCCCAGTTCTGGAACCCCTCCAAATATGCCTTCGCATATTCGCAGGGAGGTCTTGCCATAAGCTATACCCCGTGGTTGCGTAAGATAGTCAATGATATCTTTCTCGCCGACCTGTCCGGATATATGAAACTCGGCAGTGGCGACAATCAGGCTCTCTCTGCCTCCTTCCGCTATTTCTCCCTCGGTGAGGTGCAGATGAGCGGCAGCGACGTGGGCAGCACCGTGCAGACCATAAATCCTTATGAGTTTGCACTCGATATCGGCTACTCTCGCAAGCTCTCGGAAAAGTACTCCATGGGCGTGGTGCTCCGCTATATCCTCTCCGACCTCTCTTATGAGGATACGTATTCCGGCGAAAGTAATTCGGCGGCCAATGCGTTCTCTGTAGATGTCTCGGGTTATTACACCACCTATCCCATGATCGGCCGCAATGAATGTCAGTTCTCCTGGGGCTACGACATCTCCAATATAGGTACGAAGGTGAGTTATGACCATGGCGCCAACTATGCCTTCCTTCCCACCAACCTCCGACTCGGTGCAATGTTCATGTTTCCCGTGGCGGACTACAACACTATCTCCTTAGGTCTTGACCTGAACAAGCTTCTCGTGCCCACCAAGCCTCGCCGTAAGGATTTTGACACCGACACTGCGGAAGGGGAGCAGGCTTACGATGACGCTGTGGAGAAGTGGGAGACTATGTCGCCAATCTCGGGTATATTCAAGAGCTTCACCGATGCCCCCGGAGGTTTCAAGGAGGAACTTCAGGAAATCAACGTCTCCTTCGGTGCGGAATACGCCTATAATCAGCAGTTCTTCGCGCGTGCAGGCTATAACTACGAGAATGCCAACAAGGGTGGACGTTCCTACTTCACGTTCGGTGCAGGTTTCTCGCTCAATGTAGTGCGTCTCGACGCTTCCTACATGCTCGCCACTGCCCAGAGTTCACCGCTCGACCAGACACTTCGTTTTACACTTTCCTTCGATATGGACGGCCTTCGCGACCTCCTCGGCAAAAGAAAACGGTAATAAATAAGGGAATTAGGCGTTA
>CAZPQD010000025.1:0-7234 GCA_964588625.1 uncultured Sangeribacter sp. | reverse complement strand
CTTCGCGACCTCCTCGGCAAAAGAAAACGGTAATAAATAAGGGAATTAGGCGTTAGGCGTTAGGCATTAGACAGCCCTAAAGCCTAAAACCTAAACCCTAAAACCTAAAACCTAACGCCTAAACCCTAAAACCTAACGCCTAAACCCTAAACCCTAAACCCTAAACCCTAAACCCTAAACCCTAACGCCTAAAACCTAACGCCTAAACTATGATTCGGATCGGTCAAGGCTACGATAGCCATCGTTTTGAAAAGGGACGGGAGCTTTGGCTCTGCGGCGTCCGTATCGACCATGAACTGGGCCTTAAGGGCCACAGCGATGCCGATGTGTCCATCCATGCCCTGTGTGATGCCTTGCTCGGTGCCATTGCACTGCGTGACATCGGTTATCACTTCCCTGACACTGACCCTAAGTGGAAAGGTGCCGACAGCAAGAATTTGCTCCGTGCCGTCTGCAAGATGCTCGAAGAGCGCGGTTGGCAACCGGGGAATGTGGATGTCACCATCATCACCGAAGCTCCAAAACTCAAACCCCATATCGAATCGATGAGGCAATGCCTTGCCGAAGTGATGCAGATACCCGTAGATGCCGTCTCAGTTAAAGCTACCACCAACGAAGGGATGGGTTTCACCGGTCGCGGAGAAGGGATAGCCTCCTTGGCCTCAGCATTAGTTGTAAGGCTTTAGGTGTCATGGGCCGAATCTCCTTCAACTCTCTTCAATCCCTGCGGGGAATATTCGCAATCTTCATCTTCCTGCATCATCTCGACTTGTTTGAGGCAGGAGGCGATTCTGGTGTCAGCTTCTTCATTACGCTCAGCGGTTTTGTGCTTTCGGCAGGCTACACTGAGAAGATTGCCAATCGACAGATCACCCGTCGGGAATTCCTGACGAAAAGAGTGAAGCGACTTTACTCATATCATCTGATAGGTTTTGTGATGGCCTTGCTCCTCATGTCTCCTTTCTACGGAGCCCGCACCCCCATCATATGGCTCGCGAACCTTACGATGGTGCAGAGCCTGATCCCCTCATCCACATTCTATTTCTCATGTGACGCACCGTCATGGTGCCTTTCCGACCTTGTGTTCTGCTACGCTCTCTTCCCACTGGTGATTTATGCCATGCATGAATACAGCCGCAGACGGTTGGGAGCTTTCTTCACGGGGGCGCTGGCACTATATTTTATCGTCATCAATCTGCTTCCAGAATCTTTCTGGATGCCGTTCATCTACATCAATCCCATATTCCGGGTATTCGACTTCCTGCTTGGAATGCTTCTCTGGCAATTGTTCCGCTCAGATTTTGGCCAGCACTTCTCATCTGCAATGAAGAAGCCGGGATTTCTCGCCAGTTCAGTTCTTGAGACAATACTTGTGGCAATTTATGTGGGAGTATTCTTCCTCTATCCCAACATTTCCGAACGTTATGGACTTGCCTCCTACTGGTGGCTTCCGTCACTGCTGATCATCATCTGTTTTGCCGCTTGGGAGGGAAAGGGGGGTATCTGGAGCCGCCTATTCGGCTCAAGAGTGATGGTATGGTTTGGCAACCTCAGTTTCGCCTTCTATATGCTCCATTACCCCATCATCAAAGGTTTCGGCAAACTCCTCAGTTATTTCTCCGATATCCTATCCACCGTTGCTCCCCAGGCCCTCACCACGATCACAGTAGCCTCCATCTTCATCACCACCCTCATCCTCTCCATCCTGACCTACTACATCGTAGAACCGAGACTCGCCAGAATTTTAGGTAGGCTTTAGGCATTGGAGCGTCCCGGACTGGGAGAAGTGGTCTCCCGCCCGCTTCCGGTACCTCCCGTGGTAGTATTCGTCACCAGACGCGCTCTGGAGAGCGCGTCTCCCAGTGCAGCTGCCTCCCGACCGCTTCCGGTGCCTCCCGTGGTAGTATTCGTCACCAGACGCACTCTGGAGAGCGCGTCTCCCAGTGCAGCTGCCTCCTGCCCGCTTCCGGTGCCCTCGATCAGGACCGGAGCCAGCCCCGGATGGGGCTGAACCTCGGTAAACCGCGGACGAAGTCCGTGGACAAGGTATAGAGATAAAAATCCCCCCACTCAGTCGCGCTCGCGCGACTGAGTGGGGGGATTGACATACTTGGTTAAAGTCCACGGACTTCGTCCGCGGTTTACTGTAGTTTCGTCCCTCCGGGACTCCAGAGCACTTCCATCTATGATGTATAAAGGACAGACACTTGTCACTACTCACTTGTCAATCGTACTTTGTATCTAAATTTTTTTTGCCATATAAAAAATTTTTTGTAATTTTGTCGCGCTAAATCCGCCAAGGCCCGATGAAGTGCCTCCCCGAAGAAAGGGAAAGCCGCCTTACGGAACTAATCATATTGCAATAAAACACTGATGTACGCAATTGTAGAAATCAAAGGACAGCAGTTCAAGGCCGAAGAAGGCAAATACCTGTATGTCCACCACCTCGGCGAAGATGTAAAGGAAGGTCAGATGGTGACTTTCGACAAAGTTCTTCTTCTCGATGCCGACGGCGACGTTAAGGTCGGAGCACCTGCCGTGGAAGGTGCGAAAGTAAACTGTGAAGTGCTCGAACCCCTCGTGAAGGGCGAGAAAGTGATCGTCTTCAAGAAGAAGCGTCGCAAAGGCTATCGCCGCAAGAACGGCCACCGCCAGCAGTTCACAAAAGTCTTAATCAAAAACATCGAAAAAGCTTAAGGGAAAATGGCACATAAAAAAGGTGTCGGCAGTTCTAAGAACGGCCGTGAATCAGAAAGCAAACGACTCGGCGTGAAGATCTTCGGCGGCAGCAACTGCAAGGCCGGCAACATCATCAAGCGCCAGCGCGGCACACAGCATCACCCCGGCCTCAATGTAGGCATGGGCAAGGATCACACTCTCTTCGCCCTCATCGACGGTGTAGTAGTCTTCACCACAGGCAAAGAAGGCCGCAAATTCATCAACGTAGAGCCCCACAAGGCCAACTAATCCATCTCCCATCACCCCTGAGGTATAGCACAACCACGCCGAAGTGATAGCTCCTACACCCCGGAGGGGTGAGACCTCAGTTAACCCCGGATGAAATCCGGGGTAGGAGACAGAAAAAATAAACTCAAATAGCCAGATAAGCGCCCCGCGCTTATCTGGCTATTTGCTTTCCTTTATCCTACCCTCGCCAATAATCGACGTGCACGCCATCCTCTTTTTCTCAATCTAAAAAAATCAAATAACAGATTTTTGTCCTTCTTCTATATTTTCTCTCAACTCTTTCCTTATACGAGACTCTATATCTTTTGGTGTTAGGTCATACTTTGGATTGAGAGCCTTGAAGTTATTATCTACGGCAAAACGCTCACTGTTAGTCAGCATAGCTATCAGATTTTTAGACTTCATTCTGTGACCTGAGTATTTCAAAGCGAGATCCATCATGTCTTGGAGGCTGCATCCTGCTTCCAGCAGACAGAAAATATCATAATAATCTCGAAATTTACTTCTACGAAGCAGTGCTTCCATTTTCATTGCCCCAATGGAGTTTAGATCCGCGAGCTTCATATTATTCATGAATTCTACAACTTTCTTAACCGGGGAATAGTTAGGATTCGCATAAAATGAAATCTTTACACCCTCGACAGTAAATTCAACATGATCCAATCCAAGAATTTCAACATTGTCAATTTTTCCAATGCCTTCTAATTCCCGCTTTATTAGTGGCCAATCCACTTCTCTTTTTTCAGATTTAGTTCTACGCCAAGACATGAAGTCGAGATCTTCGCTTTGGCGTGTTGAGAGTTGAAGAGATAGTGCTGTACCTCCAACCAATAAATAAGGTTTTATACAATCAAGATTGGAAACTGCCTCTATTATTTTAGCAGTATGAGGCGCTAAGCCTTGAATGATATTCTCGTTCATGAATTAGCCATTTTGTTTAGTCGGCGCGTTTCGAGGGATTTCAGGTAGGCGGAGGGGTTTTTGGCTTTGAAGTAATACCAGGCGAAGAAACGGTTGAGGGTATACAGGTATTCTCCTTCTGGAACGAGCAATCGCTTCCAAGCTGATTTGATCTTCTCTTTTGAGTAAAGTTGAAATAAAATCTTTATCTCATCAAGATCAAGATGGCGCATGGTAAGAGCTATCAGTTGGTCGTCGGAAATAGAAGATATGGATACTGAATTGGGCTCGTACGACCAAAAGGCATGCTCCTCCTTGAGAAGCCCGAGTAGCTTCTCCTTCATTTCTTTTCTCTTACCAGCATTGCGAATAATCATACCTGATATTTTTTGAGAGACGGAGGTAAAGTTCTTAGGCTGGAAGGCTGCGGTGTGTGTCGGCAGCCTTCCAGCCTAATAGTCTATGGGGGAGTGGGCAGGCAGAGAGGGCCTGCGCCATTAGTTGTTTGTCGGAGGTGTTAGTCCGAGTTCGCCTTACTCCTTGGGAGTGGCGGTGCGACGGGTTCTTCTCTTTTTGGGTTCTGCCGGTTTGGCATTGGGATCGGCCTGACCTACAAGGGCACCGTCGACGAGGATGCGGCCGCAATATTCGCAGACGATGACTTTCTTATGGAGCTTTATCTCCATCTGACGCTGGGGCGGGATGCGGTTGAAGCAGCCGCCGCAGGCGTTGCGCTGTACAGTCACGATACCCAGTCCATTGCGTGAATTCTTGCGGATGCGGCGGAAGGCATTCAGCAGACGTTCATCGTCGATCTTCGGCTCAAGTTCCTTGGCCTTAAGCTTCAGTTCTTCCTCCTCCTGCTTAGTCTCGGATACGATCTCCTCGAGTTCGCGCTTCTTCTCCACCAGCATCTGCTCATGGTCGGCGAGTTCCTCCTGTGCCTTGGCTATCTCCTCCGCCTTGTGGGCCTGCAGTGCCTTGGCCTCGCGTATCTTCTTCTCGGCAAGTTCGATCTCAAGAGTCTCAAACTCCTTCTCCTTCTCGAGGAAAGTATATTCGCGATTGTTGCGCACATTGTTGAGCTGTTCGTCATAGCGCGCGATCTTAGCCTTACGGTCGGCGATTGATGCCTCACGGGAAGACACTTCCTCCTTCGAAGCCTTTATCTCGTCGTTGAACTTCTGGATGCGAGTCTGGAATCTCATGATTTCATCTTCCAGATCACTCACCTCGTTGGGAAGTTCACCACGGAGAATACGGATATCGTCGATTCTCGACATGATGGTCTGATAGGCGTAGAGGGCTTTCAGGCGTTCCTCAACGCTGCGTTGTTCCTTGTCAGCTTTCTTTTCTGCCATAAAGGTTATTTTATTTCGTGTCGCAATGGAAAGTTGGGCATTGCGAATGGGTTATTATTTTGATTATGATGATTGGCGCGGATGCGGGGGCTCAGAGATATTTCACGGGATTCTTCTCCGTCTCCGAGAAATAGACCACGATGTCGGGGTATCTTTCGCGGATTATGCGTGAGAAGATCTTGCGCGAACAGAGCTCGCTCTCGTAGTGGCCTATGTCGGCGAGGATAATGTCGGGGGCGTAGGTGGTGAAGTCGTGGTATTTGAAATCGCCGCTCACGAAAGCATCGGCACCTTTACGGATTGCCAGACTGATGAGCGACGCGCCGGCACCGCCGCAGACTGCCACGCGTCTCACCACGAGTTTCGGAGTCTGTGCAGCATAACGGAGCATCTTCACCTGGAAAGTCTCCTTGAGTTTGCGGAGGAACTCCAGAGTGGGGGTAGGCGTAATGTCGCCGATTACTCCCAGACCGGCATTTTCATAACCTTCGCGCGGCTCAAGCACCTGCGGGGAAGTGATTCCGATCTCCTTTGCAATCTCATGGCTGACGCCATTCCAGGCGCTGTCAAGATTGGTATGTGCGGAATAGATGGCCAGGCCGTTGCGGATGGCATCAAGCACGATACGTTGGGTGGTGTCGGCCCCCGTCAGCTGTTTCAAACCCTTGAAGAGCAGGGGATGATGCGATATGATCAGATTGCAGCTTCGGTTTTTGGCCTCTGTGAGCACCTGCTCCGTGACATCAAGGCACAGCAGAGCGCCGCTGACCCCCATCTCAGGGTCACCAACCTGCAGCCCCGCATTGTCATAACCCTCCTGAAGGGCTATGGGTGCGAAACTCTCAATTGTGGCGGCGATATCCTTTACCTTTATCATCACTGTCTATTAACTTAGTCAATATTATATTTCGTCACTCGTCACTTGTAACTTGTCACTCGTCACTTAAACTTACCTTCAGGTTGAGTTCCTCAAGCTGCGAATCGTCGATGGGGGAGGGGGATTCGTTCATCACGTCGCGCCCGGAGTTGTTCTTCGGGAAAGCGATGACATCGCGAATGGAGTCGAGGCCGGCAAGGATAGAGACGAAACGGTCGAAGCCGAGTGCCAGACCTCCGTGAGGGGGCGCGCCATACTTGAAGGCGTTCATCAGGAAGCCAAACTGCTCATGAGCCTTCTCGGGAGTAAAGCCGAGAAGCTCGAACATTGTGTCCTGAAGCTTAGCGTCATGGATACGGATGGAGCCGCCTCCGAGCTCTGTGCCGTTGACAACGATATCGTAAGCCGTGGCCCTCACCTTGCCTGTGTCGGAATGCAGCAGGGGTATATCCTCCGGATTGGGAGAGGTGAAGGGATGGTGCATGGCGTAATAACGTTGCGTCTCCTCATCCCACTCGAAGAGGGGGAAGTCGATCACCCAGAGGGGAGCGAACACATTCTTGTCGCGCAGACCGAGACGGTTGCCCATCTCAAGGCGCAACTCACAGAGCTGCTTGCGCACTTTCATGGTGTCGCCGGTCATGACGAGCAGCAGGTCGCCCTCCTTTGCCCCGGCCTTCTCGCCCCAAGCCTTGAGTTGCTCGGGAGTATAGAATTTGCCCACAGAGCTCTTGATGGCTCCGTCGGCCTCAAATTTAACCCATATAAGACCCTTGGCACCGATCTGCGGACGCTTCACGAACTCGGTCAGCTCGTCGATCTGCTTGCGGGTATAACCTGCGCAACCGGGCACACAGATGCCTACCGTAAGTTCGGCATCGTCCACCACGGAGAATCCGTTGCCTTTGGCTACGTCATTGAGTTCCACGAAAGGCATTCGGAAGCGGATGTCGGGTTTGTCGCTGCCATAGAGACGCATGGCGTCGTTCCATGTCATGCGGGGGAAAGGCTCGGTGAAGTCGATATCCTTCACATATTTGAAGATATGCTTCACAAGACCCTCGAACATATCGATCACATCCTCTTGCTCCACGAAGCTCATCTCGCAGTCGATCTGGGTGAACTCCGG
>CAZPQD010000024.1:0-28584 GCA_964588625.1 uncultured Sangeribacter sp. | reverse complement strand
CCTACACCGAGCCGGGCATCAAGGGCGACACCGCCACCAACACCCTCAAGCCCGCCACTGTGGAGACTGGCGCTGAGGTTCGTGTTCCCCTCTTCGTAAACGAGGGTGAGCTGATCGAGGTAGACACCCGCGACGGTTCCTACGTAGGCCGCGTGAAAGCCTAAGTGACCCCACATGAAAGAGGCTTCCGACATTCTATTCTCAATCATCGTGCCGGTCTATAACCGGCCTGCCGAAGTAGCTGATCTTCTCAAGAGTCTTCAGGTTCAGACCGATAAGGGGTTTGAGCTGGTGCTGGTGGAAGATGGCTCGACAGTGAGGTGCGAGCAAGAGACACGCCAATATGGCGATGGAGTGAGCCTCAAATATCATTACAAAGACAACGAAGGGCGAAGCATCGCCCGCAATTACGGAATGGACAGAGCCGACGGAGATTATTTCATCTTCGTCGACTCTGACTGCATTCTGCCCCCCGACTATATCGCAAGGCTGCGCCACGAACTCTCCTCCAATCCTACGGATTGCTATGGGGGTCCTGACGCGGCACACTCCTCCTTCACCGACACTCAGAAGGCCATCAACTATTCCATGACGGCCTTCCTAACCACCGGCGGCATACGCGGCGGTAAAGTCAGCATGGAAAAATTCACACCCCGCACATTCAATATGGGTTTCTCGCGGGAAGTGTGGGAGAAAGTGGGAGGATTCCGCGAGATGTTCAGCGAAGACATCGACATGAGCACGCGAATCCGTCTCGCCGGTTTCAGCATTTGCCTCTATCCCGATGTCTACGTCTATCATAAGCGCCGTGTCGACCTGAAGAAATTCTGGCATCAGGTGCACGTATTCGGTATGTCGAGGATAACACTGCAACTTCTTTACCCCGGCTCTATGAAGGCCGTGCATTGGCTTCCGGCCCTCTTCACAGTCGGAGCCGTAGGCATGATCATAGCCTCCTTCTTCTGGTGGCCAGCCATTCTGCCGTTGGCCGCCTATCTTCTTGCCCTCTGGATATGGGGAATGATAAGCACCCACAGTGTGAAGATCGGTACATTGGGCGTAGTGGCTGGACTTGTGCAACTATTCGGATATGGCACAGGCTTCATAAAGGCATATGTCTGGAAAATAATCCTCCGTCATGGACGCGATGAGGCACAGGAAGTGGCAATGAGAAAAGGAAAATAAAAATGGGAGGAAGAGCGAACTATGAATGAGTCTGTAGCTGATTATGACGGTGACCAACTGGTTGGATCAGAAAAGGCTGGCCAGGAGAAGCCTCACTCCCTGACAGTAAAGGATCTGGATCCCGACCAGCAGCCGCGTGAGCGCGCTCTGAAGTATGGCACCGGCGTGCTTTCCACGGCCGAACTGTGGGCCCTTATCCTGCGCACCGGCACTCCCGGGAATCCCATCACTGAATTATGTCGCGACCTTATGCGTTCAAGCGACGACAAGATGCACCTGCTCATGCGCCGCACCCGCAAGGAACTTCTTCAGATAAAAGGGATAGGAACAACGAAAGCCATACAGATCGAGGCCGTGATGGAGCTCGTAAGACGCTATCAGAATGAGACACTCGGCCAGAAACCAATAGTGAAATCGGCCAGGGACATCTGGAATATCATGCGCCACGAAAACGGCAACCTTCTTCATGAGGAAGTATGGATATTGCTCCTCAACCGACGCAATGAAGTGTTTGAGAAGAAACGCATCTCGTCAGGGACAATGACAGCCAGCCTTTTCGACGTAAAGCCTATAATCCTGGAAGCGCTCTTATCCCGTGCGGAGGGACTGGTGCTCTGCCACAATCATCCGAGCGGCAACCTGCAGCCTTCCATTCCCGATGACAAAATCACCCAGACGCTGAAAGAAGCCTGCTCAATGTTCGACCTCCGATTCCTCGACCATGTCATCGTCACCGCCGACTCTCACTTCTCCTACCGCGACGCCGGCCGCATCCTCTGACTCCTTCAACCAATCATTCTTCTGATATTAATTTATCCTTTTCAGATATTCATAAAGAAAGATCGGAAATGAATTTAAAACGGCCACACTGTCCGAAGGCTCCACAAATTTGTCTCTTTGTCCACGAAAAACATCCAATTGATTTATGTCTTGTTTAGATAGAGGCATTGAGAAGCTATCAAATATAAGCCAGTTTGCCTTGCATACATTCATCCTAATCAAGAACTTCCAACTATCCTTAACACTCAGGTATCTTTCCTTAGTCGGTTTATCCTCATCTTTTCTGAATAAGATGTGGTCATAACTACGATAGAAGGAAAACTCATGGGTAAGTCGCTTAAAGTCATGAGACTCTGATCTCGATACAACATAATCACAATAATTCAAGTCTGGGAGTTCCTTTGTATACCTTATTGACTCAATCATTGGATAATTGATGTAGAGCTTTCCATTTGACGTTTCATCATCAAACAAATTCAGCATCTTTTCCACCCTCTTATTAATACCTCCTATAGAGAGTTGTGAGTGATGAAAGTCATAGTCAAAGAATAGGAAGATCTCAGAAATATCAGTTCGGCGGATATTTTTTAGCAATGAATCCCCTTTGTTAATGAGGCGTTCTTTCAGAATGGCCACAATATCTCCACTTCCTTCATATTCCATTATATCATTGTAAAGGCTATAGATATTATTGCCATAAGAACATATGATATTGTCATTTCCCCTTGGGAAATAAAGCTTATCAAGTGTTTGGTAGACACTTGGTTCGCGTTCATCGCCTTCAAAAATAAAAAGAATCATAAACTGAACGTCCCTCCTCGATATAATTTTTCCAGATTATGCCCATAGCGCAGTTCCTTATCTGTGAGCTCACATGTGGCCTTGATTCTGTTGTCACCGATAATGAAATAGCAGTCGGGACGCAGGAGATCATTTGTGAATAAGAAAGTATCGTGGGTGGTGACAAAGAGCTGGTTCTTGGATTGGAACAACTGTTCCAAAATCCTATAGGAAAGCTCATAATGATAGAAGGCATCAAACTCATCTATAAATACAAAGGAGGCGCTCACCATTTCCTTTACATTTACCATCTCTTTCAACCAATAATATTGAAGCTCAAGATTCTTTGTGCCTGTCGAAGCTACCAATTGAAACGGAAGCTTGGTTTCTCCCATCTCGCAGAAAAGTGTATTCTCACCCGGTGCAGACGGAGAAAACTTAAACTCCTGGTCGCTCACATCCTTTAAATATCTGGCAAAGTCATCAACAAGATTGTTCTTGATGATGTATTCCTCAATATTGCTCCCTCCTTCCTTGAGCCCGATGAACTCCCTGTTATCCAAGCTTCTGAAGAAGAGCATGTTCTCTACAAAATCACGAAGAGCCAACAGAACATGTCCTTTAGGTAGTGGCACTGCACCCAGTAGATAATTGACAATGGAAATATTATTGGCACTCGTACGAAGATTTTGAATAGCCTCCTCCGACAAGCCAAATTCTTTTGAGATATAGAGTGTATCCTTATCCTTTAGAAGTGTCTGCTGCCCATCAATAATAAGCTCTTCCTTGACAATATCTCCCCTTAGCTCTGAAGCTTTTTTGCTATAATTGTAATTGACAGTATGGCTTTCAAACAAAAATGTGTACTCGAATTCGACAGGAGCATACGGATTCTTTCCACAGGCAAAATTCAGATAATAGTCTGGTTTCTTCCATTTATGGGAAAGATGATTGGCAATGTCAAAGATAGCCAGACCGAAGTTTGACTTACCGGCTCCATTCTTTCCGTAGATTATACCATTCTTCACCACTCCGTTCATGATGGCTTCCGAATTGAACGAGTAATTGCTTGGATTGGAGAGATCCCATTCTATTTTCTCCACAAATCCGCGATAATTGGTCACAGCAAATCTTGTCAGCATATAAAAGGATGTTACGTTTCGCCGACAAAGGTAACTAAAAAAATTTGACCGTAAATAAATTACGGCAAAAAAATAAGGATATCCAAACAGGATATCCTTACAGTTCCATGTCGTTAGAAGTACATATGCACCTATGATTCCAAATACGGAGGATCAGGGGATTAGGATTTTGGTTTCCTTTGAAGGGGTGCGGAGGATATAGAGGCCGGAAGGGGCGGTGGCCCGGTCCACCCGCAATCCTTGGAGGGTGTAGAGTTCACCATCGGCGGGGAGGGCGGATACTGCGCTGGCTACGGGAAGTTCCTCAACACCTACGCCGAGATCGGATCCGTCGGTGAGCCATTCGAGCGGAAACCGATAGAAGGCAAGATTGAAGCCGTCAGGGCCAGCCATGTTGCTGTCCCACTTACCCTCCTCCACAAAACAACCGATCTGGCCGTCGGGAAGGACCGTGAGTGCGGAATAGGCCGACGGTCCTTTATATATGGTTTTCTTCACAGGCCATGTCTGCGCCTCGTCATAACTGAGGAATACGCTCACATTCTCGCGTATCGAGGAGTTGGGCACAGAGTGAAGGATACGCGATTTACCATCTGCGGAAGAAGAATAGCGTATGATGTCACCATTGCAGTCGGCAGCCGTCATGTCACTCCATCGTTTGAGACTACCCCATGTATCTCCACCATCGGTGGAGAGGGCATACATGCGGGTACCTGAACAACGGATGCTCATCAGCAGCGATCCATCCTCAAGCTCAAGGAGCTTCGATTCGTTGCCGTTGCCATAGGGAGTCGCCGAACGCGAACCGGCATGCCATGTCTCGCCAAGGTTGTCGGTCCAGATGGCAAACTGTTCCTGATTGTAACCGGGAGATGTAGATGTATGGGCGTTGACCACAGCCATTATCCTGCCGGAAGAGAGCTGCACGGCACTGCCGGATGCTACAAATCCACCCTGCCAGTTTGACTTATATATCTGAGAGTCAAACCTTACTGGATCCGACCATGTCAGACCATTGTCAGTGCTCTTGACGTAGTATAGGCCGGCACGCTGGCTTACAGGATTTCGAGAATCCCAGAAACCTTTGTCACCAACGAAGAGCACGAGGATTGCACCCGTCTCCCGATCCACTACGATTGCCGGGTCTCCGTAAGTCTTACCCGTGGCCTTATCACCCTGGGCAAGAACTACAGCATCCGACCATGTGTCGCCATTGTCTGAAGAACGGCGCACAACCACACTGATGGTGTTGGGAAGATCGTTAAGGGCATCCCCTCGTTTGTCGGCAACAGCTATCAATGTGCCATCCTTGGCTACCGCGAGAGCCGGAATACGGTAATAGCGAGAGCCATCAGTGTTCATTTCAAACACAGGAACACGCACC
Source organism: uncultured Sangeribacter sp. (assembly GCA_964588625.1). Lineage (GTDB taxonomy): Bacteria > Bacteroidota > Bacteroidia > Bacteroidales > Muribaculaceae > Lepagella. The sequence continues at coordinate 23,313 of CAZPQD010000024.1, read as the reverse complement.
AATCCCTCCTCTTCGGCAGCCGAGGCCGCGAAGGAAGAGAGGGAGAGACATATAGCCGCAAGGGCTGAGAATATAGTTTTCTTTTTCATGATGAAGGAGCTGGAGTCTTCGCTTCGCTCAGACCACAATAATTATTTCTGGCCATTCCTTATGGCTGTGCTTCGCTCAGATCTCCATGTTATTATTTTTGATTTCTTTTTTCAGAACGCAAGGATGAAAGTCTCAGTGCGCAAGAATGCTGGTTTCAACGCGTAAGAATGCTGGTTTCAACGTGCAAGGATGAGGGCTGAATAAGGGGCTACCGTGAGGCGTCCACCCTTAGATAATCCCAGAGAACCATCGGGCGAGATTTTACCATCTGCGGCCACTACCTTCCAGTTGCCTTTGGGCACATTGACTTCCTGTTTCTCCGAAGCACCGTTGAAGATCACCTTAATCTCCTTCCACTCGTCGCCGTTGGCGTTGTCCTTGATGGAATAAGAGATTAGGTTGGGAGTCTTTGCGGAGTCTATCTTATCGAATACGATATGGCGCGCGATGTCCTCGGCAGTGGTCATGCGGAAGGCCGGATGAGCTTTGCGAAGGGCGATGAGGTTGCGGTAATAGTCAAACAGGTCGGCATATTTGGCCTTGTTGCCCCAGTCGATTGCATTGATGGAGTCAGGGCTCTTGTAGGAGTTATGGACACCCTGCTTGTCGCGGAACACTTCCTCGCCGGCAAACATAAAGGGAGTGCCTTGCGAAGTAAACACGATGGTCTGGGCCAGTTTGGCAGCCGCAAGCATATTCTCTTCCGGTTCGCCGGCCATCGACTTGCGGAGTTTGTCGGTGAGGGTAAGGTCGTCGTGGCAGGAGACATAGTTGACAATCATCTCCGGGGAGGAAGCGTAGGCAAACTTTGAGTTGGCACCCTTGGAATAGTCAACCTGCGGATGGGCCGTAGCGGCTACGATGCCGATCTTGACCGTCTCTTCCAGACCCGGTTTGCCTGTGGCGAAACCGCGGTCGGCAGCATCCGTGTAATGTCCCTTCACTGCATCACGCAGATCATCGGAAAAGACTGCGACATCCTGCATCTTACCAACATTCTCCTTGAGGGCACGCATTTCCACGGGAAGCGGCGAATCGCCCGCCGTCCAGCCCTCGCCATAAACGAAGATGGAGGGGTTAACCTTCTTTAGTTCGGCGGCCACTTCATTCATCGTGTCTATGTCATGGATTGCCATAAGGTCGAAACGGAAACCGTCGATATGGAACTCATCGGCCCAATATTTCACGGAATTCACGATATAATCGCGCATCTGCTGGCGGTCGGAAGCGGTCTCGTTGCCGCAACCGGAAGCGTCGGAATATCTGCCGTCGTCCCAATGGCGGTGGTAATATCCCGGGGCAGTCAGTTCGAAGTTTGAATCATCATTGCCGGCAGTGTGATTGTAGACCACGTCCATGATTACGCCGATTCCGGCATCATGCAGGGCCTTCACCATCTCCTTCATCTCGCGGATACGGGCCTTCGGGTCGGAAGGATTGGTTGAGTAGCTGCCCTCCGGCACATTATAATTCAGCGGATCATAACCCCAGTTGTAGGTGTTCTGCTGAAGATTCAGCTCATCAACTGAATTATAATCGTAGGAGGGAAGGATATGCACGTGAGTGACACCTAATTCCTTGAGATGGTCGATGCCGGTGGCGAGGCTGTCGGGAGAAAGTGTGCCATGCTCGGTAAGGGCCAGGAATTTACCTTTATTGGCGATACCCGAAGAGGGATGCATAGACATATCGCGATGATGCATCTCATAGACGATCACATCCGAGAAATTGTCGACACGCGGACCTTCATCGGCATCCCATCCTTTAGGATCGGTGGAGTCAAGATCGATTATGGCAGCCCTCATACCGTTGACACCGACGGCTTTCGCCCAGACACCGGGGGTCTCGTCGAGCCATTTTCCATCCTTCTCGATGCGGAAAGTATAGAACTTCCCGTAGAGTTGTGAAGGCACCGAGGCCGACCATGTGCCGGTAGTGGCATCAAACGTCATCGGGAGCGTCTCATACGCCTTTCCTGTGTGGCCATCATTGTATAGATTCACCTGCGCAGCCTGAGCTTCCGGGCTCCACAGACGGAAATGCGTGCCGGCAGCATCTACACTCAGTTCAAGATCTGCCCCGTTATATACGGGATAAGCAGCAAACCGCTCGTCGTATGAGCTGCCGGTTGTGGCAGTCAAAGCAGGAACGGCAGATACAGAAAAGAGAGAGGAGGCAATCATCGAAGATGCCATGACAGAAAGTATTTTTGCTTTTTTCATGTTTCGTGTTACATACAGAAGTGAAAAGAAGAATTGTCATCCGGGTCCGCCCCTACGTGCGGGCACATATCTCCTTATCAGTTATAACGTTGTAATAGCCTTTAAATTGCCTCTTTCCCTGTGTTACTAATGACGAGCCTCCGCTCGTGCCCTATTCTCACTCGTCTCCTACTCTCAACTATAAAAAATTAATTTTCAACGACAGGATAGGGAATGACCGGTACTGAATAGCCGGAAGCCTGCATGGCTACAGCCTTCCTTACGGCCTCAAAGGCATTGACCAATCCGTAGCCATACTTCGAATTCCATGGCCCATAATCCTTTACAGTAGTGGCAGACACACCTGCTGGGAGTTGGCAGGTGCTTCCGATTATTTCCCTTACCTGGGCAGCCTCGGCATCAGGAAATACCTCCAGTATCATGGCGGCAACACCCGCTACAGCCGGGCAGGCGTAAGATGTTCCTTCAAAATACTCATAGATTGGTCTCTTATAGTCACCCACTTCCACTGCCAAGGAACAGATGTCACTTCCGGGACCCATTGCGAACAACGCCTCCCCAAAGTTGCTTTTTCTGTATCTTGTAAGATCCTTATTCAAGGCACCAATCGCCAGTACACCATCTAATTTACCTGGTGTCTGAATTATTCCGTCAGTATCTCCATTATTTCCAGCGGCACAGATAAAAACACAGCCCTTTTGATTTCTTCCATTTGTTAAAGCGTAATTAACAGCCTCATTTATGCTACTACTATTTCCAGAGTAAGACATCGAACATGATATAATATCAGCACCAGCATTTACACCCCATTTTATAGCAGCTGCCAATTGCTTTTCGACTGACAAAAACAATCCATCAACAACCGCACTCCTTCTGCTTATGCGTACTAAGATCAGTTCGGCGTCAGGAGCTATTCCACTTATACCAAATTTATTATTCCTGGTAGCTGCTGCTATTCCGGCACACGCTGTTCCATGACTATTATCAAAAAAGGCACTGTCGGATTCAATGCGCCCTTCAGTAATCTTGTCTTTACCCGTAGAACAATCATGACAGGCGTAAATCTTACTTTTGAGATCCTCATTGTTTCCATCAAAGTAGTAATCAATCAAACAAATCTTCACCCCATGACCTGTAGCGATATCCCATGCTCTACTTACATCAAGATCGGTATATTTGAATTCGTTTGGTCTACTGACATCAGCACAATTATAGAGACCCCACTGTTCCTTTACATAGGGATCTAATGTAAAGGCTTGGTAAACTACTCCCTTGGTGACCCAATCCAAACTGCAGATTGAAAACATCTCTCTATCCAAAAGAGTCTTTAGAATATCCAAACGATTAAATTTTACTCCAGCTTTAGGTCTCACTATCCAAATCCATTTATAACCTTCATCTGGATGTGCTATCAATCCAAGAGAATCAACAATTTGCTTTAAACGTACTGAATCGGAAAGTTCATACAGTCCTACACAGACTCCATTAGATGGGACAAGTTCATGCCCTTCACTTGGATAACCATAGTTTTCCACACCTTGGACGCCAGCCATCTTCCTAAGCTTGTCACGGAGAGCCTTGCCCTTCCTCACATCGGAAGTATTTACTCTGATCTCCCAACCGTAGTCGGGGATGTATTCTATTGAGGTTATAAATTTTGGATTTCCTATTGCAGATACCGTGGCAGCACTGTCTGAGCACCATACCACAAACTTATCCAGATACAGCTCATATTCCTCATAATTTTTTGACCCCATTCTTGATCTATCTGGACAATATCTGATTATTTCTGGCTTGATTCCACTCACCCTTGCCGGAGGTGTATCCGGCTCCGGTATTTTGGTGAACTGCAACTCCGGATCAAATCTGATTTTGTCCCCTTCATCTTTCTGCTGATTCGCCGCTTTAGCCATGAACGCGCAAAATACACTGCAAAGCAGGAGGACAAAAAGTCTTGCAATCGGCTTGTTTCTTATCTTATCCATATTCCTCTCTTTGTTATCATAACGCTTCTTAGTATAATAACGCTCCATTCCTATTTTTTATGTGGGAATGGAGCTTACGGGTAACGATGTCTAAGATTGGAGCGGAGTCTTGTCAAACCCACAAATCAAGAGGTGATATAGCCTACTATAGTCTGTCCACCTAACTTTTGAACAGGGACAAAGTAAGCTAAAAGAAAGAGAATCAGAAACAGGATACACATCACGGTTATGCCCCAACTGAGTATCCATTCTGTTTTTGTCCCCATTATCCTCCACAAATGAGTGCTTATGGCGGGGACATGGTCAGACTGAGAATTCCGTTGTTCTATCTTCTCTCCCTTCATAATCGTTGATTATTTAAGGATACCACTCTCTATTCCGGATGTGGGAGCATTGATGTTCTGACGGTTCAGTTTTTTGCCATATGAGAAAGAATATGTGGCGGATATCCGGAATGAACGATGGCTCAAACCTCCGAAATTTGTCAATACTGAAGTATAATCACCAGTCTTCAAAGTAGTGACAGTGTTTTTCCAGCTGGATCTTGCAAAATTCTGTGCAGAGGCGGTTAAATTGAAATTGCCGTTGCCCCAGCCTACCAAAATTTGATATGTGGATGGACCTTCTGTTATATTCGCATTGCTATATGAATGTGTGGAATGGGAATAGAACGGCTGGATATAGAAATTGCCTATATAATAATTGGCATAAGCGGAGAAGGTGATGTAGTCATCTTTCATTGTCTGCAATCCGTGACGCCTCATGTTGCTGTATGAGGCATTCGCCCCGATTGTAAGTTTATCGGAAAAGAGAGAGACATTGGCTCCAAGTCCGAAAGTCAGGATATTCTGGAAACCTGAATTTACGCTTCCGGATACAATCAACGGGGCATAGCCATCGAATTCTTCTGCCGTCACAACGCTTGCAATAGCCCTGTTATGCCGGTCGAATCGTCCGAACGCCGATAAAGACAACCACTGGGCAGGGAAAGTCAGATACTGAAGATATTGGCGCATAAAAACTGTTGGCTTCAGCAAGGGATTTCCTTTCACACCCTCCAGCTGGTTCTGCAGTACGAGATTCGGAGAACGCTGATTCATTGGTATCACAGTATAGTTAAGCTGGGAAGAGAAACTCAGGCTGTGATATTTATTGAAAGTATACTTAGCATTCACATAATATCTAAGGAGAAGGTCAGTCTGGCTTTCAGAATTGATGCTTGAGTTGAGTGACCCAATTCCCGCGGATGCATATAAACTTGCTTTCCCAAAATTAAACGACACACTGGGAATAAAATTGAATTCAGTCTCTCTGGATTTGATTGAGGCGGGAACTGTGCCCGAATAATTGATCCTGAATGATTGATTGTCACCAATAAGTTGAATTCCTATTCTATGTCCTCTCCCGAAGGTCTTTCCTCCCTGCACATTCAAGCAAGCCTCCCATGTATTTTCCTTCACATTGTTGGTGATAGAGGCAGAAGAAGAATCGTAAAAATTATCGTAGGTATTGTGAGCGTAGCTGAAAGAAGGCAAGACTGCAAGATCCCAACCTCTATCAAATATGAATTGGAAATTTCCATCCCAATAAGGAGTCAGTCCATTGGAGTTTGTTTCCTGTTGACCGTAATCATTCTTCAAATCAGGAATCTCATATAAAATATCAGATTCTAATTTATTCCTGCTCTTAGAATGACCAAAACCAACAGTATTCGTCATATTGAACGTCTTGGAGCCATACGACATAATGATATATGCCGACTCAGAGTCACTGGGAGTTTTGGTATAACTATTAACTTGTTTCCATTTCAATGTATTCCCGTTGTAAAGAAACGTCCTTACTGCCTCGCTCCCCAAGTGAGGCAATTTGTAATATTGTCCATTTAAACCGGCATCAAAAATAAAATTGCGGAATGTATTTCTTACCGACAATGAATAATTCGTGATAGGCGTAACGAACGTCTGAGAGGCCGAAACTTTTCCGTAACCGCCATATTCATATTTTACAAGGACATAATTAACCACATTCCTCTTCCCTAAGAATACGGGATCAGCCGGAGTCTGATATATCTCCACGTTCTTCACATCAGCAGGACGAAGATTTTGAACTTGTTGAGCAGAAGCAGGAACATAATCAATGAAATAGCTTACGCCTTCCCCCGAAATTGTCTCAACAGACTTGTTCACAGGATTAATCTTAAGCTCCGGAATATTCATTGCCAGGAGTAGCCCCACACCATCATGAGAGGATTTCTTCTGGCGATTATTCGGACGGTAAAGCGTATGAGTGTCAGTGATAAGACGAGAATCAGCTTTGACAGTAACTTCCTTCAACTGTACCGAGGTATAGTCCACCGGAAGGGAAACTATAGCGGTATCTACGGGAGCCTCATAGTCAGCATTAATCCAAAAATCCTCAGTATCATTGTCAATTGTGATTTTGAAAATAAATGGTATCTCTGGGAATGATTTAAATAAAAAAGAAGTATCAGAAGGACAAAAATCTGCATCCTGAATAAAATAGTTATCTTTATCAGTAGCGTAAACAGACTTACATTTCAATCGTGTGCCGGTAATATCACTAACATACAAACGCATGTCACGAGCGTAAACACTCGCGAATCCCAAAAGAATAAGGGAAAATAATCCTATTAGTTTTAGTCGTCTCATACTTCAATGGTTCGTTAAGAAATTGTTGGGTTGGCGGCAAAATTAAATAATAAAATCTTAATTCCAAATTTTCTTTGATAAAAATTCCCAAATTTGTCACTTTTTAATAAAAATCAAGGCTCCATTCCCATAATTTTATAAGGAACGGGGCCTTGACAATTCTTTTTTTGAAATGGAGCGGGGTGTGTTACTCGTAGCGGATGGCTTCGATCGGGTCGAGGTTGGAGGCTTTGGCGGCGGGGTAGAAACCGAAGATGATGCCGATGATGGTACAGACAAGGAAGGAGAGTATCACCGAACTGGCACTTATCGTCACTGGCCAGTGGGCAAAGAAGGAGACGCCCCATGAGGCTAAGGCTCCCAACAGGATTCCGAGAATACCGCCTGTCACGGAGATGATGATGGCTTCTATAAGGAACTGCATCATGATGTCGCGCCCTGTGGCTCCGATACTCATTCGCAGACCGATCTCGCGGGTTCGTTCTGTGACGCTGACTATCATGATGTTCATGATGCCGATGCCGCCAACGAGCAACGAGATGCCAGCCACTGCGGCAAGCAGCACGGTAAGCATCGAGGAAGTGGAGGAAATCATCTCCGCCAACTCCTGCATGGAGCGGATGGTGAAGTTGTCTTCATCCTCCTCCCGCAATTTATGCTGCGAACGGAGAATCTCGGTAATCTCTGCGATAGTCTCCTCCGAACGGTCTTCATCAATTGCTGAAGCCTGTATTCCCATAAGGTAGTCGGTGGCGAGGATGCGCTTCATAACGGTGGTGTAGGGAAGCAGGGCAATGTCGTCCTGATCCTGCCCCATGGTGTTGTAACCCTTCTTTTCAAGCACACCGACCACCGTAAGCGGTATCTTGCCGAATCTCACCACCTTTCCCACCGGGTCTGTGCCGTCGGGGAAAAGGTTGTCTACAATCGTCTGCCCGAGCACACACACCTTGGCGGCGCTCTTTACGTCGGCTTCCGTGAACATTTCTCCGGAGGCCACCTTACGTTGGCGGATATCAAGGAACTCAGTGTTCACACCCTGGGCTTGGGAAGGATAGTTGTTGTTGCCATTCACCCATTGGCCAGAACCCGAAACCTCCGGAGTCATGTTGGCGATTGTGGTGGCCTGTGCCTTGATGGCCTCATAATCGGAAGGCTTGAGAGTCTGCATATCGTCGCTGCTCTGACGCACTCCGCCACGGCGTTCGCCGCCAGGGAAAATCATGATCATATTCGAACCCATCTCCGAGATCTGGGCACGTATGGAATCCTTGGAGCCCTGCCCTATCGCGAGCATGGCGATGACGGCTCCCACGCCGATGATCACACCGAGCATCGTAAGGAAGCAACGCATCTTATTATTGTTGAGCGCCTTCAACGCTATCTTCAGAAGATTCTGAATATTCATATTATCTGGGTATTAAGGCTTTAGGTTTTAGGTGGTAGGTTTTAGGTGGTAGGCGTTAGGTGTTAGGCGTTAGACTTTAGGCTTTCAATTCCTAATTCCTAATTCCTAATTCCTAATTCCTAATTCCTAATTTTTCATTCCTAATTCTCACCCTCACTCCATCTCCTCCGGCAATGCCCGGAGGGCCTCTTCGGCCGATTGTATGTCATAATTCTGCTCATCACTCACTATACGGCCGTCGCGCAGGGTGATGTTGCGTGAGGAGTAGAGGGCGATCTCGGGATTATGGGTCACGAAGATGATGGTCTTTCCCTCCCGGTGAAGTCTCTGGAAAAGGGTCAGGATCGAGAAGGAGGTGCGCGTGTCGAGATTGCCGGTGGCCTCGTCAGCAAGGATAATTACCGGGTTATTCACTAACGCACGGGCAATGGCCACACGCTGCTGCTGACCGCCCGACATCTGGTTGCTCTTATGATAGAGGCGTTCCCCAAGTCCCACTTCCCGCAGACACTTCTCCGCCCTTTCGGCACGTTCCTTAGCGTTGACCGCAGGATTATAAAGCAACGGCAACTCCACATTCTCCAGTGAGGTCGTCTTCGGCAGGAGGTTATAGTTCTGGAAGATGAAGCCGATCTTGCGGTTGCGGATTCTTGCGCGTTCATTCTTTCCCATCCCCTTCACCTCAATCCCATCGAGCAGATATTCTCCCGAGGTTGGAGTGTCGAGGCAACCAAGGATATTGAGCAACGTCGACTTTCCCGAACCGGAAGTACCCATGATCGTTACGAACTCCCCCTCATAGATGGTGAAGCTCACCTTACGCAAGGCCTTAACAGTCTCGTCGCCGACCTTGAAGTATCGCTTCAGATCGCGAATCTTTATTATCTCTTTCGACATGGTCACTTCTTCTTATCCTTTCCCGGACGTTTCGGCATGAAGGGACTCTCCTTATCGTTGCCGCCCGGGCCATCCTCTTCTTCCGTAATCTCCGTGTACTGCAAGGCTACCTTGTCGCCCTTCTGCAGACCGGAAGTGATCTGCTGGGTAATGCCGTTGGCCATACCGATCTGCACGGCTGTCTCCACGAGCTTGCCGTCGCGCTCCACCCACACGGTGTTCTTGGCCTTCGTCTTGAGAGCCACCGGTTTCGGAAGTTTATTCTCCTTCTCCACTTCAGTCTGAGGCTGGAACTTCAGGGCCTTGATGGGCACGGCGATCACGTCATTAAGCTCAAGTGTGTAGATGGTTAGGTTGGCCGTCATACCGGGGATGAGCTTATGGTCGGGGTTTGTGGTGGAGACGATCACTTCATATGTCACGACATTGGATTCTGTGGTCGGATTGAGGCGCACCTGGCTCACCGTTCCCTCGAAAGTCTCATTGCTGTAGGCATCGACAGTGAACGTCACATGCTGACCTGTCTTGACGTTGCCTATGTCGGCTTCATCGACATTGCCTACCACCTGCATATTATCAAGATCGGCTATGACAAAGAGATTGGCCACATTCATGCTCGAAACGACAGTCTGGCCCACCTCCACCTCTCGGGAGATGACGATACCGTCGATCGGTGAATAGATCTCGGCATAGTTCAGGTTCTTGGCAGCGCGCACGCGGTCGGCCTGTGATTTCTCATAATTGAGTCGTGCCACGTCATAATCGCGGCGGGAAGTCTGGAACTCATAATCGGAGATCAGTTTCTCGTCATGTAGAGCCTTGTCTCGCTCATAGTTGCGGCGGGCATAATCGTAGGAAGCCTTTGCCGACTCCATATTGGCGTTTGCACTCTTCACATCGCTGTCGAGGAGGGTCTTTTCCAGCTCAGCGAGGAGCTGACCCTTCTTCACCACGTCGTTATAGTCGGCATAAAGCTTGTCGATGATGCCGGTCACCTGAGTACCGACCTCCACCTGAGTTACCGACTCCATGGTGCCGGTGGCAGTCACCACCTCCGACATTGAAGTGGGTTCCACAGTGTACGTCTGCAGCGTCATGGTGGCCTCCTTCGAGCAGGAGGCAAGGGCGAGCAGCGCGACGCCGGCGAGGGTGAGTCTTATTGTCTTTTTATTCATATATAAATGCGGGGAGTTTAATTGCAGAAGTTAATATGACTGAGGGTGTTTTTTCTTAGTTTCTTAGTTAGGCATCGTGACACCGCTTGTGGCATAATACTCGATAGTCTTGTTGGCGAGTATTGCCATAAACTTATTCTGGAGTTGCTCGAGGCGCGCCGTCAGCAGGTCGTTGTGGGCTGTGAGCAGTTCGAGGGGATTCACAAGGCCGAGTTCAAATTGCCGGTCTACAAGGTCGGCGGTGAGCTGTGCAGATTCCAGTCTTGCTGTCCCCGCCTTATATTTCGCGCGGGAAGTCTCGGCGTCGATATAGAGAGACTCTATGGTCTGCGAAAGCTGGTCGGAGAGCCGGTCTTCATTGATGTCATACTCGAGGGAAGCGAGTTTTGCCTTAGCCACAGCCCGACGCGATGAATTGGCATCATAGATAGGCACGGAGAGGGAGACACCTACGCGCTCGTTGAATCCATGTCCCATCTGCGAAGGCCAGGAGGGTCCGCCTGTTGTGTAACCTGTGCCCACTCCACCCTGGAGGGCTATCTGAGGCAGACGCGAAGCCCGGGCAATCTTGATGTCGTTGGCATAGATATCGCGACTCAGACGGTTGGAGGCAAACTCCGGAAGCCACGCTGCCGCAAGGTCATAGACGGCGTTGCGGTCTGGAAGCAAGGCATCTATGTCAGTATCCGAGAAATTCACCTGTGCCGCATCGAAGGGAGTGTCGAGACCGAGGGTGAGCAGTCTCTTCATATCAAGGCGGGCTGTCGCCAGATTACTTTCTGCTTGCACGAGTGCATAGCGGTCTTGGGCAGTCTGGCTCTCAATCTGGGCATAGTCTACTCGCGAAGTGCGACCCGACTCCATCAGACGTTTAGCACGCGTAGTCTGTGCCTCACTCACCTGAAGGGTCAGTTGGGCAATATCCACAGCTTCGCGGGCATACATTATATTCAGATAGGCCTGCAGAACATTCAGGGTAAGGTCTTTCACGGCCGCATCCCCGGCAAGCACCTGTTGATTTCGGGTAAGTTTTACCGACTCAAGCCGGTATTTCCTCACATTACCTTCCCAGACAGTCCAGGAGGCGTCCACTCCATAAGAAGAGTTGTAGGAGTTGCCTTTCACTCCCGCAGCCGGGAAAGGGTAATTGGAGAAATTGTGGGAGGTGGCGAAATCCACTGTAGGGAGCCACGCATCCTTGGCCACACCGATATTCTCATCGGCCTGAAGGATGGAAAGGATTGCTTCGCGCACGTCAGTACTATGGGTTATGCCATAGGCGAGACAATCGTCGAAAGTCCAGGCAGGAGCCGGAGCCACCGAATCAGTCACGAGAACATCAGCCACCTCCACCACCTCAAAACGAGACACATCAGCGGCAGCCGACCCCGGCAGCACGGCAGCCAAGCCCAAAGCTAAGGCAAAATAATGAAATTTCATCTTCTTGTTTCTGTCAAAATAGTGGAATCAACAGGAGTTTCAAGACTGAATAAACTACACCAAAAGGGAGGTTAAGATGGGCCAACAGGAATATCCAAAAGACAGCCTAACAGACGAAAAAAGAGCACACATGTGCTCTTTTCCCATTCATTCAGTAGAAACGCCATGCAATTACTTAACAATTGCCAAGCAAAATCTATCTATTTAGGCCCCATAATTCTTTGGGTCAACCAAAGTTTTATGGCTCCTACTCTATGCTTAATGTCACATCATATCTTTCCAACATTACAGACTGAAAAATCTGAAATCGCAGGAGATTAATCCTCTACGATTGGATAAGGAGGTTCTGGCACGGTATAACCCGAAGTCTGTGCTTCAATAGCTTTCCTTACAGCTTTAAACGCACTGACCAATCCATAGCCATACTCTGGACTCCAATTCCCAAAAGGTTTCAAGGATGTTAGGCCAACATCTTTAGGGAGGTGGCACGACTTCGCTATTATTTCCCTGACTTTTGCTGCGGTAGCTTCAGGATAAACTTCAAGGACGAGTGCTGCAATCCCTGCAATTGCCGGGCAAGCCATGGAAGTGCCGGAGTACTTCTTATAGACCGGTAATTTCTGCATATATTCATCTCTTTTCTCAGTCAAGGAACATATTTTTTCTCCAGGTGCCATGGCAAATAATGCCGAGCCATAGCTGCTTTCTTTCAATCTCCTTAGAGTGGTATCCAATGCACCGATGGCCATCACTCCGTCCATCGTTCCCGGGAAAGTTATAGCTCCTCCAGTCAGACCATTGTTCCCTGCTGATTTAACGAAGATACATCCCTTACCTTTTCTGCCATCCTTCAGAGCATTCTCAACCGATACTTTGATATCATCGCTTTTATTAAAACCAAGCGAACAAGAAATTATGTCAGCTCCATTTTCAACTGCCCAGTCAATGGCCTTAGCTAATTGCTTTTGTGGCGTCAAAACTTCTTTGTTGAGAGTGACTGTTTCATTTGCAATCCGCACCAAAATCAGTTTAGAATCAGGAGCCACACCGCTTATTCCAAAACAATTATTGCGAATAGCAGAGGCTATACCAGCACATGCAGTCCCGTGATCCTCACCCGCATATATCTCGTCTTCCCCTGTAGAACAGTCATGTCTCAAACTGATATTATCTTTTAGATCACGATTATTAATATCGAATCCAAGATCAATAACCGCGATCGTCACTCCATGCCCTGTAGCAAGATCCCAAGCACGGCTGATATCCAAATCCGTATATATGAGTTTCTCTGGTTTACTAACATTTTTTCTATTGTATAAGCCCCACTGATCCTTTACATACGGATCATAAGTGAACTCTTGAATTACCATCACCTTCCAATCATATTCAAGATTACAATATCGAGATACATTTGTGTTAATAACAGCGTCAACCAACTCAGATCGATTAAATTTAACCCCCGCTTTTGGCTCTAAATGCCATACACCCAGCCTTGGAATGATACAAGAAGCACTCAGGTGGAGAGAATCAGCCAGATTTTTTAGGACAATTGAATCAGCCAGCTCTTCGAGAATAACGGAAATGAATCTAAATGGTGTCATCTCTTGTTTCACTTTTTGTGAATAAGCATAGTTCTCCACTCCTTGGACACAGGGCAATTCCTTCAGTCTGTCTCTTAAAGTCTTTCCCTTTCCAACATCAAATGTATTAACCTTGATCTCCCAGCCATATTCAGGAATTCGTTTAATGGATTGAATATATTTGGGATTGGTTATTGCCGTAACAACGGCCGCACTGTCAGAGCACCATACGACGAATTTGTCCAGATAAAGATCCAACTCCTCTCTGGATGACTCATCTCGCTGCCCCTCCGTATAGTATATAATCTTTTCCGGTTGGACACCTTTCACTACAGCAGGCGCAGGATCCACTGGAAATTCCGTGGGAACTACTTTTTCATTCAAACCTATTCTCGCTGCTTCCAAGCTGCCCTCTTCCGCTGCATTGGACGCAGATGCACAGAAAAGTCCGCAAAGCAGGATGACAAGAAGTCCCAATGTCGGGTTGTCCTTTATTTTAACCATATTTCTCATGAATCTTTTCATAGGCGGAGGTTTTTGAGGGTGAATATAACGTTGCAATTATTCAAATGAAGAACTCAAATTCTAATTTTCCAGCAAAAATAATACAAAGACCTTGATTATCCAAACATTTTGATATGAAAATTTAAAAACATCCCCTTATACAAGAAGCTATTATCGAAGATTCAGCCCTCCATTAAGTATAATGAACTAATATAAAGGTTCTTCAATCAATTTAGAAAGTTTAAGATAGTAAACGAATAACAGTGAAAAGACAGAGGGATCTGAGTTTTTCCAGTGAGGATTTGGTGGGATGGAGGAAAAGTTGTAACTTTGCGGTGCTTTTTGAGGAAAAGTCCGGTTCGTCAAAACGGAGAGTGTCCGGAGCCGGGCTTTTTGAAGAAAGGCACAAATTCATTTTTAACTTCATAACACTCTCATTATCATGCATCTTTCAACTGAAGAAAAGCAGAACATTTTCGAGACCTACGGACAGGGCAAGACTGACACCGGCAGCCCTGAAAGCCAGATCGCCCTCTTCTCCAAGCGTATCCAGCACCTCACTGCCCACCTGAAGGACAACCACAAGGATTACGCAACAGCACGCGCCCTCAAGACCCTCGTAGGTCAGCGTCGTCGTCTTCTCGACTATCTGATCCGCAAGGACATCAACCGCTATCGCGCCATCATCGCGAAGAAGGAACTCGGCATCCGCAAGTAATCTTCCGGACCAAAATAAAAAAGACGAGAACCACATGTGGTTCTCGTCTTTTTTATAAGGTATTAAAGGTTTGTATTAGGTATTAGGCTTTAGGCTTTAGGCATTAGGGTTCCTCTCAAACCTAACGCCTAATCCCCAAAATCTAAAGCCTAAAACCTAACGCCTAAAGCCTAAAGTCTACCACCTAATCCCTAAAACCTAACACCTAACGCCTAACACCTCAAAGATAATACTCCTTGAACCATCCGGCCCAGCGGGGATAGCGGCCGGAAGCGACGTACAGGCGTTCGCAGAAAGCGCAGCGGGCGATGGCTCTCGCCATCTCACGGTCGGCATCACTGACTGCCAGTTCCATCATACGTTCAAGCGGAGCGTCAGCATTCCAGTCATTCATCTCATCCTCATCGATAGCTTCAGAGAATTTCACGAATGCATCGCGGAAACTGTCGAGGTTGGAGCCATCGGCAAGAGCCTCCTCATAATGCCTCGCGATACTCTCCCAGACTTGGAGACCTCCTTCCTCCCCGCCACATTCAGAGTCCTCATCCACAGCGAAAAAAGAATTGAGGAAGATCTCCATTGCTCCCATGAAAGTTTCGGGAGCGACATCCGAGAAGGGAGCGGAAAGCACCCCTTTCAGTTGTTCATAATCTTCAGCGTAGTCCTCAGGGTCGCCACCCTCCCACATCTGCTGCAGACCCTCATTGACCCGCTCAAGCAATTGAGAATAATAAGTTTGTTTGTCCATAAAAAATAATCCGGGGCAAGGTAGACCCCTCGCTTTTCTAATGCCTAAGGGAGTAGAAAGGTAAATCGGCGGTGTCCCCGCATTATCATTTTTTGGGAACGGAGCCTTAATCTACAAAAGGAATTTTGTGCTTTTGCAAAAAATTCTTAATTTTGTGCTTTATGGGAAAATTCAGCAATCTGCTGCACAAAATGGCCTCACTTCATGTGGCCACGGTTCTGCTTGTGGAAGTCACTCTCTGGCTGACGCTGGCGCCCAAACCTCTGGGCGACGACCCTCCCCCGCTCTTTCCCGGGGCTGACAAACTGGCGCATGCGCTTATGTTCATGGCCATATGCGGAGCTTCCCTTTATGAGCAGAAGCTTTTGGGACGTCTGCGAACGCGCACGATAGTCATCAATGCCATTGCCACAGCCCTCTTCGGGCTACTGACCGAAATCGGGCAGGCACTCCTCAACCAGGGCCGCGCCTTCGAGTGGGGCGACATCGCCGCCGACGCCACCGGAGCCTTCCTTGCAGCCGCGCTGATTTTCCTACGCTACAGAAATCATCTATCTTCGAACCCACCGACTATCTGACTGAATTATGCCAGACAATACCGACCAAGACCCTATCGGAATCCCTGAGGAGAACCCAAAGGGTGACGAGACTCAGAAGGGTGACGAGGCTCCAAAGACCGAGGGGAATCCCGAGCCTGAGGAGAATCCCAAGGCTGAAGTGCCCGCGAAAAAGAAGCGACACCTGATAAAGCCGACATGGCTGCGACGCACGCTCAAGACGCTTTTGGGCATCATCATCGTCGTGCTGCTTATTCCTGTGGCCCTTTACATTCCTCCAGTGCAGACATTGGTGAAGAACATAGCCTGCAATGTGGTGAGGAAATCCACGGGCATGGATATCAACATCGACCGTTTCCGTCTCCGCTGGCCTCTCGACGTGGAGCTTCAGGGTGTGAGCGTCGTGGAAGCCACCGGCGACACGATGGTGCGTGCGAAGAGAGCCATCGCCGATGTAAAGCTGCTGCCGCTCCTCGGTCTTGACGTGCAGCTCAACCGCCTTCAGCTCATCGAAGGCTACTACCGTATGGTCTCTCCCGACTCCTCGATGGTGATGACAATCAACGCCGGGATGCTCGATGTCGACGACAAGAGTTCGGCCAACATCAAGACGAGCGAGATCCTGCTCAACAAAGCCATGTTAAGCGACGGTCGTGTCTCGCTATACATGGATGTATGGAAGAAAAAGCCAACCCCCACCGACACTACCTCCACTCCTTTCCTCATCAAGGTAAATGACCTGAAAATTAAGAACATATCCTTCGCAATGTCGATGCTCCCGACCATCGACACCCTGACGCTCGATGCTTCCGACATGAGTCTGCGGGAGGCAGTCATCGACCTTCGCACGAGCCGCATCTCGGCCAAGAGCCTCAAGGGAGCCGGAGGCAAGGCAGTCTATATCACTCCGACTCCGGAATATATTGCGGCTCATCCAGCACCTGTCGATACCGTCTCTCCCCCCTCACCTCCGATGGTGATAAAGGGTGACACCGTCAGTCTGTCGGGATTCGATGTGCTGTATGCCATGAAGGGTGCAAAACCGCTTCCGGGCTTCGACGCCAACTATATTTCGCTCACAGGAGTTGATGTTGCCCTCGAGAATTTCTACAACGAGGCCACCACCGTAATCCTTCCTGTCACAACACTCCGCGGCCGCGAACGGAGTGGTCTGCAACTCACCCAAGGCAGCGGCACCGTATTGGTGGATTCCACCGGCCTTAAGCTTCAGGAACTCAACGTCTCCACCCCCTATTCGAAGATAGCGGCCACAGCCGACCTACCCTTCTCCCTGATGGCCATGGAGCCCAACGCTCCGGTGGAAGCATCCGTGAACGCGAGTGTGGGACTTCCTGACATTGAGGCTTTCATGCCCGACCTCAGAACATACACGGGCAAACTCCCTCAGCGCTCGCCTCTGCAGCTTCTACTTTCTGCGCAGGGCACACTCTCGGATGTCACCATCTCACGCCTCGAGACGGCAATGCAGGGGCTCTTCTCCCTCAAGGCGACAGGCAAGGCCAGGAATGCCCTTGATATTAAAAAGCTCGTGGCCGACATCGACATGGAGGGAAAGCTCACCAATCCCTCGGTCATACAGCGTTTTACCGGTCCGCTCGGTTTTGAACTCCCCTCACTCACCATCGACGGCACAGCTCACGCACGCGGACAGGAGTATGCCGCAGATTTCGACCTGCGCACTTCGGCCGGCGACCTTGCTGCGCGGGGTAGTGTGGCGCTCAATTCGGAGCGTTATGATGCCGATGTGAAGATCCACGGCCTCAATGTGGCTCATTTCATGCCCTCACTCGGCATAGGACGGGTAACGGCCGACGTAAAGGCACACGGAGCCGGTTTCAATCCTCTGCTTGCACATGCCTCCACCCAAGCCAACCTCAACGTATTCTCAATCGACTACAACGGTCATCATCTCACCGACATCACGGCAGACGTGGGTGTGCATGACGGCATCTTCACCATTGCCGCACGCTCGCCCAATGAGTTGGCAGACTTCGACATAGATGGTTCCGGAAGCATCGACAATGGCCTCTACACCTTCGACATAACAGCCAACATCAACCATGCCGACCTCAAGACACTCGGTCTGACACCCGATATGTGTGAGGGAAGCGGTTCCATCTATCTTGCGGGCACCGCCAATCCCGACAAATGGCTGTATGATGTGGATGTGAAGGCGGGCGACATTGAATGGAGCCTCCCCGACCAGTTCATATCGCTACCTCACGGCCTGACTGCCAACCTCCGTGCGCAGCCACTCAACGTGATGGCGCACGTGGAGTCTGACCTTACGAGCCTCGACTTCGAGGCCGACAGCGGACTGGAGTATGTGGTCAACAGTTTCTCGGCCGCCGCCGACAGCGTCATGCGTCAGATCGACCGTCGGTCGCTTGATGTAGAGCAACTTCAGGCGCGGCTGCCCCGATTCAAGCTCAACGCCAACGCGTCCGGACGCGGTCTGCTCAGCGGGTTCCTCACGCCCTCGGGAATTTCCCTCGATACAGTAAGTGTGGCGCTTGCCAACGATTCGCTGATTCGTGCCCGTGCTCTCGTGACGGGTATTCGCGACGGTGCCACGCGTGTGGACACCATCACTTTGGGGATGCTTCAGCGCGGCGGTCTGATCGACTATAAGGCGCATATGGGCAACCGCCCCGGAATCATGGATGAGTTTGCCAATGTAGATGCCAACGGATATTTCGGCGGCAACCGTCTGGCCCTTTCCGTCACGCAACGCAACATCAAGGGGGAGATGGGCTATCGCCTCGGTCTGACGGCCGCCATGCTCGACAATGCCGTGGAACTCCACTTTACCCCTCTCAAAGCCACTATCGCATACATGCCCTGGACCTTCAATGCCGACAACCACGTGGAATATAATTTCAACGGCAAGATTGAAGCCAACCTCCTCGCCAAGAGCAACGAGAGCAGTATCCTGCTCATGACGGAGACGGCTGCTGACGGTATCGATGAGCTGCACGTCAACCTCGACAATATCAAGATTCAGGACTTCCTGAAGATGTCGGTGTTCGCTCCGCCGCTGACCGCCTCCATCAACAGCGACCTTCGTGTGCGCTACAACGAACGGGAACTGACCGGAAAAGGCAACATCGACGTGCGTGACCTTACATACGACAAGGTGCGGGTGGGCAATTTCGATCTGCTCGCCATGGCCGGCATGGACAGCATAGGACGCACACGCGCGAAGGCAGCCCTGAAGATCAACGGCAAACCGGCCCTCGCCCTCCATACCATCCTCTCGCAGGATTCCGTCTCGGGATTGAAACCGGAAGACCTCGGACTTACCCTCACCGACTTCCCGCTCGACATCGCCAATCCTTTCTTAGGAGCGGATGTACTCTCCTTGGCGGGTGCGCTCAATGGCACACTCGACCTCTCCGGAAGCTTCACGGCTCCCGTCATCAATGGCAACATATCGTGCGACTCTGTCAGCGCCTACATACCGATGGCCGGCACACGTCTGCGTTTCGACAACGAGCCGATAGTCGTTGACAGCAACCTTGTCCGATTCAATAAATTCGACATATGGGCCGTCAACGACAATCCGCTGACCCTTGACGGCACTTTCGATGCCCGCAAATTCTCAGAGATGCGTTTCGACCTTGGTCTCAAGGGCGACAATGTGCAGCTTGTGGGCAACGACCAGCGAGCGCACACCGACCTCTACGGCAAGCTTTTCATGAACCTCGATGCCTCAGTGAAGGGCCCGATGCAGCATTTCGACGTGAAGGCCAATGTCAATGTGCTGGGCACCACCGACATATACTATAACCTAAACATGACGCCGGCGCAGCTTACGTCGCAGACGTCGGGCGATGTGGTGAAGTTCGTGCAGTTCAACGACACTACACAGGTGGCGAAGGCTGACTCTCTGGATAATCAGATGGCTATGCGTATCATGGCCAACCTCTCCATCACTCCCGGCACACAGGTGACGGTCAACCTCCAGGACAACGGCACGAGTAAGGCACAGATTTCTCCTTCGGGCAACTTGAACTATTTCCAGAACTTCATGGGCGACATGCGCCTGAACGGCGTGCTGACGCTCGGAAGCGGTTTCGCACGCTATGCCGTGCCGCTCATCGGCGAAAGGATGGTGACCGTCGAGCCGCAGAGCCACATCACATGGAACGGCAATGTGCTCAACCCCATGCTGTCGCTGCAGCTCACCAACGTCACCAAGGCCACCATCCTCAATGGTGGCAATTCGCAGCAAGTGAATTTCGACATCGGAATCGACATCGGAAACACACTCGAGAATCCGCGTCTCTCCTTCGATCTCTCCACAGAGGATGACATGACGGTGGAGAATGAAATCCAGTCTATGACCCCCGACCAGAAAGCCACGCAGGCCATGAACCTGCTGCTGACCGGAAGGTACACCGGTCCGGGAACGCGCACCGACGGAGCGCCCGCCACAGCCATGCTCTACAGTTATCTCTCATCTACACTCAACTCCTGGGCGGCGAAGAATATACGCGGCGTCGACCTCTCGTTCGGCATCAATCAGTATGACCGCACTGTGGATGGCGAGAGCTCCACTGCCATGAGGTATTCCTATCAGGTGTCGAAATCACTCTTCAACAATAAGTTCAAGGTTGTGGTGGGCGGCAATTACGCTACTGATGCCTCCTCAGATGAGAACCTGAGCCAGAACCTGATTTCCGACATCTCATTTGAATACATGATTCGCCAGACGCAGAATATCTCGCTGCTCGCCCGCCTCTTCCGCCATACGGGCTATGAGAGCATACTCGAAGGTGAAATCACGGAGACGGGTGTCGGCATAGTGATGAAGCGTCAGCTGCAGTCGCTCCGCGGCCTCTTCCGCAATCCCTTCAAGAGCCGGAGGCGCAAAGCGCAACCTGCCGACACTACCGCTGCCGATGCTGAGGCAAAGAACGTTTCCGATTCGATAACCAGGACTTCCTCCAATAACGACGATCAGAAAAATGGCAAATAACATATTCATCCGAAGGATCTACGCGCTCCTCCCCGCACTCGCGGCCGCAGTTCTCCTGCTCGCCGGAGCCTGCTCCACCACCAAGCGGCTCACGGATGACGAAGTGCTCTACACGGGTGTCAAGGAGTTCAAGATAAATCCCACCGATGGCGAACGCCTCCCGGACGCAATGGTGGCCAACCTCAAGTCGGCCATCAATGTGCCCCCCAACGGTTCGTTGCCACTCAATATCCTTTCCCCCTTTTTCTGGAATCCCTGGCAGCCGGGTCTCTGGATATATAATGCATATTCCGACTCCACACGTGGCCTCAAGGGGTGGCTCTACCGTAATTTCTCAAAAGAGCCGGTACTTATCTCCGACGTGAAACCTGCCATACGCACCAAGATGCTGACGCAGATTCTCGACGACAACGGATATTTCGGTTCCACGGCACTCTATTCAGAGGTGCCCGATAAGAAGAATCCGAAGAAAGCACGCATCAGTTACGAACTCAACGTCGGCAAACCTTACCTGATCGACAGCATCATCCTGCTCAACAGAAAGGGCAACCATCTCTGCGACTTCATCGACTCTCTCGCCCGCAAGAACGATTATCTCGTGAAGGGGGAACGCTTCTGCGTCGACTCGCTGGAGCAGGTGAGGGTGGATATCGTCAACCGTCTGCGCAACCGTGGATATTACTACATGCGCCCGGAATATATCGAGTTCCTCGCCGACAGCACCATCAATCCCGGCAACATTGCCCTGAAACTGACGCTGGCCGACAATATGCCTGACCTGGCCACCCTCGCCTACCATACGGGAAAGATAACGACCATCATCCAGCGTCGTTCCACGCGCAATCCGGGGACGCCAGACACGATACAGACCAAAAAAGGAGAGCTCATCGTGATGCGGCCGGCGCATCTTCGCACGAGCATGATACCCTCCTGCATCACTTTCCGCGAAGGGAAACTCTTCTCCGTGCGCGATATGGACCGCACCCAGCTCCGCCTCTCGCGCATGGGAATGTTCGGCAACGTGACGATCCAGCCTGTGCCTGTGGACACGTCGGCAGCCAACCCTACAATCGACGTATATATCACCGCCCAGTTCCAGCGACCGATGGAAGCTTCCATCGAGCTTAACGCCACCTCGAAATCCAACTCCTATATCGGTCCGGGCCTCACGTTGGGAGTCACCAACAACAATCTCTTCGGTGGCGGCGAACGTTTCTCGATCACTCTCGACGGTTCTTACGAATGGCAGACGGGACGCGGACGAGGCAGCGTCTTCAACAGCTACGAGGTGGGTCTCAACGCCTCACTCGCATTCCCGCGCCTGCTCGCCCCGGCATGGATACGGCGCACCAACCGCGAACTCAACTGGACCACCGTGCAGCTCGGCGCCGACCTGCTCAACCGTCCGCATTATTTCAAGATGGCGGAGTTCAATGCCGGCATCACTTACGACTGGCAGGGCACCCGAAATACCCACCACTCCTTCACTCCCTTCAAGATCTCCTACACCAAACTGATGCACAGCACCGAGGAGTTCGACTCCATCATGTCGGTGAATCCCGCTGTGGCCCAGAGTTTCAAGAGCCAGTATATCCCCCAGCTCAGCTACACATACACCCTTGACAAATTCCTCGAACGAGCACGCATCAACGGCATCAACTTCACAGCCACATTCACCGAAGCCGGCAACCTCTTCGACCTCATCTACAAAGCCTGCGGCGTGAAGGGTGAGAAGAAACTCTTCGGCACCCCCTTCTCCCAGTTCGTGAAGGGCACGGCACAGCTCGTCTACAGCCGCCGGCTCTTCCGCGAGTCCGACCAGTGGCTCGTATCGCGAATCATGATCGGAGCTGAGCATGCCTACGGCAACTCCCGCGAAGTACCTTACTCCGAACAGTTCTACATCGGCGGTGCCAACTCCATCCGTGCCTTCACAGTGAGGAGCATAGGCCCCGGCAGCTACCACGCCCCTGAGAGCGAACGCAACGGCTACTTCGACCAGACCGGTACGTTCAAACTCGAACTCAACACCGAATACCGGTTCCCGATAGTAAGCGTGCTCCACGGCGCCGCCTTCATCGACGCCGGCAACGTCTGGCTGCTCAAGAACGACCCCCTTCGACCCGGCGGCACGATCGAAGCCCGCACCTTCCTCAAGGAGATAGCCCTCGGCACCGGAGTCGGACTGCGCGTCGACATCGGCATGATGGTGATCCGAGGCGACTTAGGCTACGGCCTCCACGTACCCTACTACAACGGCACTCCCCACTACTTCAACATCGCCTTCAAGGACGCCTTCGCCTTCCACCTCGCCATCG